>DATAAR010000214.1:0-56224 GCA_036259975.1 Solirubrobacteraceae bacterium | reverse complement strand
ACCAACCTGAGCGCCGGCACGGTGCCGCGCCGCGGCAGGATCGTGCTCGTCCTCACGCGGATGAACCGCATCCGCGGGACAGCGCGGCCGACCTCGTCGCGGTGTGCGAGCCCAGCGTGCGGACGATCGAGCTCGCGCAGGCCGCTGCGGCCGAGGGGCTCCTGCCCCCGCCGGACCCGGGCAGCCACACGACGGCGAGCGTGGGCGCAACCTCGCCGAGTGCTCGGGCGGCCTGCGAGCGCTCAAGTACGGCGCGACGCGCGCCTACGTGCTCGGGGTGGAGGCCGTGCTCGCGAGCGGCCACGTCGTAGCCGGCGACGTCCTTGACGAGCCGCCCTCCGCGTGCCCGACCTACGAGCTCAGCCGCATCGAGGCCTCCTCCCCGCGCGGACGGATCAAACCTGATGCGCGCGATCGAGACCGGCCTGCTGCCCGAGGACGACCCGACCGTCGTGGACGAGTCGTCGTTCTGCCTGGGCCGCCGCGCGTGCGAGCCGGTGTGCCCCGCCGGCGTGCAGCACCGGCGCGCCGCTCGAGGAGTGGCGCGACCGCGTGTGGGCCGGCCGCCGGCCGCTGAAGCTGCGGTCGATGCTGTGGGCCGTGAACGCGCGCCGGCGCGTGCGGCTGATGGGCCCGGCCCGCCGGCACGCGCGCGGGCGCGGCGCCGGCCCAGCCCGCGAAGCTCCTGCTCGGGTGCTTCGAGCGGGCGCTGTACCCGGCCGTGAGCCGCAGCGCGCGCGAACTCGACCCGTCGCTCGCCGCGCCCGCCGCCCAGGGCCGCTGCGGCGCGCTGCACGCGCACAACGGCGACCCTGCGACCGCCAGCTCGAGCAGGGGATCAGGCGCCGCGGGCTGAGCACGCGCGTGCTCCACCTGAGCGAGCTGCTCGCGGGGCGGTGACGCTCGGACGCAGCGCGACCCCCCGGGCTCGGGAAACGCCGGGGGGCCGCAACGCTACGGGTCCAGGTGCGCCGCACGAACTGTGGATCTCGACGGCGCGACCCGGTGATCGGCGGGGGACGGCGGCCCCTGAGGCGAGCGTGGACGAATGGTCGACGGCGTGACCACCTGCGCCCCCTGTTCGCCTGGGTGCGACGCGGCGGCCCGGAGCACATCTGGCCGCGCCCCACTCGACCAATGCGGCCAACCACGGTCAATCCCGACGCGCTCGTGCCGAGCTCATCGACCTATGGGGGTCGTCCTGAGCCTCATGCCTGAGCTCCACGGCGCGCCGCCGCGCGCGCGTGCGATCGCGCGCGCCGGTGGCGCGGCGATGCTCGCATGCTCGTGGCCCACACGACCGCCGAGGTCCGGGACGTCGAGGCGCTCGTGCGCTGGATGCACCCGACGCGCGGCCTCCTCGCGCCCGGCGCATTCGTGCCGCTGGCCGAGCAGACCGGCGTGATGGGCGCCCTGACGAACCACGTCCTCGACGCCGCCCTGGCGCAGATCTCGCGCTGGTACGACGAGGGCCTCGACCTCGCGCTCGCGGTCAACGTGTCCGCCGAGACACCGCCCGACGAGGGCTGGGCGGTCGACGTCTCGAGCGCGCTCGTGCCCCACGGCATGCCGGCCTCGCGGCTGCGCATCGAGATCACCGAGGACGCGCTGATGGGCCACCCCGACCGCGCGCTGCGGGTCGTCGAGAGCCTTGTCGCCACCGGCGTCGGCGTGTCGCTCGACGACTTTGGCACCGGCTACTCCTCGCTCGCGCTGCTCAAGCACCTGCCGGTCGACGAGCTCAAGATCGACCGCGTCGTCGTGCGCGACCTCCTCCACGACCACGCCGACGGGGCGATCGTCCGCAGCGTGATCGACCTCGGCCGTCGCTTCAGGGTGAGGACCGTGGCCGAGGGCGTCGAGGACGAGGCGACGCTGCGGCGCCTGGCGGACGGCGGCGTGACGATGGCGCAGGGCTTCCACATCGGGCGTCCGCTCGCCCCCGCCGAGCTCGAGGCGTGGCTCGCCGACCGCGCCGAGCGGCGCGCCGCCGTCGCCTGAGGCGAGCGCACGCCGGCGCCGCGTGCGGCATCATCGTCCGGATGAGCTCTCCGCGCGACGCCGAGCGTACCCAGCCGCCCGGCCTGGCCGAGGCCGTCGGCGGCCCGCTCGGGATCGTGGAGACGTCGCTGCCCGCGGTCGCGTTCGTCGTCGCGTACGTCCTCTCGGGGTCGGACACGAACACGGCCGCCGGCGTGGCGGTCGCGCTCGCACTGCTGCTCGCCGTCGCGCGGCTCGTGCGCGGTGAGTCGCCGCGCCATGCGCTGTCGGGGCTGGTCGGCGTCGCATTCGCGGCGTTCGTGGCGACGCGCAGCGGGCGCGCGGAGGACTTCTTCCTGCCCGGCCTGCTCGCGAACGCGCTGTACGCGAGCGCGTTCGTCATCTCGATCGCCGTGCGGTGGCCGCTCGTCGGCGTGATCGTGAGCCAGCTCGACGGCGAGACCGGCTGGCGCGAGACCCCGGAGCGGATGCGCGCGTTCACGCGCGCATCGTGGCTGTGGGCGACGATGTTCGTGCTGCGCCTGGTCGTCCAGCTGCCGCTGTATCTGGCCGGCGCGGTCGTCGCGCTGGGGATCGCGCGCACCGCCATGGGGCTGCCGCTGTTCGCGCTCGCGCTCTGGCTCACGTGGCGCCTCGTGCGCCGGCCGCGCGAGCCCGCACCGGCGACCTGAGCGCCCGGCGCCGGGCGGCGCCGGGCGGTCGCGGAGCGCCGGCGCTACGGCGCCGCGGCAGCGGTGGCGGACACGTCCGGCGCGGCGTCGACCCCGGCCGGGGTCGTGCCCGGCTCGGACTCCGGATCGGAATCGCCAGCGGCAGGGACGTCGACCGTCGGCTCCTGCGCCGCGGGCGTCGGCACGTCGGCCGGGTCCGCGGGCGGCTCGTCGGGCGGAAGCTCCTCGAGCATCACGTCGACCGGAATCGCCCCCGGCGGCGGCTCGTCCGGCGGAAGCTCCTCGAGCACGATGTCCACCGGGATCGACTCCGCCGGCGGCGCAGCGTCGCCGGTGCCGGGCGTGATCGGAACCGTCGTGGTCTCCGTGTTCGGGCGCACCGGGCCGACCGGGAGCAGGACCTCGACGGGCGGGATCGGCGCCGGCTGCGGGGTCACCGGAGCCGGCGGCGCGGGCGTCGGCCCGCCCGTCTCCGGCTGCCCCGGCTCGGGATCCGCCGGAGCCGGCGGCGGCGGCGTGGTGGGCCCGCCCGACCCCGGCTGCCCCGGCTCGGGATCCACCGGAGCCGGCGGCTCCGGATCCGAAGGCTCGTCCGGCGTGCCGCCGTTCGGCTCGTCGGAGAACGAGTCGAGCGAGACCGTGAGCGCGATGACGTTGCTCTTGCCATCGCCCGGGCCCGGCTCCTGGACCATGGGCGTCCCGGCCTCCACGGGTGCGATCGTCATCCGCACGCGCATGCGCAGCGCCGGATCGGTCGGCGCCGAGCGCGGAGCGTCCACCATGTCCATCCGCGCCGTCAGCGCCAGCTTGGAGTCCTCCTTCGAGACCGAGGCCGGCACCTGTGGCAGCAGGTGCAGCGTGACCGTGTCCGGCACGCCGTCGCCGGGCTGCGCGCCGTCGATCCCCATCTTGACCAGGAGCTCCGGCTTGCTCGCGGCATTGGGCGCGACAGCGACCGACTGGACGCTGAGGCGCACGAGGCCGGTCGACCGATTCGCGACCGGCTGTGTCGCCGCTGTGGCGGGCAGCGGCGTCTTCGCCACCGACGCGACCGGAGGCTTGGGCGCCGGCGGCCGGTGCGGCTTCGGTGTGACGGCGATCGTCTCGTCGACCGGCACGGTCGGCTTCTCCGGCGCGTCCGGGGCAGCGCGCACCACCAGGCCCTGCGGCGCCAGCACCCGGACGTCCGACGCCACGAGAACCGCCCGGCGCTCCTCTCGCTCCGGCTTCTTCTTCTTCTTGTCCCGGTCAGCCTTCCGAGCGCTGCGCGGCTCCGCGTCGGGCAGCGTGAGCGCCGAGCCGTCGGGGAGGCTCCGGATGTGCGGCGACCGGCTGCCGTCCTTCCCGCCCGGCCACACGATGCCGAAGGACGCCGCGACCGCCACGGCGGCGACGATCACCGATCCGGAGAGCAGCGCCCCGGCGGTTACGCGGGCGAGCAGACTGCGTTGAGCTGTGGTCTTCATAGGGGAACGGAACTGCACGATCGACCTCGCACTCGAGGCGGCCATCGGGCAGATGGCCGCCGGGATGGAGCAACGGTATGTGCCGTCGGAGCGACTGACATGGGTAGATCCCGCAGACCCGCCTGCGAGCGCGCGCAGAGCCCCGGCATGCGCCCCGGCCGCGCCGAGAGGCCGTCAGCCGGTCTGATAGGCGTTAGCCGCGCAGACCGCTGAGCAGGAGGAACGCAGATGGACGCCGCCGAGCGCATCCCCACGAGCCTGGTCGGCTCCTACGCGCAGCCGTCGTGGCTGCTCGACCGCGACAAGCTGCGCGCGCGGTTTCCCCCGCGCGTGCGCGCGAAGGAGCTGTGGCGGGTCGACCCCGCGTTCCTCGAGGAGGCGCAGGACGACGCCACCCGCCTCGCCATCCTGGATCAGGAGCGCGCGGGCCTCGACATCATCACCGACGGCGAGATGCGCCGCGAGAGCTACTCGAACCGGTTCGCCACCGCGCTCGACGGCGTCGACGTCGACAATCCCGGCACGGCGCTCGACCGCAGCGGCCACCCCAACCCCGTGCCCCGGGTCGTCGGGCCGGTGGCCCGGCGCGAACCGGTGCAGGTCCGCGATGCGCAGTTCCTGATCGCGCACACCGACCGGACGACGAAGATGACGGTTCCCGGGCCGTTCACCATGTCCCAGCAGGCCCAGGACGACCACTACGGCCGCCCCGACGCGCTGGGCATGGCCTATGCCGACGCGGTCCGCGAGGAGATCATCGACCTCTTCGCGGCGGGGGTCGACGTGGTCCAGATCGACGAGCCTTACATGCAGGCGCGGCCCGACGCGGCGCGCGCCTACGGCCTCGACGTCCTGAGGCGCGCGACCGACGGCATCGACGGGACGCTCGCCGTCCACATCTGCTTCGGGTACGCGGCGATCATCCACGACCGGCCGAGCGGCTATTCGTTCCTGCCCGAGCTCGCCGCCACGGAGTGCGCGCAGGTCAGCATCGAGACGGCTCAGTCGGGCCTGGCGCTCGACGTGCTCGACGCGCTGTCGTCGAAGACGATCATCCTGGGCGTGCTGGACCTGTCGACCGACCAGGTCGAGGCGCCGGAGACCGTGGCCGACCGGATCGTGCGCGCGTTCCCGCACGCGGGACCCGACCGCCTGATCGCGGCGCCCGACTGCGGCATGAAGTACCTGCCGCGCGACGCCGCCTACGGCAAGCTCGAGGCGCTCGTGGCCGGGGCGGGCCTCGCGACCGAGCGAGCCGTCGCCGCCTGAGCCGCGCCGGCTCGCCCCGGCCGTCGCATCAGCGGGGCTGCTCGACCGCCGTGCGCGGGTCGCCGTCCACGGCGGCGGCGAGCATGTCCGGCGCCTGGGACGACGACGAGGAGAGGTGACGCCGGCGATGCGGGGCTGAGAGGATCGGCGCATGCGCGTGCTCGCTCGGCTCGCCGTCATCACGATCGTCGCGGCGGTCGGCATCGCCGAGCGCGCGTCGGGTCAGGTCCGCCTGGTGCCCGTGGGGACATTCGACGCGCCGACGTACCTGACCGCGCCGCCCGGCGACACGAGCCGGGTCTTCGTCGTCGAGCGCGGCGGGACGATCCGCGTCGTCCGAGACGGCGCTGTCCTGCCCGCTCCGTTTCTCGATCTGCGGCCGCTGCCGACCGACGGCGAGCGCGGCCTGCTGTCGATGGCATTTGCGCCCGACTACGCGGCGAGCGGCCTGTTCTACGTCTACTTCACCGCTCCGGGCACGGGCGCGATCACGGTCCAGGAGCGTCGCCGCGACGCGACCGACCCGGACCGCGCGGACGGCTCGTTCGCGCGCACGCTGCTCGCAATTCCGCATGACCGGCAGTCCAATCACAACGGCGGGCAATTGCAGTTCGGGCCCGATGGGAAGCTCTACGCCGCGACGGGCGACGGCGGCAGCGCAGGCGATCCGGCCGGCAACGGGCAGAACCTGACCAGCCGAACCCCGGCCGTGGTCAACGGGGTCAACCATGACCCGCTGCTCGGCAAGCTGCTGCGCCTCGAGCCGAGCGGGGGTCCGGCGGCCGGCAATCCGTTCCCGGCCCCGGCCGCCGAGGTCTGGGCGTACGGCCTGCGCAACCCGTGGCGGTTCTCGTTCGACCGTGTGACCGGCGACCTCATCATCGCCGACGTCGGTCAGGGCTCATACGAGGAGGTCGACGTCGCGCCGGCCGCCGCGGGCGGCGGGCGCGGGGCGAACTTCGGCTGGAACCGCTTCGAGGGCCTGCACACCTTTCCCGCCGGAACGCCGGCCGGCCCCGAGGCGGGCATCACCTTCCCGATCATCGAGCACAGCCACGCGGCGGGGTGGTGCTCCATCACCGGCGGCTACGTCGTGCGCGATCCGGCGCTGCCCGAGCTGCTGGGCCAGTACGTGTACGGGGACCTATGCAAACGAGAGCTGCACGCGGCCAGCCTGGGGGTGTCCGCGCCGCGCAGCCTCGGCCTCACCGTGCCGCGTCTGGTGAGCTTCGGCGAGGACGGCTGCGGGCGGGTGTACGCGGTGTCGATCGACGGCCCCGTCTATCGCCTCGCGTCCACGGGGGCGTGTGCCGTCGCCGGCCTCGCCCCCGTCGCCGGCGCCCGGCCCGGCGAGCCGGCCGCCGACCGCCGCGGCCCGCGCCTCTCGCTCCGCGCCCCGCCACGTCAGCGGGTCCTGCGCAAGCGTTTCGTCTCGCTCCGCGTCACCTCCGACGAGGCGTGCCGAATCCGTGCGCGCGGCCGGATCGTCCTCGGCCGCCGAGGCGCGCGCGCCGCCGTCGTAGCGCCACAGCCGCAGACCGCGACGGTGCGCCGCGCGCTCATCGCCGGCCGCCGCGTCCCCCTGCGCCTCAAGATCGGTCCCCGCACGGCCGCGCGGATCCGCCGCGCGCTGACCCGCCCGCGGCGCGCCGCCGCGGTCCGCGTCACCGTGACGGCGACCGATGCCGCCGGCAACACGGCCAGGCGCACGGTACGGGTGTCGATCAGGCGCTAGCGATCACGAGGTCGTCCGGCGCTCGAAGCGGAGCAGTCGGTACTCGAGCAGACCGGTGCGGTGGCAGCGCTGCAGGGCATCCCCGCCGACCAGCGACTGCGCCCACATCGACCGGCTCCGTACGCGGCGCAGCAGCGGCAGGACCGTATGGATGAACCGGTCGCGCGGGCGCCCGAGGCGCTGCAGACGGGAGAGGTCGTGCGAGGCGACCAGAGCCAGCCCGGCGTCGGCGGCGAGCGCCTCGGCCTCGGCGACCGAGAGCAGGCTCGGGGCGTGCCACCCGGCCCTGACGTCGTCGAGCGCGGGGTCGTCGCGGTCCCCGTCGCGGACGTCGTCGACGACGACGAGCGCGCCGCCGGGGCGCAGCGCGCGCGCGGCGTGGTCGAAGAACGCCGCCGCGGATTCGGCGTGCACGAACGACTCGATCGCGAACGCCAGGTCGAAGCCGGTGAGCCCGCTCGGCAGCGCGGTGAAGTCGGCGACCGCGAACCGCACGCGTCCCTGCAGCGGGCCGGCGCGGGCGGCGAACCGGTCCGCCAGCCGGACCTGCGCGGCGCTGATCGACACGCCGACGACCTCCACCGGCCGTCGCCGCGCGAGGTACAGCGCGGCGGTGCCGACGCCGCAGCCCAGGTCGAGCACGCTTCGGTCGCCGGGACCCAGCTGGTCGAGCACCAGGGCGTGGGTGTGGTGCACGGCCTCGCCGCGGCTCGTGACGCCCGGGCCCCACAGCTCGCGGTGGATCGCCCGCTCGCCGCCGCTGAGCAGGAACTTCCAGGTGTTCGCGTCGTAGTAGTCGCCGACAGCCGTTCGAGGGCGATCGCCGTTCGCCATCGATCAGGCGCTGAGGCGGGCGCGGACCATCAGGACGTCGTGGTCGCTGTGCGCGGCCGGCACCACCTGCGCCGAGGGCGAGCGGAGCGCGCCGCTTCCGTAGACGTGCTGGAGCCCGGGGGCCTGGCCGGCGGATCTGTCCGTCCGGGTCCAGGCGCCGTCGGGTGCGCAGGTGTCGCGACGGTTGACGTCACCCCCGAAGATGACGGTCCGGGCAGCCGCGCGACGGGCAAGAAGCGCCGCGAGCTCGGGGCACTGCGCGCGGTTCCCGGCCACCTCGATCCTCGAGCGTGTGTTCAGGTGGGCGGTGCACACGTCGACGTCGACTCGGGTCGTGACGCACAGCCACCGGCGCCGCTCGGGGCCGGATTGTCCCTCGAAGTCCCGGCTGTCGGTGCGCTCGATGGCCGCCTTGGTGAGCACCGCGTTCCCGAACAGTCCGCGGCCGCCCGGTCGCACGCAGCGGAGGCGCTCGCCGCCGTAGATCACCCTCGAGAAGCGCAGGTGGTACCCGGTCCGCCGGGCGATCCGCGCGACGTCACTCCGGCAAACCTCGTTGAGGGTGACCGCGTCCGGGCGCGCCTCGCGGATCCGGGCCACCGCGTCCTCCACCACGGCCGGGTATGCCGCCTTGCGGTAGCAGCCGCCGAAACCGGACAGGCACAGGTTCATCTGCAGCAACGTGTACGTCGAGCCCGGAGGCGGCGGCACGGCCGCGGCCGGACCCGCCGACGTCGATGCGTCCCGCCCCTGGGCGCCGCCTGTGCCCGAGGATCGGCTGCAGCCCGTCAGGGCGAGGAGCGCGCAGCCCACCGCGACGAGGAGCGGGGCCGCAGAGCTCCGTGACCGGTCGGCGCAGGGGCGGACCATGAGGTTCACGATCTTCGACGGTACATCCGTGCTCGCCTCGTTGGAGCCGCAAGCCTCGGATGGATGTGCTCGATCGTCGAGGCGTCCTCAGACCCGCTGCGCCACCAGCGCGAACTTCCGCACGCGGCCCTCGTCCAGCCACTGGACCCACAATCTCTGGGCGGCGAGCAGCTCGTCCAGCGCCCGGCGGCCGACGTGCGCGGCGATGTCCTCCGCGTGCGCGGCGTACGCGCCCGCCAGCGCCTGCGCCATCGCGCGGTGTGCGCGGCTGTGGTCCTCCTGCCACGTGATGGCGAGCCCGGCCCGCTCCAGGGACGTGGCGATCTCGTCGAGCGGGGTGACCCAGACCGTGTGGGCCTCGGGCATCGCCGTCCGCTCGGCCGCCGTGAGCGGCGGCCCCTCCTCGAGCGTGAACGCGAACCGCCCGCCGGGCTGGAGCGCCGTGGCGATCCCGCGGACCAGCGCGTCCTTGTCCTCGAAGGCGAGCATCGCCTCGAGCACCAGCACGACGTCGAAGGGGCCGCGCGGGAGGGGCGGGATCCGCGCGACCGCGAAGCGGCAGGGCAGATCTCTGGCCCGCCGGCGGGCGATGGCGACGGCGCTCGCGCTGTAGTCGACGCCGAGGTAGGCGCAGCCCAGCTCCCGCGTGAGGAAGCGACCGGGCCCGGCGATCCCGCAGCACAGGTCCAGCACCGTGGCCCCGCGGCCGATCCCGGCCTGCACCGCCAGGGCCCGGATCTCGCCGGCGGTCATGAAGCCCTCCTGCTCGACGAACTCGCCGGGGGCATACGTCGACACGCGCGCGCGGTGCAGTGCCCGGTCGAACGGCGGGCGGTAGTCCTGCCTCATGGCCGTGCTCACCCTCGGCGCCATCGCGGCCCGATCTTGCCGCAGTCTGCGCCGGGAAGGTGCGGCGGCGCGCCGGCGTCCGGGTTAACGTCAGTCCTCGACGTACTCACGACCTCGGAGGCGCGGTGCGAGCTAGTCAGGCGGGGCCGGCGACCGGGCTGCTCGCCCAGGTGCTGCTGGTCGCCGTCCTCGTGGGGACCGTCGGGCTTGGCGCGGCGGGCTCGATCGTCGGCGTCGCGTGCGCCGTCACCATGGCGGCCGCGCTGGCGCGCGGCGTCGCACGCGCTCCCCGGGAGCCGCTCGGGCCGGCGTCGTGGCTGACGATCGCCCGGGCCACGCTCGCCCTGGGCGTCGCCGCGCTGGCAGCGGACTCGTTCACGCGCGACACGCCGGTCGCGCTGCTCGTGACGCTCGCCGCCGTCGCGCTCGCGGTCGACCTGGCCGACGGATGGGTCGCGCGGCGCACCGGGACGGCGACCGCGCTGGGCGCGCGCTTCGACGGCGAGGTCGACGCGTTCCTGATCCTCGCTCTCAGCGTCTACGTCGCCCCGGCGTACGGCGCGTGGGTGCTTGCGATCGGGGCGGCGCGCTACCTCTTCCTCGCCGGCGAGTGGCTCCTGCCGTGGATGCGCGCGCCGCTGCCGCCGCGCCGCTGGCGCAAGGTCGTCGCGGCCGCGCAGGGAGTCGTGCTGACGGTCGCGGCCGCCGGGGTCCTGCCCCGGGCGGTCACGCAGGCCGTGCTGGTCGCCGCGCTCGCCGCGCTCGCCGTGTCGGTCGGCGAATGCGTGTGGTGGCTCTGGCGCCGACGGCACGCTGTGCGGGATCAGGCGCCCGAGGGCGACGCCGGTCGGCCCGAGCGCGGGCCGCTGCGCGCGGGCATCGCCGTCGCAATCACGGTCCTCTCCCTGCTGCTCGTGTGGGCTGCCCTCGTCGCGCCGAACCGGACGAGCCAACTCGACGCCGGCGCGTTCGTCCGGCTGCCCCTCGAGCTCCTCGTCGTCATCGCCCTGGCCGTCCTCCTGCCCGCGACCCCGCGCCGCGTGCTGGCCGTGGTCGCCGGAGCCGTGCTCGGCGTGCTCGTCCTGGTGAAGGTCCTCGACATCGGCTTCATCACGGCCTTCGACCGGCCGTTCGACCCCGTCTCCGACTCGACCTACGTGGGGATCGGCATCGAGACCCTGCGCGACGCGATCGGCAGCTCGAGCGCGAACCTCGCCGTCGCCGTCATCGTCCTGATGGTCGGCGCGCTCCTCGCCCTCCCGGTACTGGCGGTGCTGCGCCTCACGCGCGTCGCGGCCGGCCACCGGGACTGGGCGCTCCGGGCGGCCGCGGCGCTCGGCGTCTGCTGGGTGGTCCTCCGCGTCCTGGGCGCGCCGGTCGCATCGACCAGCGCCGCCGCGCTCGCCGTCAACGAGGTGCGGGTGGTCAAGAGCGGCCTTCGGGCTCAGGAGATCCTCGCCCGCGAGATCCCGCGCGACCGCTTCCGCGCCACTCCCGGCGAGCGGCTGCTGACCGGCCTGCGCGGCAAGGACGTCCTCCTGGTGTTCGTCGAGAGCTACGGGAGGGTGGCCGTCCAGGGCCCGTCGTTCTCGTCCCGGATCGCCGCCGTGCTCGACCGGGGCACCGCGCAGCTGCGAGCCGGGGGCTTCTCCTCGCGCAGCGCCTTCCTCACCTCGTCGACCTTCGGCGGGCTCAGCTGGCTGGCGCACTCCACCCTGCAGTCGGGGATCCGGATCGGCACCCAGCGGGGCTACAACCAGCTCGTCCGGAGCGACCGCCTCACCCTCAGCCGGGCGTTCAAGCGCGCCGGGTGGCGGGCGGTCGCCGCCATGCCGGCGAACAAGCGGGCATGGCGCGTGGGCTCGACGTTCTATCGCTACGACAAGGTCTACGACCGCCGCAACGTCGGCTACCGCGGCCCGGAGTTCGGCCTGCCCTCGATGCCCGACCAGTACGTCCTCCTGGCCCTCCAGCGGCTCGAGCTCGCCAGGCGCCACCGGCGTGCGGTCTTCGCCGAGGTCGACCTGCTCTCGAGCCACGCGCCGTGGACGAGCATCCCCCGGCTCATTCCCTGGGACGACGTCGGCGACGGCTCGATCTTCGACCGCGTTCCGGCGCAGGAGTCGACGGAGGACGCGCTCTTCAGCGACCCGGACCGGGCCCGCGCCGCCTACGGCCGCTCGATCGAGTACTCGCTGAGCACGATCTTCTCGTTCGTGCAGCGCTACGGCGACGACAAGCTCGTGCTCATCGTCGTGGGCGACCATCAGCCCGCGACGATCATCACCGGCGAGGGCGCCAGCCGCGACGTGCCGATCTCGGTCATCGCCCACGACCCGAAGGTGCTGGACCGGATCGCGGGATGGGACTGGCAGGACGGCATGCGGCCGAGCCCCGACGCGCCGGTCTGGCCGATGAAGGCCTTCCGCGACCGCTTCCTCACCGCGTTCGGCTCGTCGCCGGCCAGGCAGCTCAGCCCGGGTGCCGGCGGTCAACCATCCGGGGCTCCGTCCCGGCGAGCCAGGACCCCGCGCCCGCCCGGGCCCGGCCGCTCGAGCCACGGCGCCGACCGGCTCCGGCGCACCCAGGCCGCCACGAGGACGGCGGCGCCGGGCAAGGCGGCGAAAAACACCATCACGCCATAGGCGACCGCGGTGGTGACACCGCGTGACGCGCCCAGGCCGGCGGCGGCGAACGCCCACGCGGTCACGCCCTCGCGCGGCCCCCAGCCGCCGACGTTGGGCAGCGCCGCGCCCAGCAGCACGAGCAGCGCCAGCGGCAGCAGGTCCGACAGCGGCGCCGTCACCCCCGCGGTCCGCGCCGCGATCAGCAACGTCACGGCCTGGCCGGCGACGACCAGCGCCGACATGAGCGCGATGGCCGGCCACGCCCGTCGGGCGAGCACCCCGTCCCGCAGGTCGCGGGCCACGGCGCGGCGCAGCCGCGCCACGCGCGACCAGCCGACGGCCGGCCGCACCCGCGCCGCGAGGGCGACGCCGGCCGCCGCCGCGAGCAGCGCGACCGCGACGAAGGGCACGGCCGCCTGCACGGGCGACGGCATGACGAGGAGCACGGCGACGGTGAGGACGACCTGGACGACCTGCCCGGCCGAGCGCTCCCACGCCACGGCGCGCAGGCCGCGGCCGACGTCGCGCGTGTCGCGACCGTGGCTGATCCCGCGGTGGACGTCCCCCACCACCCCGCCTGGCAGCGTGACGTTGAGGAAGAGCGAGCGGTAGTACGCGGCCAGCGCCGTGCCCACCGGCAGGTCGATCCCGAGCCCCCGCGCCACGATCCTCCAGCGCCAGGCGCAGCACGCGGTCGTCAGCAGGCCGAGGCCGGCCGCGGCCGTCAGCGCCGCGCCGTCGACCGCCCGCAGGCCGTCGAGGAACGGGCCCGTGCCCACGCGCCAGACCAGGACGGCGAGCGTCGCGGCGGCCACGGCGACGCGGACCCACCACCATCCCCACGCGGCCCGGCGGCTCGTGGTGCTGCGCCCGGCGTCGACGGCGCTCGTCACGGCAGCACCAGCAGGTCGGCATGGTCGACGGTGACGGCGAGCTCGCCCGCGGCCGCCTGCGCCAGGCGGCGGTCCCGGTACGCGCGCGCCTCGGCGGCCAGCGCGGGCTCCTGCTCGCAGGCCGCGGCGACCCACCCGCCCAACCACTCGGCCGTCAGGTCGGCGTAGGCGGCATCGAGGCGCCAGGGGCTGGGCCGGACGAGGACCTCGGCGCCCGCCCGGCGGAGCCGGTGCACGGCGGCGGCGACGGCGTCGGGCCCGAGCAGGCGGCCCCGCGTCGTCGTGCGGCGCTGATGAGCGTTGAAGGCGGCGGCCATCCGCGGATCCAGGCGATCGGCCGGGGTCAGGGCGACGCGACCGACGACGGTCAGCGCGAGCAGCAGCGGACAGCCGATTCCGGTGCACGCGCCGAGTATCCCGGCCAGCTCGTCCGCGGTCAGCATGTCCAGCAGCGCCGAGGCGACGATGACGCTCGCGCCGGCCAGGTCGGCCGGCGCCAGCCGGGTGATCTCCGACCGCCTGGCCTCGGCGGTGACCGCGGCCCCGTCCGCGGCCATGCCGGGGGGATCGGCGACGGCGAGCTCCAGCAGGTCTGCGTCCCGGTCGTGCACCACCCAGTGCTGCGGCCCGGGCAGCCGCGGCGCGAGCCAGCGGCCCATCGCGCCGCTGCCTCCGCCGAGGTCGTGGATCACGAGGGGGCCGGCCTTGGCGAGGTGCCGTGCCAGGCGCTCGGCGAGCTCGGCGGAGCGCGCCGACGCGTCGGCCGGCTCGCGCAGGACGAGCCACTCCGGGGTAACGAGGACGGCCTCGGCACTCATCGCACCGCTCCGGCGAGCACGCCGGCGAGCACGGACGTGGTGGCGGGCCACCCGCGCAGCGACGCGCGCCGCTCGCGGGCGGCCCGGCGCAGGCGCCCGCGCAGCTCGGCGTCGCCGAGCCAGGACCGCAGCGCGGCGCCGAGGGCCGCCCGGTTCCCCGGCGGGACGAGCAGCCCCGGCCGCGTCCCGTCCTCCGCGTGCCCGAGGGCCTCCGTCACCCCGCCGACCTCGGCGGCAAGAACCGGCACGCCGCGGGCCAGGGCCTCGGTGACGACCATGCCGTACGCCTCGGCCTGCGAGGCGAGCACGAGCAGGTCCGCGGCGGCGTACGCGCGGTCGAGCTCGGGGCCGGTGCGCGGTCCCGCGAAGCGGACGCGGTCGCCCAGCCCGGCGTCCCGCGCGCGGCGGCGGACGGCGTCGGCGAACGCGGGGTCGCGGTCCAGGCTGCCCACGCACGCGCAGCGCCAGGACAGGTCCGTCGCCGCCGCGAGCGCGTCGAGCAGCACGTCGTGCCCCTTGTCCGGCGTGACCGCCGCGACGCAGAGCAGCGCGTCGCCGGCCGGAGTCCCCGGCGCGAGGCCGGCGGTGTCGACGCCGGGCTCGGCCACGTGCACCCGGTCGGCCGGCAGCGAATACAGCTCGCCCAGCCGGCGCCGGGTCCATGCGCTGGTCGTGACGACGGCGGCGGCCGCCGCGAGCACCTCGCGCTCGCGCGCTCGCACGGCGCCGGCCTCGCCGGCGGGCGGCCGGTGCCCCAGCGGCATGTGCACGAGCACGACCTGCCGCAGCCGGCGCGCCTGCGGCACGAGCTCCTGCGGAGCGGCGGACGCGATCAGCCCGTCGAGCAGCACGACGGCCCCGTCCGGGATCCGTCGGACGGCGCGCGCGAGGGCGGCGTGCTCCGCCGCGCCGGGCCGCGGCCAGGCGCCGGCGACGGCGTGCTCGTGCACCGTCCAGGCGAGCGCGGCGAGCCCTCGGCAGACCCGGCGGTCGTAGGCGTTGCCGCCGCTGGGGCGCGCGGGGTCGTCGATGCCCTCGGGGACGACGACGTGGACCTCCGTCACAGCGGCCGCTCGTAGCTCGCGGACGCGACGTGGGACTCGCGCAGCGTCACGACCAGCCCATCGAGCTCCCGCGCGCCGTCGCCGAGGGCGCCGGCCCGCGCGCGGTCGGCGAGCCGGTCCGCGACGATCCGCGCGAGCGCCTCCGTGGTCGTGTTCATGCCCGCGAAGTCCGCCTCCTCGTCGAGGTTGCGGTAGCTGAGCTCGGCGACCACGGCATGCAGCGCCTCGGCCGCGCGACCGATGTCGACCACGATGCCGTCGGCGTCGAGGGTCGCGCGGCGGAAGGTGGCGTCGACGACGTACGTCGCGCCGTGCAGGCGCTGCGCGGGCCCGAACACCTCGCCGCGCAGGCTGTGGGCGATCATCATGTGGTCGCGAACGGTCACGCTGAACACGCGCTTCTCCGGGTCGTGGGCCGTCTGGCTGGTGCTCCGGGCGCCCCGGATGTCACCCACCCAGACGCCTGCCGGCGGCGATCCTTCCTGCGGGCGTGACGGCGGTGTCGCGTCCGGCGGCGGCGCGGAGCGGTCGGAGCCCGCCGGAGTCTACGGCCGCCCGCCGAGCAACCGCGTGCGCCTGCGTCACAGGGAGGCGTCGTCGTCCGCCACAGGCTCGTCGCCACGAGACGGGTCGGCGATCGCGTCGATAGGCGGTCGCCGGTCGCGGCAGCCGAGCGCCTCCTCCAGCGCGGACGCGGCGCGGATCACGTCGGCGTCCGCGCCCGGTCGCCCCACGATCTGGAGACCCACCGGCAGCCCGTCGTCTGTCACTGCGCAGGGGATCGAGATCGCGGGCTGGCCGGTCAGGTTGAAGTGGTAGGTGAGAAGCCACCCGAGGAACGGGTCGATCTCGCGTCCGGCCGCGTGCGTGGGGCCGGGGCGCGCGTCGTCAGGGTGGCGGAACGGCGCCACGGCGAGCGTCGGCGTGACCAGCAGCCGGTACTCCTCGAAGAAGGCGGTCATGGCGCGAAAGAACGCGTGACGGAAGAGCTGGGAGGCGCGGTAGTACTCGACCGCCGTGATGCCGCGGGCGGCGTCGAGCAGCTCGAGCAGATGCGCGTCCATCCGCTCGCGCCCGATGACGGGCAGGACTCGGTCATGCGCGATGGTCCCGAGCGAGACGCGCCAGATGACCGTGATCGCCTCGCGGGGATCGGGCACGTCGGGGGTGCGCTCGTCCACCGTCGCGCCGAGGTCGGTGAGCCGCTCGGCCGCGGCCCGCGTGGACGCGGCCACCACCGGCTCCACAGGCCCGGCGCCGAGATCGGCGCTGAACGCGATCGGCCACCCGGCGATGTCCGCCTCCCGCGCCGCGGCGACGAAGTGGCTGGGCGCGGGCGGCGCCGTGTACGGGTCGCGCGGATCGTCGCCGGCGATGACGGAGAGCATGAGCGCTGCGTCGTCCGTCGTGCGGGCGAGCGGTCCGTGATGGCTGATGCTCTCGTACCCGTTGCGCGGCCACACCGGCACGCGTCCGAACGACGGCTTCAGGCCGACGACGCCGCACATGCTCGCCGGGATCCGGATCGAGCCCGCGCCGTCGCTGCCGTCGCCGAGCGGGCCCAAGCCGGCGGCGACGGCGGCGGCCGCGCCGCCGCTCGAGCCGCCCGCGGAGTGGGTGAGTCGCCACGGGTTGTTGGTCCGTCCGAACAGCGGGCTCTCGGTCACGCCCTTGTTGCCGAACTCGGGCGTGTTGGTCTTGCCGACGATCAGCGCCCCCGCCGCCCGCAGCCGCTCGACGAGGATGGCGTCCTCGTCGGGGACGTGATCGGCGAACGCTCGCGACCCGAACGTCGTCCTGATGCCGCGCGTCGGCGTGATGTCCTTGATGGAGACCGGGACGCCGTGCAGCGGCCCGAGCTCGCCGCCGCGCACCACCGCCGACTCGGCCCGCCGGGCCTCCTCGCGCACCTCGTCGCCGCGGATCAGGCAGTAGGCGTTGAGCACCGGGTTCAGCGCCTCGACCCGCGCCAAGATCTCGTCGAGCACCTCGACCGGCGAAAATCGACGGTCGCGGATGCCCGCGGCCAGCGCGCCCGCCGACAGCCGGTAGAGGTCCGTCGCATCCGTCATGGCGCTCCCCTCTTGCGCGCGCGCAAAGCTCGACGATCGTAGACGCGAGGCCCGGGTGCGCTGCCCGTGGACCGTTCTGTCGGCGCGCGGTCGTCCGCGCGCTCGGCCGACGTGGTGTAGTTGGGGCCGAAACCCGAAGGGCTTGGAGGAGGAGCTGTCATGGAGCACCTGCCCGGCATCTATCTGCATTTCGAGGACGCCTTCGCGGACGTGCACGCCGCTCATCAGGAGCTTGCGCGCCGCTGCTACGAGGCCGGCCCCATCGATTCCCGCACGGCCCGCCTCGTCAAGCTCGGGATCGCCATCGGCGCGCAGTCCGATGGTTCCGTCCGGTCCCACGCGCGGAGGGCACTGCATGAGGGCCACACCGCCGCCGAGCTGCGCCACGTGGCCGTCCTGTCGCTGACCACCATCGGCTTTCCGCACATGAGCGCGGGACTCGAGTGGATCGAGGAGGTCGTCGCCAAGGAGCCACCATCGGACACCGGGTGAGCACCGCGACCGCGGCACCGCGCCCGCCGCCGCGTCCGGCCGATCCGGGTGGCCCAGCTCCGACTGTCATCGACGGCGGAGCGGCTGGCCAGCTGTTTGGCGACCCGTGACCGCGCACCCCCGCCCGCGGGTCCGGATTGCTCCGTCCCGCGGGCAGCGTGGGTGCGGCGATTCGGCTCAGCGGTTGCGGTACAGCGCGACCGCGTACAGGAAGCCGCGACCGGGCGGTGCGGCGACGCCCGCGGCGATCACCGACGAGTCGTTTCGCAGCGCCACGGCGTTGGCGTGCTCGAAGCCGCCGACGCCGGGATTGACGTTCGTGCGCGCCTCGCCGTCGCCGTTCCAGGTCGCGTCGAGCGAGCCGTCGCTGCGCAGGCGCAGCACGGTGAACGTGTCGTCGTCGTCGGCGTTCGAGTTGCCGCCGCGATCCCCGAGGGCGAGGACGATCTGCCCGGTGGCGGCGATCACGACGTCGTTGGCCGACACGTCGCGGCCCGGCCGGTAGTTCGTGCGCCCGTCGGCATCGTAGGCCGCGTCGAGAGCACCGTCGGGCCGCAGGCGCGCGGTCACCGCGGCAGTGTCGGCGCCGTTGCCGAGGATGTCCTGGGTGCCGGCCAGCACGACCTTGCCGTCGCCCTGCACGGCGATCGCGTTGGCACGGTCGTCACCGCTGCCGAGGTCGACGTGCCGGACGCCCGTCGACGCCCACCTCGTGTCGAGCGCGCCGTCGCTCATGCGGAAGGCGACGGTCAACCCGATCTCGTCGCCGGCGGCCGGTACGCCCGCGTACGTCGCGCTGCCGGTGAGGATGATGCGTCCGCGCGCGTTGTCGACCGCGATGTCGTTGGCCGTCAGCGCGCGTGCCGTTGTGGGTGTGCCGTTGATCGTCCGGCGCACGAGAACAATGCGGACGCCGTCGCCCGAGAACGACGCGTCGAGCCGGCCCTGGGCGGTGTAGCGGGCCACGAACCCCCGCTCGGAGCCGTTGATCGTGGCGCGTCCGGCCGCGACGATGCGGCCGTCGGCCTGGCGCGCGAGGCCGTCGATCTGGGCGCTGCTCGCGCCGGGCACGGCGTGTGACAGCAGGCCATCGCCCGACCACGTCAGGTCGAGGCGGCCGTTGCGCGTGACGGCGGCGACGAAGGGCCGGCGCACGCCGCTCCGGACGATCGAGCCCCCGGCGAGGAGGCGGTCGTTCGAGGTCGCGCCGTCGCCGCGGTCGTCGTAGACCACGTCGTTGCCGGTCGTGCCCGAGCCCGCCTGCACGGCGACGCTGCCGCGCGTGCCGAACGTCGGATCGAGGTCACAGCAGGTGTACGCCGCCAGCGAGAGCACCTCACTGCCGCCGGGCCCGAACGAGCGCCCGGCGACATACGCGTCGCCGAACGGGCCGACGGCGACGGCCCTGGCCTCGTCGTGGAAGCCGGTGTTCGTCACCACGTCGGTGGTGACGAAGCCCCGGCCGCCGCCGAAGGACGTGTCGAGATCACCGGGGGCGGCCATGGCCGTGGCCGGCACGAGGCCGAGGGCGCCGAGCGCGCCGGCCGTCGCGGCCAGCCGCCGGGCCGTGCGGCGCCGCCGGGCGCTGCGGGTGGAGCGAGCGATGAGCATGGATGGTCCTCCTGTGGGTTGATGGGGATCGCTCTGGCCCGCATCCGACGACGACCGCCGCTCACCATTTCGGCTCTGTGTCGCACGTCACGCCCGGGCGGCCCGGGGCGCGTCCTGCGAGGATGGCCGCGTGGAGCGCTCGGAGCGCGAGCTCGTCGCGGCGCTGCGTCGCGGCGATCGCGACGCCTTCGCCGAGATCGTCGACGCCTGGAGCCCGCCGCTGCTGCGGCTCGCGCGCCTCCACGTGCCCAGCCATGCAGTCGCCGAGGAGGTCGTCCAGGAGTCGTGGCTTGCGGTGTTGCGAGGCCTCGATCGCTTCGAGGAGCGCGCATCCCTGCGCACGTGGGTGACGAGCATCGTGCTCAACCAGGCGCGCACCCACGGCCGTCGCGAGCGGCGGATGGTGCCGTTCGCGGCGCTGCGCCGGCGTCAGGAGGAGGGCCGCGACGAGCCCGCAGTCGATCCCGCGCGCTTCCAGCGCCCCGGCGACGAGCGCCCCGGCTGGTGGGCGAGCCCGCCCGCGCGCTGGGGCGACCCGGAGGCCTGGATCGACGACGAGGAGACCCGCGCGGTGCTGCTGCGCACGATCGCGTCGCTGCCGCCTCGCCAGCGCGAGGTGATCACGCTGCGCGACGTGCTGGGCTGGTCCGAGACCGAGGTCTGTACCGTCCTCGGAGTGACAGAGGGCAACGAGCGAGTCCTCCTGCATCGCGCGCGGTCGAGGGTCCGCGCGGCGCTGGAGCAGCACCTCTCGGCGGGGGAGGACGCCGCATGACGTGCCGCGAGATGGTCGAGCTCGTCACCGCGTACCTCGAGGATCACCTGCCCGCGGACCAGCGGGCGCGCTTCGAGGAGCACCTGGCGATCTGCGACGGCTGCGAGGCCTACGTCGAGGAGATGCGCGACACGCTGCGCGCCCTCGGCCGGCTGCCCGAGGATCGGCTCTCGCCGCAGGCGCGCGAGAGGCTGCTCGCCGCCTTCGGCGACTGGCACACCGCGCCTTGATCGGGGAACGGCGCGGCCCTCCGGCACACCTGTCGTGAGCCGTATGACCGTCTGGCTCGACCCGCCCAGGGCTAGACACGTCGTGGCATAGTCCCGGACATGACGGAGAACGTGGACGCCGGCGTCGAGGCAGCGTCCCGTCTTCCCCGCCCGATCCTGCTGTATTCGGGCGGGTGACGGTTCTGCCGCTGGGCGGCGAGGTTCGTCGCCACGCTCGACCGGCGCGAGGAACTGGCGGTGCTTCCGCTCGCCGATCCGGAGGCCGACCGTTTGCTCGCATCCATCCCCGAGGCCGAGCGAGGGCGCTGTTGGTGGCTGGTGCTGCGTGACGGCACGCCGGTACCGGGTGACGGCGGAGGGGGCGCGAGGCTCTTCGCCGAGGTGCGGCTGACCCGCCCGCTCGGCCGTCTGCTCCAAGGTCTCCGCGCCTCGGCACTCGTCGACGCGCTGGACAAGCTGGTCGCTCGCCATCGCACGCGCCTCGGTCGGTTCGTTCCGGACGGGCCCGCGCCCCGGCGCTATCCCTGAATCGCCAGGGGCGGGCGTCGTACCAGGGGAAGGGCGTGACCATCAAGCTGGGCGACATAGTCGCGGGTGAAGTCCCTTCGGCTGCGAGAAGAGCACCACCCACGCAACCTTCGGCCCCTTGCCCGCGAGCTGTACGCATCGCTGCCAAGCTCCGTGCGCTGCCGGACCACGAGCGCGCTCTGGCCGACCTCGCACCCGCCCCGCCGGACCAGCCCGCCCTCGTCGCCGCCAACGGTCCGGGACGCACCGCCGCGCCGCCGCCTGAGCCCCATCCGGGCGTCGACGAGCACGCTTGGAGCCGCTCGCCGAACGGCCGAGCCAGGAGCTGGAACGGTCCGGGTGGACGCGAGATCATGTCCCCCACCATGGGGAGCTGCTGTGACCCTCGCGGCTGCGATTCGTTCTTCGGGGAGCGCTTCGCGCGTCGTGTCGCGAAGCGCTACCGCAAGCGCGGGCTGGACAAGACCGCCACCTGCATCGTCGACTTCCTGGAGGCGAGCGGCATCGAGGGCGGGACCGTGCTCGAGGTGGGCGGCGGCGTCGGCGAGCTCCAGGTCGAGTTGCTCAAGCGGGGTGCGAGCCGGGCGGTGAACCTCGAGCTCTCGCCCGCCTATGAGCCGGAGGCGCGAGCGCTCCTCGCCGAAGCGGGACTGAGCGACCGCGTCGATCGCCGCTTGCACGACATCGCCGTCGAGCCCGGCACCGTCGAGCCGGCCGACGCGGTGGTCCTGCACCGGGTCGTGTGCTGCTACCCGGACTATGACCGGCTCCTGGGCGCGGCGGCGTCGCGCGCCCGCCGGCTGCTGGTGTTCAGCTACCCGCGTCGGAACCCGATCTCGCGGCTGTTCGTCGCTGCCCAGAACCTGGCCTTCCGGGTCATGCGCAAGGAGTTCCGGACGTTCGCGCATCCGCCCGACGCGATGCTCGCGGTCGTGCGGGCGCGGGGGCTCGATCCCGCCTATGAGCACGCGGGGCTCATCTGGCACGTCACAGGACTGGCGCGTTGACCCCTGAGGCCGCCCGCAGCGTCGTCACTCTCATGGCCGGGCGGCCAGCAGGACCTATCTAGGGCAGTCTTGCGCCTTTCTCGACGGCGGCGCCGCTGCCGACGCCGGCGTACCGTCGGACGGCGGGCGGGGTGTCTTGCCTTCTGAGGCCGTCGACTCCCTTGACTCTGTACCGCGGTACAGGGTCTACGGTGGTCACATGCGTACGGGCGAAGTGGCTGCGGAAGCGGGGGTGAACGTGCAGACGCTCCGCTACTACGAGCGGCGGGGGTTGCTGCCCGAGCCTGCGAGGCGCGAGTCGGGCTATCGCGTCTACGGGCCTGACGCCGTGCGGCGGGTGCGGTTCATCAAGCGCGCACAGGAGCTCGGCTTCGCCCTCAGCGAGGCCGACACCCTGTTGGTGCTCGCGGCAGGCGGGCCGGACAGCTGCGATGCGGCGCGTGGACTGGCCGAGGAGAAGATCCGCGAGCTTGACCGCCGGATCGCCGACCTGCAGGCGATGCGCGACTCGCTGCTGCGGCTGGTGGAGACATGCGCCAGGCCGCCTCGTGAGCGCGAGTGCCCGCTGCTGCACGCGATCGACGAAGGCGCATCGGACGGCGTCGTCGATGCTGCGTGACGGACGCGAGATCGGGCCGCTCGGGACGACCGCGCGTGTGGCGCTCGGGCTTACCGCGATTGTGGCGTCGATCGCCTCGGCCGGAATCGGCTGGTGGGACTGGGCCACCTTGAACGCGTTCGTCATTGTCGGCGCCGCCGCGGCGGGCCTGGTCATCGCCGGATTCGAGCGCAACGCTCCCGATGCGTTCGCGTCTCGCCGTTCGATCTGCTCGCCGCCGGGGTGCTCGCTCATCGCGCTCCTGGTGGGCCTGGCGTACGCGATGTCGGCGTTCACGCCGGCGGACGGCGACGTCGTGTTCTGGGTGTGGCTGGGAGCGTCGTTGTTGACCGGGGCGGCGGCCGGCTACGGCGGCTGCGAGGTGCTGGCGTTCCCGAACGCGTTCACGGGCCGCCGCGACCGGATCGGGTGCCTGCTCTTCACGCCGGTCGACGCAGCGGAGGCGCGGTACCGGACGAGGAATCATCGCCGGCGGGTTGTCGGAGGCACCGATGGCGGCGATCGCCGGCCGTAACACCGTGCGCCATCCGTTGTTCGCGCGCGCCTTTCATCGCGTGAGTGGTGTGATGGAGCGCGAGGTGGGGCGCCACCGCGATGCGCTGCTGGCCGGTCTGAGCGGAGAGGTGGTCGAGGTTGGGGCCGGCAACGGCATGAATTTCGGTCACTACCCGACCAGCGTGCTGCGCGTGGTGGCCGTCGAGCCGGACCCGTATCTGCGCGCACGGGCGGAGGACGCCGCGCACCGCGCCGACGTACCGGTCACGGTCCTCGACGCGCTGGCCGACGAGCTGCCGCTCGCGGACGCGTCGGTCGACGCGGCGGTGTGCAGCCTCGTGCTCTGCTCGGTCCCCGATCAGCGGCGCGCGTTGGCCGAACTGCGGCGCGTGGTGCGTCCGGGCGGCGAGCTGCGCGTGTTCGAGCACGTGCGATCGGCCACCGCTCGGAAGGCGCGCGTGCAGGCGGCAGTCGACCGCTCCGGTGTGTGGGCCCGGCTCGCGGGTGGCTGTCATTGCGCGCGCGACACGCTCGCGGCGATCGCCGACGCCGGGTTCCGACCTGCGGGCATGCGGCATGTCGATGTCGGCCCGGCGTGGCTGCCGGCCAACCCGTACGTGCTGGGCCGGGCGGTGGCGGCGCCATGACCGAGTCCTGGGCAGACGGACTGCGCGGTCTGATCGGCGAGAACCGCTGGGCCCGCGAGCGGCTGGCCGGACTCACCGACGACGAGCTCGACCTCTACACGCGAATCCTGCAGTGCTTGGCCGCGGGCAAGCCTCCGCCACCAGCGCAACTCGAGAGTTCAGCGAGCGGGCTGGGGCGTCTGGTCACGCGCGATCTGATTCAGCTCGACGCCGCCGGCGACGTCGCGGTGGCGTATCCCTTCAGTGCGCGCCCCACACGTCACCGCGTCCGGCTCGCCGACGGACGGCGCTATTGGGCCAACTGCGCCATCGACGCACTCGGCGTCCCGTACATGCTGCGCGCGCCCGGAGTCGTCGAAGCCCGCGAGCCCGACGGCGAGCAGGCGATAACGGTCGCGGTCGAGCCCGACACCGGCACCCTCCGCTGCGACCCTCCCGGCGCGACCGTCGTGGTCGCGGCGTCGGGCAACGGGTGCGTGGCCGCGTGCGCCTGCCCTCACATCAACGCCTTTGGATCGCGCGGCGCGGCGGAGCGCTATCTCGCCGCCTCGGGGTTGCGCGGCACGATCCTCGACGTGCCCGCCGCCGCCGCGGCCGGGCGGGCGCTGTTCGGCGACCTCAACGACCTGCTCACCGCGCAACCGGGTCGGCGTGTCCCGGATACCGCGCGCGCCGGCCCGCGAGGAGGCTGATCGCGATGCGCTACTGCGTCGGAATCACCATGGCCAACGACTGGGGCGAGGAGGCCGACGCTCAGGACATCGACCGCACGCTGGTGCGCCGCGTTCTCGGCTACCTCCGGCCCTACTGGCGCGCCGGCCTGCTCGCGCTGGGCTGCATCGGCGTGGGCGCACTGTTGGGCCTGGCGCCGGCGGTGGTGTTCCGCGCGCTACTCGACGAGCTCAGCCGCGCCGAGGCGGAGTTCGGGCCCGTCGCGCTGCTCGTGGCCGCCGGCGTGGCCGCCGCGATCGCCGGTGGCCTGGTCGGGCTGGCGCAGTCCTATCTGGAGGAGCGCATCAGCCAGGGCATCATCTTCGACCTGCGCGAGCAGCTCTTCGACCGTCTGGTGCACCAGTCGGTCGGCTTCTACACCGGCCACCGCGCCGGCGAGGTGATGTCGCGGATCGGCAACGACGTCAACGACATCGAGAACGTCGTCGCCGACACCGTGTTCGGCGTAGCGCGCAACGCCATCGTCACCGTGAGCACCCTGGCGCTCATGGTGGTCTTCGACTGGCGGCTGACGCTCGTCGCGCTGGTCCTGTTGCCGGCGGTGGCGATCCCGATGCGGCGCGCCGGCCGCCGCGTGTACGAGGCGCGCGGCGCCAGCCAGCGCAAGTTGGCCGAGATGACGGCCTACCTGCAGGAGGTGCTCGGCATCTCAGGCGCCCTGCTGGTCAAGGCGTTCACCACCGAGCGCGCCGAGCGCAGCCGCTTCCGCGCGCTCAACGACGAGCTGCGCCACCGCGAGATCTACGCCTCGATGATCGCGCGCCGCTTCGGCACGCAGATGTCGGTCCTGGAGGCCGTCGCCCCCGCGCTGCTGGTTCTGGCCGGCGGCTGGCTGGTCGTGCGCGGCCAGACCACGGTGGGAACCGTGTTCGTCTTCGCCACCGTGCTGACCCAGCGGTTCGGGATGGCGGCCGGCGCGCTCGGCGAGACCCAGGTCAACCTCGTCGGATCGCTGGCGCTGTTCCGGCGGATCTTCACCGTCCTTGACCACCCTGCCGACGTCGCCGACCGCCCCGGCGCCCACCCGCTGCGCGACCCGGACGGCGCCATCGAGCTCGACGCCGTCACGTTCTCGTACCCGGGCCAGGCACGCCCCGCCCTGCAGGACTTCACGGTGCGGATCGAGCCGGGGCAGCTGGTCGCGCTGGTCGGCCCCAGCGGCGCGGGCAAGACGACGCTGACCACGCTGATACCGCGCTTCTACGACCCCACCGCCGGGCGCGTGCTGATCGACGGCCAGGACGCCCGTGGCCTCACGCTGGAGTCGCTGCGCGGCCACATCGGGATCGTCTTCCAGGACACCTTCCTGTTTCACGCCTCGATCCGCGACAACCTCCTCTACGCGCGCCCCGACGCCACCGAGGAGCAGATGATCGCCGCGGCCCGGGCCGCGTACCTGCACGACTTCATCGCCGCCCTGCCCGACGGCTACGACACGATCGTGGGCGAGCGCGGGCACCGATTGTCCGGCGGCGAGAAGCAGCGCCTGGCGCTCGCGCGCGTGATCCTCAAGAACCCGCGCATCGTGCTGCTCGACGAGGCCACCTCCAACCTCGACAGCGTCTCCGAGCAGCTCATCCAGGCCGCGCTGCAGCCGGTCTTCGCCGGGCGCACCTCCGTGGTCATCGCCCACCGGCTCTCGACCATCCGGGCCGCCGACGTCATCCTCGTCCTCGACCGCGGGCGGCTCGTCGAGCAGGGTACCCATCCCGAGCTGCTCGAGCTCGGCGGCCTCTACACCACGCTCTACGACCACCAGTTCGGCGACCAGCACCGCCCGCCGGCCGAACCGACACTCACGAGGTGAACATGTCAGCGCTGACGCCCATCGGTCCCGCCTGCGGCTGTTCGCTCGTCCAACTCGGGTCACCCGGGCAAGACGCCACGCGCGCGCCCATGCCGGCGCACGACTGCTGTCCCGCCGTGAGACCTGCGCAGAGCTTTCGCCGAGCAGCCCGACGCCTATCTCGCCGAGCTGCGCGACTGGGTCGTATGCCCGGTGTGCCTCGCCGAGAAGCCAAAGACGCTGACCGTCGCGATCGAGCAACCGGCGTGCCCGTGCACCTGTGCCGCTGCCCCGGCTGTCTCACAGCGTTCCGCGCCGACTCCGAGGCGCCGCTGCGGAGGCGGACGGCGTGACGATCGAGTTGCTGTTCTTCCACGGCTGCCCCGGTCACGAGCGCCTCCTCCCTGGCCTGCGCGAGCTAGCCGCGCAGCGCGGAGCCGAGTTGGTGCTGTGCACCGTCGAAACGCCCGCGGACGCCGAGCGCGAGCGGTTCCTCGGTTCGCCCACCGTGCGCGTCAACGGCCGCGACGTCGATCCCGGCGCCGACGAGCGCACCGACTACGGGTTGAAGTGCCGGATCTACCGCTCAACCGACGGCGGCCAATCTCCCGTTCCGCCCGAGAGCTGGATCCGGGCCGCGCTCGAGGCGGCCCATCGCTGAACAGATCGCGTACCCGCGCCTGCGCGAGCTACAAGCAACTCGACCGGGACGAGTTCGCACGGGCGGATGGGCGCGCGTGGGTGTCGTTCCGCGACGCTCGAGGCCGTCGTGGGTACCGCTCCCCATCTTCGCCGCAGCCGGCCTGTAGCTGACCCGAATCGCCCCCGATGGACCGAGGGTGTGTGCCACGATCGCAGGGCGATGACGTCGAGACACACAGCCGCACGGTGGTGAACCATCGCGCGGATCGGCGCAGCCGCAGGACCTTGTACCGGCGGCTGTTTCTGAGCTATGCAGCCGTGCTGACCCTCGCGCTTCTGCTGCTCATCTTCGCGCCGGTCACGATCTCGGTCCCCGTGACGCTCGCCGAGCTCGCCGTGCTCGTGGTCGGGTTCGTCGCGATGCTGGGCGCCTTCCATTTTCTGCTGCACCGAGGACTCCATCCGCTGGAGCAGCTGACCGCTGTGATGGCGCGCATCGACCCGCTCGCGCCCGGGCAGCGGATCGAGGTCGACGCGCCCGAGCGCGAGGTCGCTGCGCTGACCGAGGCGTTCAACGACATGCTGGACCGGCTCGAGACCGAGCGCCGCGACAGCGCCCGCCGAGCGCTCGCAGCCCAGGAGGCGGAGCGCCGGCGGATCGCGCGCGAGCTGCACGACGAGATCGGCCAGGTGCTCACCGGCCTGGTCCTGCGCAGCGAGACGCTCGCCCGCCGCGCGCCCGACGAGCTGCGCGGCGATCTCGAGGACCTTCGCGAGGCCGCTCGCCAGGCCGCGGAGGAGGTGCGGAGGATCGCCCGCCGGCTGCGGCCCGAGGCGCTGGACGAACTCGGACTGCAGAGCGCGCTGCTCGCCCTGTGCACGGCGGTGTCCAACCGCGTGGGGCTGCGGATCGATCGCCACCTGGAGCGCGACCTGCCGTTGAATGCCGAGCAGGAGCTGGTCATCTACCGCGTCGCACAGGAGAGCATCACCAACGTCGCGCGCCACGCAGGCGCCTCGCACGCCGAGGTCAGCCTGCGCAAGGATGGTGACGGCGGCGTGCTGCTCGTCGTGCGCGACGACGGCGTCGGGCTGCCGGAGGACGCTCACCGTAAGTCCAACGGCCTGCGCGGCATGCGCGAGCGCGCGCTGCTCGTCGGCGCGAACATCGCGATCGGGCCCGCCAACGGACGCGGCACAGAGGTCCGCCTCCACGTCCCAAACAAGGAGATCGCATGAGCATCCCGCTCGTCGCCGGAGTCCTCCTGGCCGACGACCATCCGATCGTCCGCCACGGCCTCCGCGACATCCTCAACGCCGAGCCCGACTTCCGCGTCGTCGACGAGGTCAACGACGGCGCCGAGGCCGTGCAACGCGCCCTCGAGGACGATATCCACCTCGCGATCCTCGACGTGACGATGCCCCGGATGACCGGCCTGCAGGCCGCGCGCGAGCTCTCCCATCGTCGCCCCGAGCTGCGCATCCTCATGCTGTCGATGCACGAGAACGAACAGTTCCTGTTCGAGGCGCTCCGCGCCGGCGCCTCGGGCTATGTCCTCAAGACGGCCGCCGACCGGGACCTCGTCGAGGCCTGCCGAGCGACGATGCGCGGCGAGACGTTCCTCTACGCCGGCGCCGTCACCGCGCTCGTCCGGGACTACCTCGACCGCGCGCGCGACGAGGACCACGTCGATCCGCTGACGCCGCGCGAGCTCGAGGTGCTGAAGCTCGTCGCCGAAGGACACACGAGCGACCAGATCGCCGAGATGCTCGTGATCAGCCGCAAGACCGTCGACCGGCACCGGGCCAACATGCTCGAGAAGCTCGGGATGCGCGACAGGGTCGACCTCACGCGGTATGCGATCCGCCGCGGGCTCATCGCCGCCTGATCGAACCGGCGACCGGACGGCGTCGAGGCGCCCAACATGCAAATCGGTACCGATGGCGGTCGGTCCGTTTCCGGCACGAGCGTCAACGCCGTGACCGATCGAAATGGGTACCACGCGCGCGCCGGCGAATCGCGGGGAGCACGGCGCCGCCAGTCGCCCGCGACCGACGCTCGACGCCAGCCGTGCCGGGCCGCGACGCGTCATGGGAGGCCATTGCGATCGGCACTCGGCTGAGGGCCTGGGCGAGCGGCTCGAGGGACGACGCCTTCCGCCTCGCCCCGCATCGCCTCCACCGCGCGGGCGAGGTCGACGAGCGACACGTCGACGCATTCGAGTGCCGGCGCCACAGCGGCCACAGAGCCGGACGTGCCGCTCGCCGCCCTCAGCCGCCGCGTCGCGAAGGACGTCGAGTGGCGCGGTCGTATAGCGCACGAGCCGGGTGAGGAGCCTCGCCGACCGGTCCACGTGCTCCGATCGGCATCGGACGCGCGTTCGTAGGATGCACTGGCAGCAGCTTGAGCTTGACACCCGCGAGCGCCCATACGGACGAGCACGAACCCTGCTGGCGGCGCAGCACCCACGGCGTGCGACAGCGCGGCGTCGCAGCCGCCGGCCGCTGCTCGGCGAGCCGGATGCGCGCGCCTCGTGCCAGCCGCTCGCTCGCGTGACGGTCACGCGTCCGTCAAGGACGCGGGCGAGACGCCGGACCGCCGCCCGAGACGGGTCGCGCCAGGCGCGCCCAATGCGAAGTCCACGGTCGTTTCCAGCTCAGATCGGTCGCTCGTGCGGGTGGCTTGGAGGCGGCCGATGATGCGGAGGGCGCGGTTGCGGATGTCGGCCGTCGTGGTGCCGAGGATGTCCGCGATGTCGGCGACGGGGATCGCGCCGAGCAGCATCGTGGCGACCGGCAGGTCCTCGGTGAGCAGGCGGGCGGAGGCGGCCTGGATCAGTTCGGGGTCGAGCGCCGGGCGAGGCTGGGTGCCGGCGGCGGCGGCTTGGACTGCGGCCAGCAGCTCGTCGATGGGCGCGCTCTTCGAGACGGCGGCGTCGGCCTGGGCGATGGCGGTGGGGATGGCGAAGACGCCGTCGACGCACGCCGAGTACAGGACGACCGCCGGAGGGTGGGGCTGTTGCTTGAGGCGAAAGCAGGTGGTCAGGCCATCGTCGGTTCCGAGCGCGTAGTCGAGCACCACGACGTTGGGGCGCAGGTCGCGCACGGCGGACAGGAGGCCCTCGGTGCCGGCCAGCGCGCCGACGCACTCCACGGCAGGCTCGCTGCACAGCAGGCCCTCCAGGCCGGCGCGCAGGGCCGGGTGGTCGTCGACGACCAGGACGCGGATCCTCCGGCGGGCGGCAGGTGTCGTGGTGGCGCTCACGGATCTCATGTTGCGCCCGGCGGGCTCCGCCCACCATGGGTACCGACGCGCATCACCCGAGCGCCGGTTACCGACGCCCGCCGTCCCCTGCCCCCACGTCCGGGCCGCATGGGGTCCATGCCGCTGCCAGCCGGCCGGCGGGGGCGAGGACGCGGTGACGAGGGGGTTTGCGCGCAGCGGGCCAGCGGCACCTCGAAGCCAATTGCGGCGCCCGCACCGCCGACCTACTTCCGCCCGTCGGCACGCCGGCGGGGTGGCCCAGTCGACGATGGGGGGCGAGACCGCCTCGGGCCGGCGCGGTCAGGACGAGCCGGCGTCGGCCGAGCCGCCGTCAAGCGCGTCCGCCCGGCTAACGAGGCGCCGGTGTTGCGGTTCGCGGCGCTTCGGACGACGCCTATGTCCATCTATGGCGCCGGGCACCGTGGACTGCACCCCGACGCGGCGGAGAAGGTCAAGGCCGGCCACGGTGGCCGTGAAGGTGAGCCCCCACGGGACCGTCCGGTCGGAACGGCGCCGCAGCAGGCCGCGAGCGACCAGAGGCGCGGCCGCACGCCGAACGTCCACGGGGCGCCGGTCGAGTCGCGCGGCGAGGTCCACCACCGTCGCCTCCACGTCCGCGACGTGGAGCAGCAGGAGCACGTCCATCGTGGTGAGGCGCGCCCGGTCGATCGCGTCGAGGAGACGCACCACCGCTCGGCCGTTCGTCCGCGACGCGACCGCCGGGAGCGGATCTGCGCCCCAATCGACGTGCACCTTGCCGCGGCTCACGCGCTGCCGGAGTGGACGGCGGTGGCATACGAGCCGGCGTCGACGGCCGGCGACGAGGCCGTCGCCGAGATGTGCGGGCTGAACACGGCCGGCCCGAGCCCGGCCAGCCGCATGGCGCTGAGCATGTATGCGGGGAAGACGTCGGCATGCGCCACCTGACCGTCCGCCACATCGAGCTCGACGAGCCGGCCAGCAGGATGTCCGCTGAACTCGTCGACATGCTCCACGCTCGCCAGTCTGAGCGCGGTGACGCGGACCTTGTCGTCGATGCGTGACATCTGCGACTCCGGCCAGCCGGCCGGCGCGTCAGCCGGGATGTCGGTTCCGCCGGTGCAGCGGATGAGTCTCGAAGCCATGATTCGATCGTCGGCTACGGCTGCGCGGCTGCATATCGGAAGCGTCTCCAATTCCGAGGCTGCCACTGTCCACCTGACGCGCGCGGTCGCCTCAGACCACGGCACGCGGCACGGCCTCGTGCTACCGCTGAGGCGTCGCGTCGTCCAGGAAGCCCTCCAGCTCGCGCCTGGCCCGGTTGAAGTGCCGTCGCGTCTCCTGCGACGACAGCAGCAGATGCTCGGCCGTCCGCGTCCACACGGGTGACCCCTGCTGCCCGAGCAGCGCTGCGGCGATTGCCGCCGTCAGGCGCCGCTCCTCCATGATCGCGTCGCGCTCCATCCCGAGGTCACCTCACGAGTCCGATGGGCTGTCGGCCGCCCTCACGACCGCGTCAACCCGAGCACGCGCAGCGGGATGTTGCGCGTGGTGAGGGCTCGACGATCGGGCGCCACGGCGCGCGAGGCGCTTCGCTCTGACCATGTCGCGTCGCACCGACTGTCGCATGCGCAGAAGGTCTCCGGACACCACGGGAACGGCTATGGGTTGAGGAGCCCACTCCCGGCGCACGCAGCATGCAGCAAGCAGGCGCCCGGTCAGGCTGCGGCGCGCCATGCAGGCGCGTGAGGCACGGATTGGGGGATGGTCCACCTCCGCGACACCGAGCCGGACGGCATCACCGCGACGCCCACGTCGCCGCCTGCGCGCGTGACTTCTCGAGCCTTGCGGCGCGTCTCTACGCCGCGCTGGAGGTCACCGCGGCACTGCGCGAGCGCGTAGAGCGACAGCCGTCGCGGCTTGGCATGACCGGCCAGTTCGCCTCGATACTGGACGGCCACGACATGCACGCTCGTCCCCATTGATCGCGTGTCGTGGCGGGCGGACGGTGGTCGCATGACATTCGTACCCCCGTTGTTCGAAACCATCGTCGTCGGCGTCGACGGCCGTCAAGGCGGCCGCGACGCTCTGCGCCTGGGGCGGCAGCTGGCCGAAGCCGGCGGCGGCCAGCTCGTCGCCGTGCGGGCGTTTCCCTACCATTACCGTCCCGCCGTGAAGGGCGCGCCGGCGGTGGAGGAGGAACGCCGTGCCACCCTGGCGGCGCTTGAGCGCGAGCTGTCCCACGCCGGCATCGCGTCCGCGCGTACCCATGTGGTCGGCGACTCCTCCCCCGCTCGCGCGCTTCACAGGATCGTCGAGCGGGAGCGAGCCGACCTCCTCGTCGTCGGTTCCACGCACCGCGGCAGGATCGGGCGCGCAATGGCTGGTCGAGCTCAGCGAGCGGGTCGACCTGCTCGTCGTCGGCTCGCGCCGCTGGGGGCCGGTCCGCCGGACCCTGCTGGGCAGCACGTCGGCCAGGCTGATCCGCAAGGCTGGCTCCCCGGTCGTCGTGGTGCCCCGTGGCATCGCGACCGGCGAGCCCGGCGAGCACGATCCGGCCGCCTCTGCCGCGGGAGCCACCTCATGAGCCGATCGAGCGCGACCGATCGTGGGCGCAGGACACACCCCAGCATCGGCACACCGGCTCCGCACGTCATCGCCAAACGACGGCGCGCCGTGGGGCGGGCCCCGGCCGAGGGACACCGGCTGACGGCGCCGCGGGCCACGCGCGCGCGCGTGCGCCGACGGTGCTGGCTGCCGGTCGCGCGCCAGCGCTGAATGCAGCGATGCACTCCGAGGTGTCGCACGCGGACCCGAGGCGGAATCTGAGTCGCGCTTTCTGGCCCACCGGCACCGACATCGCGCGGCGCCACGCCGCGCGTCTACGTGCCATGAGGCCGTGGTACCACGACGCGCCGGCCGGCCTTGGCGCGCCCGCCGACTGGCACGTTTGCACCCCGCTGGCAGGCCCGGTCAGCGACGCACGGCGCCGTCGAGCACGCGAGTCAGCTCCGAGCAGATCCGTCGGACGGCGACGAGTCCCCTGCGCAAGCCGTGCAGACGCCAGGAGAGGGCACGTGCCGTCGCGAGCGGCAGCCCGACGGTCGCGCCGGCGCGACGTCGGCTCGAACCTTCCATCGTGGCGTACGCGAGGAGCTCGGCGCCGGCGGCGAGATCGTCGAGCGCGGCCTCGATGAGCGCGAACGCGCGCGTGAGGTCCTCCGGGTCGTGCTGTGCGCCAGACGTCTCCCGAAACGCGCGAGCGGCGTCGCCCAGACTCCGGGCGGATCGACTCAACGACGACTCGTCGGCCGGGTGCCGGCCGGCCGCGAGCGGGGAAGGCGATGGAACGATCGCCGTGGTGGTGGAGGAGCGATCCGTCATGCCGGCCATCGTCCGCCGGTGCCGGTGCGACGGATATGGGCACTAGCACCCAAATCGACGGAACCTGCTGGTGCTGTCAGACCGCGGTGAGCTCGGCGAGGATCGGCCCCGCGTTCCGGCGCACCTTCTCGCACGCACGACGCGCGTTGGCGAACGCACGCGCGAGATCCTCGAAGTCATGTGCCGTTCGGGCGACGATCACGTGGTTCCAGGGATCTCCCAGCAGGACCGTCGCATGCCTCAGTCGCGCACGGGCAAGACCTTCCATCTCCTCGGTGCCCCGCTCGAGGTTCTCGAGGGCGATCTCAATGTGAGCGAGCGCCGAGGCGATCGCGGCAGCGGCGCCCGCGCTCACGGCGGCCGTGGCGATTGCCTCGGCCGAATCCGAGGGACGGTGCGCCCCCCACAGCACGTCCGCCGGATGCCCCGAAGGGCCGGGGGACGGCTGTGCGACGCCGATTCTGTCGCCGAGATTCGTCATTGCGTGGCAATCGTGCAACGCGGGCCAGGGATCGGTATCGGTCGCTCGATGTATGCGCGGTGCGGCGCTCCGGGATTGAGCAGCGGGTGAGTTCGGAGCTGCTGCCGCCCACGTACACGCCGGTGCCCATCGTCTGCCTCGGGTGCGGGCCCGACCCTCTCGCCATATGGCCACGGCTTCCGACCCTCACTTCCCGATCGACGCGATCCTGTCGTCCGGCCTCATCGGCGTGCGCGCAGGACCCTCGCGGTGATCGCGGGAACACTGTCGAAGCTCGCCTCCGAGACAGCAGTGGCGGCTGAGTCGCTCCGCAGCGACCCCGACGGTCCGGCGCCCGTTCCGGACGGCGAGGTCGCGACGTCGCACTCGTTCCCCGGGGAGCGTCAGCACGCAGGGCGCTGGATCGTCGCGGGCTATGACGGCTCCGAGGCGGCGGAGCGAGCGCTGCTTCGAGCGGCCGACGAGGCTGAAGAGCGAGACGCCGTCGTCATCGTCACGAGCACTTCGCCGATGTTCTCGGCCGGTCCGGCGGCCGAACCGCTCCTGGAGCCGACCGCGGACCCCTCGGCACTGCTCGCCGCCGCCAAGACGACGGTCGCGGCCCGCACTTCGCTGGCCGACGTCGTCGTCGTCGCACGCGAGGGCGATCCCGCGGAGGAACTGCTCGAGGTCGCCCGCGCGGCGAACGCGAACCTTGTGATCGTCGGTCGCCGCGGCAAGGACTTCGTGGCGCGGACGCTGCTCGGGTCGGTCGCCACGCGCGTCGTCGAGCAGGCGCCTTCCGACGTGCTCGTCGTCGCCTGATTCCCGATCGCGGTTGGGGTCGCGCTCGCCCCGAGATCGGGAGCACGACCGATGTCAGGCACCCGCGCGGCGGCCCATCATGACCGTATGACCACGCCGCCGCGAGCGGCGAGACCGCACAAGACCAAGGAGACAGAAATGCACGTCGCAACCAGCCCCTCTCGCGGCCCGAACACCACCGAACGCCACCGCACGATCGTGGTCGGCTACGACGGTTCGAGCGAGGCGCAGGCCGCCCTGGCCGCCGCCGCCCGACGCGCCGGCAAGGGCGGGACCGTCGTCGCCGTGTACGCCGCCGAGCCCGCGTCCAAGTGGCTGGACACGCCCCACTACTTTCGGGCTGTCGAGATCCGACGCGAGCGCGCAGCGAGCGTCTTCGACGCGCTTCGAAGTGTCGAGCCCGCCGACGTGACGGTCGAGGCCGAGCTCGTCGACGGCCCAGTCCCCGAGGCGCTCGCCGAGGTGGCAAAGCTGCGCGACGCCGACGAGATCACCGTCGGATCCCGGCGGCTCGGCTGGCTCGGCGGGGCGCTGAGCAGCGTCTCGCGCCGCGTCCTTCGCATCGCCGACCGACCAGTCGTCGTCGTGCCGCGCATGTCGGCGGGCCGTGAGCCGGCACGCCGCAGCAGCGACACAAGCGCGATTCCGCTGCCCGGCCCCATCTCCGCGCACAACTTCCGCTTCTGACGCGCGGCTTCCCACCGCCAGGCGCCTCGCGTCACGCATCGTTCGCGCGACGGATGCACCCCAATTCGGGCCTGAATGGGTGCGCTGTCCGATGGTGCCGCATGGCGCAGGGGCGCAACCTTGGGATCGGTTCCATGAGCGTCCCCCTTCCCCCATTCACCGGCAACCGGTCCGCAGGCGGGATCTGTCGAGCCGGCAGATGCAGCCGGTCAGCCGGTGAGGTGCAACGCTGCACGACCGCACCTGCGGATCACGCACGCGCCGCGCGCCCGTGGCCGCGGAGTCGCCGGGCGTGGGGCGAGCCCCTTCCCGTCGGCGTCGCGGTGGCGAGCGGTGCGTCTGGGGCCGGGCGATCGCCGGCGGCGGTGTGGCCGGCACGGACCCGCGCTCGCCACCGCCACGCGCCCGAGTCGCATGCAGCCGACGCGGCAGCTGAGATCTCGCCCAGCCGCACAGCCGGACTGTCATTGGCGGTCAGGCTGCAATGGGTGTCTGTACCAATGGCCGTGGCCGCGCAGCGTCGTCACGGTCCGGGCATCCCATGAGACGCCACGTGCCGCATCTGCCTGCGTTTGGTGCCCGTGCCGGCTCCGGTGACGCCGGTCGCCCACGCCTTGCGTGCCGGCCGGCAGATGAGGTGCTCGGTGCCGAGCATCCGCTCTCGCGCACGGTGAGCGCGCTGCAGGCGGTCACACGGCACATGCTGACGGTTGGGGCCCTGCTCTCCGTCGGCGCGGTCGCGTCCGCGGCTGGCGCGACATGGGGTCAGCCCTTGACGGCGGCGGCCGGCGCGGTCCTGCTCACGCTGGCCGCCGCCGCAGGGGTCCTCGTGGCGAGCCAGGGAGACCATGCGCGGGCGCTCATCGAGCACGGCGACGAGAATCTGCCGATCCCAGCTGTTCGTCATGAGCGCGAGCGCCTGTTGGACGACGACCGGCGAGCCGATCTCGCCGGCCTCATCGACCGCATCGTCCGGGAAGGAACAGAGTTCTCGGCGCCAGGCCCGATCCGGCCGCTCTACGACCCGCGCTCGATCGCTGCCACCGCTGACGATCTTCGCGAGGTCGCCGAACTGCTGCGCAGCCGGCCGCGGAGCGCCCGTGGCGTCGCGGCCGCCCAGCGGCTCCTGATCAACGGCGCATCACCGTTGTACGGAGGCGACGCGCGAGCGCTCCGGACGGAGCTGCAGCGCATCCGATTCCTGCTTCACGGCTGAGCCGGCACCAAGGGAAGCGGCGGACGACCCGACCAACGTCCTTCGGACGTCACCTGACGCCGTGCTTCGGCACGAGCGACCACGACCGCCTGAAAAGGGCACCGGCGCGACGAAGGCGGCCGCGAGGAGCCCGAGACGCTGCCAAATCCGCGCGTCAGGCGGCCTGACGTGCGTCCGCGTCGCAGTGCCCGCCGCCACGGAGCAGCGCCCAGCCGTACGCGCCACGCGCGCCGGGCGCCGGAGACGCGGCTATGCGCTTGACGGGGAGCCCGGTGAGCCGCTGCGCGCGATGAACGAGATCCCACGGATGCGAGCCGCCGATCCGGCGCCGGCGCGCGAACAGCAGGATCTCCGTCGCGCCGTGCGTGTCGAGCGTGTCGCCGATGGCACTCAGCGGGTCGGGATCGCCGACGCCCGCGACCTCGACGTCGAGGCCGCACGCGCGGCTGCGTGAGGCGATCGCATCGAGCTGGCGCTGCGCGCACGGTGCGCTGGCCGTCGGATCGCCGGCCCAGTCGAGGCCGTGAAGCCACGCCGGCACTGTCAGGACGAACACCGCCCCCTCGCGCCGCTCCGCGCAGGCGGCGACCACCTCATGGGGCTCGACCGTCCAGTCGGCGACCACGAGAACCCGTGCCTCCGATCTTGCGTTGACCTGCATCGTCGCTCCTCGCTCCTGGGTCCGCCTGGTCTGCGAGGGCCGGCCGGAGTTTCGTACCGGAGCGCCGCGCGCGCTGGCTCGGCTGAGGATCTGAGCGCGTTCCTAGCTCGCCCGGACGCTCGCGCCGCGCCCGACGAGCGCCGGCCCGTCGCCGCGGGCGTAAGGCGGCCGCGCGGCCGCACGCGAAAGAGGCATGACCAGCGACAACCGAATCGGGAGCTGCGCGAGACCGGCGTGTCGCTCTCGCTCGACGAGCTGCCTCGCGCCAGCGCCCAGGAGCCGACGGTGGCGGGTGGCACCGTGAACGGTCCAGCGGGCGTCGCGCCGCAGATCATCGCGCCGGCCGGGAGCCGCCGCGTGGCTCGCCAAGGCGGCTACGCCGCGATCGGCGACTACGCGATCGTTGGGGATGGCCGGACCGCCGCCCTCGTAGCGCGCGACGGCTCAATCGACTGGCTCTGCCTGCCGGACCTGGACTCGGGCAGCGTGTTCGGCGGGCTGCTGGACGCCGAGCGCGGCGGCGCCTTCCGCCTCTCGCCGGTCGAGCCGTTCGCCGTGGAGCGTCGCTACCTGTGCGACACGAACGTCGTCGAGACGACGTTCACGACGGCGACCGGCACCGTCCGCGTCACCGACGCGATGCTCCTCACCGACGGAGCGCTGGCGCCGCAGCGCGAGTTGATCCGCCAGATCGACGGGATCGAAGGCCGGGTCGATCTGTCCTGGTCCGTCGAGCCGCGGTTCGGCTATGCGCAGCACCGGACCCGGCTCGGCACGCGGGCGGGCGTGGCCGTCGCGACGAGCGGGGCCGACGCCCTGGCGGTACTCGCCTTCGACGCGGGGCGGGCGCGGTGCGAGACGGACGCGATTCGCGGCGGCTTCATCTCGGAGGAAGGCTCGCGCGGTCTCCTCGTCGTCGCCTTCGCCCGCGGCGAGCCGCTAGTCCTGCCGCCGCGCGGCGACGTCGAGGCACGGCTGCAGCGGACCGTCGACTACTGGCGCGGGTGGGTGGCCACGCGCGAGTACGACGGCCCATGGCGCGAGGCGGTGATGCGCAGCGCCCTGGTCCTGAAGCTCTTGATCCACGCGCCCTCCGGCGCGATCGCCGCGGCGGCAACGACGTCGCTTCCCGAGTCGCTCGGCGGCGTACGTAACTGGGACTACCGCTACTCCTGGGTGCGCGACAGCTCGGCGACGCTCGACGCCCTCGAGAGACTCGGCTGTCCGGTGGAGTCGGAGGCGTTCTTCTCATGGCTGCTCCACGCTTCCCAGCTGACCCATCCGCGCGTCAAGGTCCTCTACCGCCTCGACGGTCGCGAGCAGGCCGGCGAGCGCGTGCTGCCCCTGGCCGGTTACCAGGACTCCCAGCCGGTTCGCGCCGGCAATGCAGCGGCGCCGCAGCTACAGCTCGACGTCTACGGCCATCTGCTGCAGACCGCATGGCTCTATGCGGACGCCGGCGGCCGTTTCGACCACCGAGCCGCTGTTCGGCTCGCCGCGACCGCCGACCTGGTGAGCCGAGCGTGGACGCAGCCAGACTCAGGGATCTGGGAGGTCCGCAGCGCGCCCGCGCACTTCACCGAGTCCAAGATGATGTGCTGGATCGCGCTGGACCGTGCGCTTCGCCTCGCCGACGCGGGCCACATCCCCCGCGGGGGCGTCGCACGCTGGCGCCGGTCCGCGACGGCCATAGAGCAGTTCGTCACCGCGCAGTGCTGGTCGGCGACCGCCAACGGCTACGAGCGGTTCCCCGGCGCCGGCGAAACGGACGCCTCGTTGCTCCTGCCCGCGCTCCTCGGCTACGGCGGCCACGGGGAGAAGGACCGCCTCGCGGCCACCGTCAGTCGGATCCGGCGGGATCTGGGAACCGGGCCGTTGCTCCATCGCTACCGCGGAGAGGACGGACTGGACGGCGCGGAAGGGGCCTTCCTCACGTGTTCGTTCTGGCTCGTCGACGCGCTGGCGCGCCTCGGCGACGTCGCCGAGGCCGCGACGCTCATGCAGCAGCTGCTGGCCCTGGCGAACGACGTCGGTCTCTACGCCGAGGAGCTCGACCCCGACGACGGCGGGTTCCTCGGCAACTTCCCGCAGGGTCTCGTCCATCTCGCGCTCATCAACGCCGCCGCCACGCTCCAAGAGGTGGGTGTCGAGTGAACATCTGGGCGGCGCTGGCCGGCGGCTTCGTCGGGACACTCGTGCTCACGACGAGCATGCGCGCCGCGACAGAGCTCCGCCTCACGCGCATCGACCTGCCCTTCCTCCTCGGCACCGCGTTCACCACCGACCGGATCAGAGCCGCCGCCCTCGGCTACGCGCTGCACTTCGGCTTCGGGCTCGCCTTCGCCTGCGGCTACTACGCCGTTTTCGAGGCGATCGACGCCGCGAGCTGGTGGCTGGGCGCGCTGCTGGGCGCCGTACACGCCGTCTTCGCGGGCACAGCGTTGGTCAACATCCTGTTGCCGCTCGTGCACCCGCGCATGGGCACACCCTTCACCGACGCCACAGCCGCTCCACTCCTCGAGCCGCCGGGGTTCCTCCTTCTCAACTACGGGATGCGGACGCCGGCCGTCATGGTCGCCGCCCATGTCACCTACGGCGCGCTCATCGGCGCGCTCACCGCCGCATCCGGATAGCGCCGCATCCGGATAGCGGCCCGACCGCGTCAGCGATCAGCCGGCGCGCGGTCGGCGAGCCCGCTCCTGAGCGCAAGGCGCGCCTCGTGCAGCGTCTGGTAGAGCGCGCCGCGCGTGGTTCCGAGCCGCTCGGCCAGCACGTCGATCGGCACCTGGTTGAGCGCGAGCGCGATGACGACGAAGCGCTCGTGCTCGGTGAGGCGCTCGGTCAGCAGGTCTCGCACGCGGCGAAGTGGTTCGGCGGTCTGCGCATCGATTTCGCCGTCGCGATACGCATGGGCCAGTTGAGCCACTCCGTCAGACTCCGGCGGGATCGGCCGCTCGCGCCACGCATGCGCATGGAACTGAACCCCCGCCTCGTAAAGGGCGAACTTGGCCGCCCACGTGGTGAAGCGGCTCTGCCCACGGTAGGTGTGCAGATCGCGCTCGATCGTCGTCAGCGCCTCGTCTGTCGCTGAGGCGGCGAGATCGTCAAGCGGCGCGCGACCATCATTGCCGTTCGCGCGCGCCCGGCGCAGAAGCTCGGCTCGCGCGGCGCGCAGCAGTAGGCCGCGCAAGCGAACACGAGCGTCTTCGCGGGGGCGGCCCTCGCTCGAGAGCGCGGCAATCCAGCCAACCGACTCGGCGTCTGGCGTCCGTCCGATCACAGGCCGCCGGGTCTGCGGAACCGTGACCGCCTCGTCGGCAGTGGCGTCGCCTGCACCATGCCACCAGCGTCGTGGCGCCGACGCGGCGCAGCAATACGGACCGGTACGAACCTGAGGCCGAGGGCCTACCCACCCGACGCCGCCAGATCGGCGCACGACCTCCTCATCGAACGCGTCGCACGGATCGTCGCCGTCGTAGACGACGGGCCGCTTTGGTGGCCTCACGTCCCGTCGCCAGATTGCGGTCACCCGCCGGTGTCGCCGCGGTGCGCGCCGGTAAGGCGGCTCGTGGGCGCGTCGCGAACCAACCAAATGAGCACTCCAGGAACGTCGCATGACACGACGCCCACGAGCCGTGTCCGCGCGCTCCACGAGCGCGGCGTGTCCGTCCGCTCGTCGACCTCGCCCGTGCGCTGCTCGACAGCGGGACGCTCGAGCGGTACGTGACCGACCACGCGCTGAGCGGCGTGACGTCGAACCCGACGATCTTCGCCCGGGCGCTGCGCGCCGACGACCGCTACCGCGATCGGCTGGCGCGGCTCGTCGATGCGGGCTCCGCGACCTGCACGCGCTGTGTTCCTCCACTGGCGCTGGCGGACGTGCACGAGGCCGCGCAGCGGCTGCGAGACTCCTACGACCGCACGCACGGACGGGACGGATATGTCCCGTTCGAGTGCACACCCGACGTCGCAGACGACGCCTCAGCGACGGTACGGCAGGCGGAGCAGGTCTCGGACCGCATCCACGCGTGGAACCTCATGATCAAGGTCCCGGCCACGGACGCGGGGATCGACGCGATCGAGCAGCTCACCGCCGCGTGGTCGACGCGAACGTGACGTTGCTCGTCGGCGCGGATCGGTACGAGCAGGCGGCGCGCCAACCAGCGGGATCTACCGCCGCGCCGGCGTCTTCGACGACGAACGCTGGCGCGCCCTTCGCGCCCGCGGCGCGCACTGGCAGCGCCCGCTCCCAGCCAGCATGGCGCCGAAGACTCCCGCGGTCCGCGACGTGGGCTACGCCGAGGCGTCGCCGTTCCCGACACCATCGTCACCGTGCCCGAGAAGGCGCTCCCGCCGTTCGCCGACCACGGCGTCCCGCGCCTGACGGGCGGCGCCGCCGAGCACGGGGCCGCGATCGGCGACCTGACACACGCCGGGCATGACCTTGAAGCGATCGGCCACGAACTCGAACTCGCCGGCCTGCGCGCGTTCAGCGACGCGTACGCGGAGGTCATCAGCCACAGCACGCGGGACGTCGCCGGGGGTCGGCGCCGCGAAGCCGCCCGAGCGTCGGGCTTGCGCCACTCGGGCGGGCGCGAGCGTCGGCGCCATCCAGGAGTCTGGCGCCGGGGAGCCGGCACGCCCGGCCTGCTCGCCCGCCGCGGCAACAGGCCGATCAGCGAATTTGGCGGTCGGCGGCGCGGACCAGCGCTTCGCGTCGCGCGCCGACCGTGTACGACAACCACAACGCGAGCAGCGCTCCCGGGATCGGCCACAGCGCCTCTCCGACGCCCGGGGGGTTGTCGAGCGGGACGCCGGGCGTCGGCAGCAGGAAGCCGGTCAGAAGTGCGCCGCCGAGCGCCGCGAGAAACGCCCCGATAATCCCGCCGCAGAACCTGTCCGGCACCAGGATCGCGAAGTGCCAGAGGGCGATGCCGACCATCGCCCAGACGAAGACGCTCACGAGATGTCGGCCGAGGGCGGGGTGATGGTCGCAATCCGGAGCCGCTCGACGCGGCCGGACGGAAGCTCGACGGAGACGACGTCGCCCGCGCGGCTACCCATCAGCGCCTGGCCGACGGGCGACCGCGCCGACACTGAGCGACCGTCGGCGGCCGCCGCGATCCCGCTGAGGCGGTAGGTCGCGCGGCGCCCCGTGCGCTCGTACTCGACCTCGACCGCGCAGCCGAGCGTCGCGACGTCATCGTCCGGCCCGTCCGCGATCACGGTGGCCGTCCGCAGCAGCTCCTCGAGCCGCGCGATACGCGCGTCCATCACAGCGTGCTCCTCGTGGATGTGCGCGATCTCCTCCGCCGTGTCGGCACTGACGTAGCCCCGCGCCTGGCGCAGGCGATCGGGGAGCGAACGGGCGCGGGTGGCGCGCAGGCGATCCACCTCGTGCTCGTACTGGGCGTACTCGGAAGCGCGGAGGACGAGGCCGACGCTCGGCACGGGGCGGTCGTTCATGACCGGCCGGGGAGCGCGTCCGCGGCCAGCCGCGGCTGACTGGGCTGGGTTCATGCTCCCAGCCTCGTCCACCCCGCTTCGTACCGCCATCGGGAGAGATGACCATGCGGCACCGGCCGAGCCTGTACGAGCACCCGCCGCCGAGCGCTACTCGCTGCGTCTCGCACCGACCGCGGACCCGCAGCGGATGAGCCTCACACAGCTTCGGCGGACCCCCTCGGGCGGCCGCGTTCAGGCGTCGATAGCGGCGTGTCTGGCCGCGATCCTCGAGATTGCGCGGTCAGGTGCCGGTGCCGGACGAGCAGCGCCCAGAGCCGTGGACTGTCTCGCGCAACTGGCTGCCCCGGCGCGGGCTGGACTCGTCCGATCCCACTTGACCACCTCGCGGCGCGGTAGGGCTCGAGCGGGCGGTCGGGCGCAGTCGCGCGAGTCGCATCTTCATCGAGCGCACGCGATAATGACCCGCCGCTCCTCGATGAACAGCTGAACAGGAGGATCTTCGATGCGCCCCGTTCCGAAGATCGGTTCGCCCGCGGTGTTGAGCCGGAGGGCGGTCGTCCCGCTGCTCATGCTCGCGCTCACCGTCGCGCTCGCCGCGCCCGCCGCTGCGTTCCAGCTCCCGAGGCTCATCGTCCTGCCCGGCGCCGGCTCGGCCGAGGGCATCGCCACGGGCCGGGGCGCCACGTTCTTCGCCGGGGACCTGTTCCGGGGCGACATCTTCCGCGGCAACTTCCGCCGCGGGACCGCCGAGATGTTCATCGACGTGCCGCAGGGCCGCATGGCCGTGGGCATGGCGGTTGACCCTGCCCGCCGGCTGCTGTTCGTGGCCGGTGGTTTCACGGGACAGGCGTACGTCTACGACACCCGGACGAAGGCCACGCTCGCCACGTACCAGTTCGGCAGTCCACAGACGAGCCTCATCAACGACGTGGCGGTGACGACGCGCGGCGCATGGTTCACCGACTCCAAGCAGGCCACGCTGTACTTCGTGCCGATGAGTCGGACCGGTGTGTCAAGGCAGTTCCGAACACTTGCCCTCAGGGGTCCCGCGGCGGACACGAGGGGGGAGTTCAACCTCAACGGCATCCAGGCTGTGGCCCGCGGGCAGACGCTCATCGTGGCGCACTCCGCAAACGGCAAGCTGTACAGGGTCGATTCGAGCACCGGCGCAAGCGCCACCATCGCCGGGGTCAGGGTGCCCAGGGTCGATGGCATCGTGCTGCGGGGCCGGCGGCTCTGGGCGGTCCAGAACAGCAACCGGGTGACGCGCGTTCGGCTGAGCCCGCGCCTTCGGTCGGGCGTGGTCGAGAGGGTCATCAGGAGCGACCGGTTCCAGGTGCCGAGCACGGCCACCCGTTACGGCAGGTGGCTGGCGGTCGTCAACGCGAAGTTCGACACGGGCATTCCTCCGACCGCAGACCGATACGAGGTGGTCATCGTCCGCGGCTGAACGAGCGACGGCCTGCGGACGCGAGGTCAGCATCGATAGCCGCCCGATTGAGCGGAGCGAGCCGCGTCGGGCGCACCCACAGGCAGAACCCCGTCCCGACACGTGTCCCGAACTCGGCAGTTGTGACCCTGCGCAAGGCTCATATACGTCGCGAGCCTCGACGAGGCCACCGCGGCGGCGGGATCAGGGACCGTCGTCGGCCATCGCCTCTTCTGGCGTCCGACCACGCGAGCAGCAGCTCGTCCTTTCTCGGCGCCGACGCTGTGGCCTGGAGGTCGGGCGCGATCGCTGCGCGGCTGACGGAATGCGGGCGGGCTGTGGCACGCTCCGGCCGGTGACGGAGCGCAGCCTGGGACGAGCTGCGCCCGTTCGCCGACCGGCGCGCGCTCGACGCCGCGTGACGGCTCGGGCTCGACGCCGACGCGCGCGCGCTCGAGCGGCTGGTCGGGGGTGACGCGCGCACGCTCGCTCGGCTGATCGCCGGCGCTTTGGCTGGCCGAGCTCGAGTTGCCCGCCGACGAGCGCGAAACCGTCGACGGGTGCCTGCGCCAGATCGACTTCCTCGCCGTCGAGATCGCGATCCTCGAGCGCGCCATCGCCGAGCACGCGCTGCGCTGTGACGCGACCAGGCGCCTGATGACCGTGCCCGGCGTGACCCTGATGACCGCGACGACGTTCATGGCTGCCGTCGGCGACATCCGCCGCTTTCCCCAGCCGCGCAAGCTGGTCAGCTATCTCGGGCTCGACCCCAAGGTCCGCCAGTCGGGGATCGGCGCTGCGCGTCACGGGCGCATCTCCAAGCAGGGCGCCGCGCAGGTGCGCCAGATGCTCGCCGAGGCGGCCTTCGTCGCCACCAGCACGGCCGGCCCGATGCGCGCCTTCTACGAGCGCGTCCGCGCGCGCCGCGGCAGCCCGATCGCGATCATCGCCGTCGCGCGCAAGCTCGCCGTGCTGTTCTGGCACCTGCTCATCCGCGAGCAGGACTACGCCTTCCAGCGTCCCTCGCTGACGCGCAAGAAGCTGCGCGGCCTCGAGCTGCGCGGCGGCGCCGAGCGCCACCCCGGCCGACGAGACCTCCCGACCAAGAACAGCTACAGCCGTCGCGCCGAACGCGAGCGCGAGCGCGAGCTCTCCGCACAGGCCGAGCTCGCCTACCGCCGCCTCGTCGCCGACTGGAGCGCAACCGCGCGGACAAAAGCGATCTCCACGGCTTGACTTCCATCCGTCCAGAAGCTCCACAAGCACACCATCGCGCCGGTCGCCGCCTGAACGCGACGGGCCGCCCGAACGCAGCCTCACGGAGCCTGCTCGACACCGATCCCGCACCGCGTCGGCACGAACGGTCCGGCGAAGTTGCGCAACAGTCTCCGTCCGATGAAGCAGTGAGCCGCCGGCCGCGCAGCGTGGCGCGACCGTTGGTTTCGTGAAGGAGCAGTAGTCGCGACCCGAGCTCCTGCGCGTCATCCGGAGAGGGAGCGCGAGCGTCAACGAGGGCATCGCTCCCACTCTGCGATCGCGATGGGAAGCCACATGGTGCCGCCGGGCCGCATGGCATGCGGGTCGTTGCGCCTACACGAGCGCAGACTCCTGGACCTGCTGGCTCGGCTTGATGTTTTGGTTTAGCCGGAACAGGTTCTCGGGGTCGTACCTGTCCTTGAGCGCGACGAGGCGCGAGTACTTGTCGTCGCCGTAAGCGTCGCGGACACGGTCAGCCTCCGGCGTGAAGTTGAGATACGAAGCGCCCGTGCTGAACGGCCGCATCGCGGCGGCGAAGGCGCGGTTGGCCGGGATCATCCGGCCGTCGTCCGCGGGCTCCGTCCAGACGGAGATCGGGTGGAAGAGGTAGCGCGCGCCGCGGTGGGAGAAGGCGGTCGCCTCATCAGGGACCGCCGCGACGCCCTGCCCGATCCGGAAGATGATCATCTGGCTCAGCGGCGCGCCGACCGCGGTCAGGTCGACACCGTGAGCGAGGAACGTGTCGATCGCAGGATCGCTGAGCTCGCGCATGTACTCCCCTCGCCAGTAGCTGCGGACACCCCACGGCGCGAGCGGGTCAAGGGCCGCCTGGAAGGCGGTGTATGGCATCGGGGCGATGTGGTCCACGACGGGGCCGAGTTCGGTGAGGGGCCGCACAACCTCGGCGCCCTGGTCGGCGTCACCGACGTAGAGCACCGCCATCCCGAGCACCGGTTTGCCGTGCAGCTCCGGCGGGACGAACGGCTCCGGCGGAGCGGTGAGCACGACGCACGCGGTGGAGAGCTCGTCGGGCGCAGCGTCGGCGCGATCCCGCCAGCCTCGCAGCACCTCCGGTGCGCGCTCGATCGAGAACATCGCCAGCCCGGCCAGGACGGTCGGGCCGAGCGGGTGCAGGCGGAACTCGAACTCGGTGACGACGCCGAAATTCCCGCCGCCGCCGCGGATGCCCCAGAACAGATCGGCGTGGTCCTGCTCGCTTGCCCGCACGACGCTGCCGTCGGCGAGAACGACCTTGGCGGAAATGAGGTTGTCGCAGGCGAGCCCATGCTTGGACGATGTCCAGCCGTAGCCGCCGCCCGTGGTGAAGCCGCCCAGTCCGGTGGTGGTGACCCGACCGCCCGGCGCGTGGAGCCCGTGCGCCTGCGTGGCCGCGTCGAACTCGCCCCACAGGACGCCGCCGCCGGCCGTCGCGGTCCGCGCCTCCGGGTCGACGCCGACCGACTTGAGGCCGCTGAGATCGATCAGCATCCCGTCGTCGCACGTGCTGAGGCCGGCGACGCTGTGGCCGCCGCAGCGCACCGCTACTACGAGCCCGTGCTCGCGAGCGATCTCCACGGCGGCGACCACGTCTGCCGTATTCGCGCAGCGGGCGATCACGGCGGGGCGGCGATCGATCATCGCGTTGAAGACACGGCGCGCCTCGTCGTAGCCCGGCTGCGCGGGCACGAGCACCTCGCCCGAGAACGCAGCCCGCAGGGCATCTGCTGCATCGGTGGCTGTCATCGCTCCTCCTCCGATCGGTCGTCAGAGGACGCGATCGTGGCTGAGCCGGCGTTCCGCGAGCGTTCCTCGGACACGCACCTCGAACGCGCGCGCGCCCTGTCGCCGCGCGACCGCGAGCGCACGCCACAGTTCGGCCTCCACCTCGCCTCCGGGCGCTCCGAGCGCCGCCAGGAAAGTCGAACGCAGGCGCCTGATCTCGGCCTCCCAGAGCTCTGCGCCGCGGCCCATGCCAAGCGCCTCATCGGCCAGCGCGAGGCCGACCTCTGGCTCCCCCGCCACCGCGTAGTCCTCAAGCAGCAGGCGCGTGGCAATGCCGGGCACGCCTGGCGCGGGCGCCTCACCGCACACGACCTGCTCGCGCACGTCGCGTACGCGCGCGAGTCCTCCGGCGACGCGGCCTTCGAGCACGTCGAGGTGCCCTGCGAACAGCCCCATAGGTAAGCGGACCTGGGCGGGAGCTTCGTCGACCGCGTATGGCTCGAGCGCCTGCACGTGCCGGCGCAACCCGACGGTGTCGCCGCGGTCCATGGCGAGGATCGCAGCCCACACCCAAACGATGGCGCGGCTGTAGGCGTGCGTGGACTTCTCCGCGGCGCTTAGGGCGAGGTCACACTGGCGGTCGGCTTCGTCAGGCTGACCGAGGAGCCATAGCGCGTGGGCGAGGCGGAGCCGGACGAGCAGCTCCGGGTCCTGCCCGTAGCGCAGCACGTGCGCGCGGCGAAGGGCGGGCCGGAAGCGTTCCATGGCTGCCTCGAAATGGCTGCGTGCCTGCTGCAGGTGCCCGGGCCAGTAGGCGGCGATTCCCTGGATGTAGTCGCTCTCCACCCGCAGGATCTCGTCGCTGTCGCGCTCGGCGCGAGCCAGCAGCCGCTCGCCGAAGTCGCGCGCCGACGCCCAGTCGCCGCGTGTGAGCGCGGCCAGCGCGAGTGACCAGACCAGCGGCGGCTCCGGCTCGCAACCGAGTTGCTCGGCGAGCTCCAGCGCGCGTGCGTGCACCCGTGACGTCCGCTCCGATCCGTATCCTTCATACGCAACTAACGGCGCCGGAAGCGCTGTGAGCAGCCGCAGCTGGAGACGCGCGGTGTCCGGGCCGGGTGGCAGATTGTCTGAGAGCGCCAGCGCACGCTCGAGCGCACGGACCGCATCGCCATGGGCATGCAGCCACTGCGCGGCCTCCGCCGCGCGCGCATGCCAGCGGACGGCGTCGACCGTCGCGCCGGCATTCTCGTAGTGCAGCGCGAGAGCGGCTGCGGCGGCGCCTTCACGGTGCTCGAGCGCGCGTGCGACCGCGAGATGGGCCTGGCGGCGGCGAGGCGGGCTGAGCGCGGCGTAAGCGGCATCCCGGATCCTGCCATGGCTGAAGTCATAGGCGTTGGGGCCATGCGCGCGGACGATTCCGCGACGCCAGAGCTCGTCCAGTGCCGCCACGAACGCCTGCTCGTCGAGGCCCGCGGCGGCGGCCAGCACGTCGGCACTGAACGCGCGTCCGATCGCCGCGGCCACGCCGGCGAGAGTTCCGGCCGGCTGCGAGAGTCGTTCCAGGCGACCGGCAATCACCGCCTGCACCTTCCGGGCGGCCGCCGGCGCGTCCGGCTTCAGCGCTTCGACGACGAACAACGGGTTGCCCTCGCTGTCTCCGTACAGGCGCTCCACCTCGGCCGCATCGAGCCGGGCCCCGGTGATCCGTTCGGCGAGCAGCGCCGTCTCCTCGCGGTCGAGCCGATCAAGCTCGATCTCACTGAAGCGCTCGAGTCCCTGCAGGGCGGTGCTCAGGCCTACGACCGGGTGGTCCTCGTCGAGCTCCTCGCGCCGGGCCGTGGCGGCGACCAGCAACCGCGCCGACGGCGCGGCGCGCACCAGGTAGTGGATCAGGCGCATCGACTGCGCGTCGGCCCACTGGACGTCGTCAACGATCAGCATCAACGGCGCCCCCGCGGCCAGCAGCGCGCGCCCGATGGCGCCGAACAGCCGCCGTCGCAACTCGGCTTCCGCCAGCGGCTCGGGCGGCGCCACCCGCACAGCGAGCTCGGGTAGCAAACGCGCCAGCTCGGTCAGGTGCGCGCGCTCGAGCCGCGACAGTCGCGCGGCGACCGGCTGCGACCGAAGCCACGCCGTGGCGACCCCGTACGCGAGCCGACCCTCCGCGGGATACGCGCGCGCCTCCACCGTCACGGCCCCGGCGCGCGCGCGGAGCTCCTCGACGAGCCGCGTCTTGCCGACCCCCGCCTCGCCGCTGACGAGCACCAGCTGGGCCTGTCCGGCCGCCGCCGCCCGCCACACCGCGGTCAGCCGAGCCTGTTCGTCCGCGCGGCCGACGAACGGCGAGGTCCCGGGTGCTCTCCCGCTGGCCGCCGGGCTCGCGAGCGCAACCTCCGGCGCTCCCGCGCGCGGCGGTGCACCGCTGACAAGCGACTCATACAAGGCGCGGGTTTCAGGCGATGGCTCGATCCCAAGCACGCGCTCCAACGTCGTGGCGCAGCTGTGGTACGCGCGCACCGCACGGGCGCGATCGCCCGACGCACGGCAGAGCCGCATCAGCAGCCGGTGACTCTCCTCACGCAGAGGATCGTGCGCGACCAGCTGCTCGGCGCAGCGGACCGCTTCCGACCGACGCTGCGCCTGCTCATGCTCGCGCGCAAGCCGCTCGAGCGCCTCCAGGTGAAGCCCCGCGAGCCGCTCCCGCTCGTCCGCCAGCCACTCGTCGTAGCGGCCCTCCAGCAGCTCCCCGGCGTATGTCTCGACCGCCTCCCCGAGCCGCCCCTCCGTAACCGCCCGCTCGAAATGCTCGACGTCGAGCCACAGCGGCGAGTCCGCGCGCCACTGAAGCGTCCGCGGCCCGATCTGGATGAAGCGGTCGGCATCGGGCAGTGCACGGCGCAGGTTGTGCAGAACCTTGCGGAGGTTCGTGTGCGCCTGGCGCTCCGTCGAATCGGGCCACAGCACGAACGCCAAGCGCTGACGCGGCGTCGGCGCCTCGCGATGCAGGAGCAGAAACGCGAGCAGCGACTCCGCACGGGCGGAATCCAACGGCGGAAGTGCGCGGTCCCCCAGGCGCAGATCCATGCCACCCAACAGCCGAACACGCAACATCGGCTCACCCACGTCAACCGGAAACACTACGGCGCAACCGCCGCGCCGCCGCGCCCCAACGATCAAGTGGCCTGCTACCCGGCGGTGTTGACAGGTCAGGCGGCGTGGGTTTGTTGGTTGCCGAGGGCATCGTCCCAGGTCTGGGCGACCTCGGCCGGGGTTCGGTAGTCCAGCCCCGAGTGGGGGCGGTGGTGGTAGCTGGTGACGTAGGCGGCGATCACCTCCCGCGCCTGGTCGAGGGTCTCGAACTCGTGCGGCCAGACGCAGCGCTCCTTGAGCTTGGAGAACCAGCTCTGGATGAACGCCTGTGCTTCTGGGTCGCGGTAGCCGCCGCGGCGGTGGGCGATGCTCAGGCCGGAGAGCACGAGCTTGAAGGCGCGCGCGGTGAACGCGGAGCCGTTGTCGGTGCCGATGGTCAGCGTGCCGGGCGGGACGCCGCGGGCGGCGACCGCCTGCTCAACAAGCGCGATGCTCTCCCTAGCGCGGCAGCGCAGCTCCAGGTGCCAGCCGACGATCTCGCGCGTGCAGCAGTCGATCGCGGCCATCAGATAGCACCAGCCGTGCTCGGCGACCCAGACCGACGTGAGGTCCAGGTGCCAGAGCTCGTCGGGGCGGCTGACGCGGAAGAAGCCGGGGCGCCGACGCCGGTCCAGTCGGCGGCGGCGCTGGATGAGCCGCCGCTCGCGCGTGACCCTGAGCACGCGCTTGCGGTTGACCGCCCGACCCAGCTTGCGGACCACGAGGGCGCAGACCATGCGGTAGCAGTCGGTCTGGTTGTCCCGGGCGACCTGCACGATCGCCGCGTCGACGTCGTCGGCGGGCGGCGCCGAGCGCCGCGCCGCGGACGGTCGGGTCTTGGGGACGCGATAGATCGCCTGGCGGCTGATCTGCGCCACGCGCGCCACGACCGCCGGCGAGTCGCCGGCGGCCACCAGCTCGCGGGACCGGGTGACGCGCACTCCTACTCCCAGTCCCGCAAGAGCTTTCCCGCGATCTCCAGCTCGTAGGTCTTGCGGCCCAGCGCGCGCTCGAGCTCGGCGATCCGGCGGCGCTGCTCAGCCTGCGCCGAGCGGTCGGCGCCGTTGGCGAAACGCTCGGCGCCCGCCGCGATGACCTGCTCGCGCCAGCGGCGCAGCAGACTCTCCGACAGATCGTGCTCGCGGCAGATCTCCGCGATCGAGCGGTCCCCGCGGAAGGACGCCAGGACGAGCTCGAACTTCTGCTTGGCGGTGAACTTGCGGTACTTGCGCTTGTCGCTCAACAAGATCTCCTGACTCGTTGAACGGCCCATGCTCGAAGCCGCGCCGGACGCGATCTGCGCCTCGCCTACCGGCTCGGGTCCGATCGCGTCCGCACCCCGAGCACTGTCAACGCCCTACCGGGGAGCAGGCCAGCGGGACACGCCCATGACACGCAACCGTCGACCGAACAGTGCGAGAGCTGCTCCTGCCAAAGTCACAGAATCGCCTTTCTGTTCCCCCGACCACCCTCGGCCGTTGAGCTGTGACGCGACAAGATCGCTCGCGCAATCGACAAGATCGATCGCCACAAACCACAAGGTCTTGGGCTCGACCAGGCTCGTCACGCCAGCGTTGTGCAACGGCTGGTGCTCCGCGCGCGGGTCGAGGAAGAAGCCCGAGCTCGGGTCCTCCGCGAGCTATGGATCGAGCGATTGACATCGGTTCAGCGCTGGCGCGGGTGGCGCCACCAGCCCCAGTTCCACACGAGCGTGGCCGTGGGCGAGCTCAACGATCCGTCGGAGCATGTCGCGAGCAAACCGGTCCTCGAATGGTGCGCGAGTAATGTGGCGACGAGATCGGCGTAATGCCCACGCACGGTCTTGGCGCGAATCACGCATCCGGCAGGCGCCGGGAACTCGGGGCACGTCGCGCGGCGGTCGCTCAGCGCGACGGCCTCGGTCGGCCGGACGCACCGCGCGCCCGGCCGAGCGCGACCGCGCAAGCTACGCCGCCGCCGCAGCCGGCGTGCGGATCTCGTTTCGCACCCGCGCGGCCGCGCGCGAGAGCGCTCGGAGCTTCTCGTACGCGCAGAACCGGGGGAGCGCCTTGAGCCCGCAATCGGTCGAGAGGTAGACCTGCTCGGGGGCGATGTGCTCGAGCGCTCGGTGGATCCGGTCGACGATCTCGTCGTCGGACTCGATGTAGAGCGTGCGGATGTCGATCACGCCGACCTGGACCTCCTTGTCGGACGGGATCACCTCGAGCGCCTTGACATCGACCATGTCGCGCAGCGCGAAGTCGAGCGCGTACTGCTCGACGTTGACGTCCATCCAGCGCTCGAGCACTCGGGGGAGCGCGTCCTCGACGGCCCGGAACGTGTTGCCGTAGCCCGCGCCGAGGCAGCAGTGCCAGGCGATCTTGGCGTCGACGCCCTCGATCCACGCGTTCAGGACGTCGATGACCCAGTCGCTCTTCGAATCGAGGGCGAGCATCCAGGCGCCGAGGTCTTCGATCTGGATGAACTCGGCGCCGTGTGCGACGAGGTCCTTGAGGTCCTCGTTGAAGATCGGCACGAGGTCCTCGGCCAACCGGCGGGCCTCGGTGTACTTCGAGTCCGGATGCTTGAAGTCCACGTGGTAGGTCAGGTTCGGCGGCCCGGCCCCGACCGACACCTTGATCGGCTTGTCGGTGAGCTGGCGCGCGGCCTCGTGCATCTCGCCGAGCCGTCCCGGGATGCCGCGCGACACCTCGCCGGTGACGGCGGTGCCACCCCAATTGTGCATCCACGCGGCCTGGCTGAGGTCCGCGTCCTCGCTCGCCTCGATCTCGCGCGCCAGGGGGTTCGGCAGCTTGGCCTTCGTGAAGCCGCCGAGCCGCTCGTACCAGTACCAGACGAACGAGCCGATGCCGCCACCGTAGTCGTCGAAGTGCATCTGGCCGTCAGTGACGATGTCGAGCCCCGCGAGCTCCTGGTCCTTGATGCACGCGGTTGTCGCGTCCCACCACGCGTGCCAATTCTCCTCGACCTTCCACCACTCGAGAAGGTCGGCGCCCGCCAGGTTGTACCTCGTGTACCAGCGAGGCTTCGGATACGAACCGATCATCGTCGTGGGCAGGATCGTGTCGGTCACCTTCGTGGGCATGGCTCTCTCCTCTCGTTCGCGACGCCCGAGTGCTGGGACGCGTCCGGCTCAAGTCCTACCGCATCGCAACGGCACGCACCGGCGATCCAGCGGCAGCCGATGCGCGCCCGCGACCCCAAGCATCCAAGATCATCGGGCCGTACGACCCGCACGCGATCCGCGCCCGAAGGACAAGGTCGACGGCGACCCCTACGTCAGTGGCAGCGGCACGCTGGTCCGAGCGATGCTCGCGGACGGCCTGGTCGACGAGCTGCATCTGTTCGTCTACCCGCTCACCCGCGGATCGGGTCCGCGGCTCTTCCCGACGACGCCGCGCCGGCAAGCTGTCGCTTGCGGCGTGTGAGTCGTACGAGAACGGTGTGGTCTACCTGGCTTACCGACCCCAGGCGTGAGGCCGCCGCGTCAGGAAGCAGCAGGACGGCCCGTGACCACAGCCGCCGTTATCGCACGGCGCTCGTCAGCTCCAGCAGCCGTCGCGCGCGGGCGGCGACCGGGACGTCCACGAACTCGCCGCTGGGGAGCCGCGATCTCCGCGCCAAGGGGACGTCCGCTGAACTCGGTGCTGACGCCGTACATCAGAGCGATGGTCCGCAGGAGCCGGCCGGACGTCCCGAGCATCGCTACCTGATCGAGACGAGCGCCGCTGGCGGCGGCTCGCGCGGCTGATCGGGCGCGCGGTCTTCGCGGGCCACGCCTCGTGCTTGCTCGTTAGCTAGACTCTCCGCTAACACGCAAACGCAGGGACGACGCTCGAGCCCTGCTTCAGGGCGCGCTGCCGTGCGGCCGGGCCGCTGCCCGTGGCGCCGCTCCGGCCCGCGGACGGAAGGAGGACGGATGCCCTTCCAGACGATGGACCGGTCACGCTCTATTACGAGAGCACCGGACGCGGGCCGGCGGTCCTGTTGGTCATGGGGTTGGGGATGACGCTCACCGCGTGGTCGCGAACGGTCCCGGTCCTCGCGCATTCCTTCCGCGTGCTGACCTTCGACAACCGCGGCATCGGCCGCAGCGACCGCGCGCCGGTGCCGTACTCCGTGGGCCAGATGGCCGACGACGCCGTCTCGATCCTCGATGCCGCAGGTGAGGAGGCCGCGCACATCTACGGGATCTCGCTCGGCGGGATGGTGGCCCAGGAGATCGCGCTGCGTCACCCCGACCGCGTCCGCGCGCTCGTCCTGGGCGCGACCACGCCCGGCGGGTCGCGGGCGATCGTCCCACGGGAATCGGTGGTCGCCTTCCTCGCTCGGGCCGCCGCGATGGGCGCGGAGGAGACCGCGTGGGCGTCGGTTGCCTTCATCTACGCCGAACGGACCCGCCGGCGGCACGCGGATCGCATCGCCGAGGACATCGCGCGTCGTCTGCGATTCCCGACCGACCCGATGGCCTACGGCCGCCAGGTCGCGGCCGCCGGACAGCACGGCGGTTCGCCTCGAGCAGATCGCGGCGCCCACGTTCGTGGTCCACGGCGAAGAGGACGTGGTCGTGCCGCCGGACAACGCGCGCGTTATTGCCGGCGCGATCCCTGGCGCGGAGATCCGCCTGTGGCCGCACGCCGGCCACTTCTACGTGACCGACGAGCCGCGCGGACCGCGAGATCCCGCTTCCTGCTCCGTCACACCCAGCACCGGGCCGTCATCGCCGCCGCCAGCGCCTCCGTGCGGATGCCGGACCATGCGGCGGCCGCTCGCAGGCGAGCGCGCGAGCGCCGGCGGAGATCGAGCCTGCGGCGGGGCAGCGAAGCGCTGGTCGTCTGCGCGGAGCGGATCATCCGCGCCCTCCTTCCGCTCGGCTTCCCGATCCTCCGGTACGAGCGCCTCACCGCCGAGCAGGTGGTCCGGCGCCTCGAGGGTCTCACGGCGCGTCCTCCGCCTCGGCGGGCGTCAGGTAGCTCGGATCGGGCTTCGAACCGTTCGCCGCGCGCCAGATCACCGCGCCGCGCGGCGTGCGCCGCCCGGAATCGCGGACGTGCGCTGGCCCCAGGCGCTTCTGGTGGCGGCCGTCAGCATCGCGCCACAGCGCGTACCAGGCCCGCCGACCCTTTCGACCCCTTGACCTGCAGGTGGCCGCTCGGGCGGTTCTCGTGTTCGATCTCTGGACACATTGGCGGCCCCGTAGGGGAGACGAACGTGGAACACGAGTCAATACACCGGCGCGAAGATGGTCAGAATTTGCCTCTAGTATCGGATGGGCCGGGCAGGACTCGAACCTGCGTCGAACGGATTATGAGTCCGCTGCTCTGACCAACTGAGCTACCGGCCCGCCCGCAAGGCTAGAGCAGGCTCGGGCGCTTCAGGCGGCGATGCTGAGCACCGAGCGCGAGTCCTTGGCGTCGTACATCGCGTCGCGGCGCGGCGCAGAGTTCGTCGCTGTCGACGGGGGCGGTGCAGTCGGCCACCGCCACGCCGAAGCTCGCCTCGATGGCCCAGTCGCCGTCGGCGGCCCGCTCGCGCAGGCGCTCGAGGACGGGCTCGACGACCTCCAGCGGGCGGTCGCGCGGGCAGCCCTCGAGCAGCAGGGCGAACTCGTCCCCGCCCATCCGGAAGACGGCGTCTTCCTGGCGGACCGCGCCGGTGAGCGCGTCGCCGAACGCGCGCAGCAGGCGGTCGCCGTCGGCGTGCCCGCGCGTGTCGTTGACGGCCTTGAAGCCGTCGAGGTCGCGGTACACGAGCGATAGCGGCTGGCCGGACGCGCGCCCGCGGTGGGCGGTCTCGTCGAGGTGGCGGGCGAACGCGCGGCGATTGAGGAGCTTCGTCAGCGGGTCGCGAGCGTGCGCATCGTCTCGTACTGCGCGGAGGACTCGAGCGCGGCCGTCGCCTGGTTGGCGAACAGCCGCAGCGCCTGCAGGCGCTCGCGGGAGGGCAAGAGCCGGTCGGCGGGGCCGTCGACCCAGATCGTGCCCCGCCTCGTCTCCGCGCGGTCGGTGAGC
>DATAAR010000213.1:0-13192 GCA_036259975.1 Solirubrobacteraceae bacterium | reverse complement strand
CGTCACCGCTCCGAACACGATCTGCTCGGCCACGCGCCCGCCGAGCAGCACGGTCATCTGGTCGATGAGCTCCTCGCGGGTCTTCAGATACGAGTCCTCGGCGGGCAGGTTGACGACGTAGCCGAGCGCGCGGCCGCGGGGCACGATCGAGATCTTGTGGACGCGGTCGACGCTCTGCAGCAGCTCTCGGCACAGGGCGTGGCCGGCCTCGTGGTAGGCGACGACGCGACGCTCGTGGGCGCCCAGCGTGGTGGACGACTGCACGCCGGCGATCACGCGCTCGAGCGCGTCGTCGAAGTCCTGGCGGGCGATGACGAGCCCGTCGCGGCGGGCGCAGAAGATCGCGGCCTCGTTGCAGATGTTGGCGAGGTCGGCGCCCGTCAGCCCGCTGGTCTGCTGGGCGACGAGGCCGAGGTCGACGTCGTCCCTCAGCGGCTTGTTGCGCGTGTGCACCTCGAGGATGCGCTGGCGGCCCTTGACGTCGGGCGGGGAGACGAAGACCTGGCGGTCGAAGCGGCCGGGGCGCAAGAGCGCGGGGTCGAGCTTCTCGAGCAGGTTCGAGGCCGCCATGACGACGAGCCGCCCGCTCGACGAGAAGCCGTCCATCTCGACCAGCAGCTGGTTGAGCGTCTGCTCGCGCTCGGAGTTCTGGTCCGAGCCGCGGCGGGCGCCGACGGCGTCGAGCTCGTCGATGAAGAGGATCGCGGGCTCGTGCTTGCGCGCCTCGTCGAACAGGCGCCGGATGCGCGCCGCGCCGAGGCCGGCGAACATCTCGACGAACGAGGACGCCGACTGCGAGAAGAACTGCGCGTTGGACTCGTGCGCGACCGCCTTGGCGAGCAGCGTCTTGCCGGTGCCGGGCGGGCCGTGCAGCAGGATGCCCTTGGGGACGTTCGCGCCGAGGCGCTTGAACTTCTTCGGGTCCCGCAGGAAGTCGACGACCTCGCGGAGCTCGGCCTTGGCCTCGTCGACGCCGGCGATCTCGTCCCAGCCGATCTCCTGATTGGCCTGGGGCTTGATCTGCACCGGCTTGGTGCGCGGCATCATCTTCATCGTCCGCACGAGCACGTACGCGATCGCGCCCATGAAGACGAGGCCGATGACGCCGCCCCAGTCGGTGGCGAACTGCTGGATGGTCTCGGCGACGGCGGCCGGCGGAGGCGGAGGAGTCGTCACCCGCCGTCTATCGGCCGGTCGGCGCTGAAGCTCCAGTGGCGGGCCGGGGGACGTGGACGTCCAGACCCCCGAGCGGACAGGGCTCCCGCCGCCCGACCCGCCCCATCGGCGCTCCTAGCCACCGCGACGGCCACGACGGGGCAGGTCCTCGAGCGCGTCCTGCACCTTCCGCACGTCGACGTTGAGCCGCTGCGCCAGGGCCGTGGCGAAGGCGTTGCGCTGGTCGGCGCGGACCTTGTCGATCGCGCGGTCGAGCTGGTCGGTCGTGACGCCCAGCGCGCTGGCGAGCCGCCCGCGGACCTCGGCGCGGCGGTCGCGGCGATCGCCGCGCCTCGCGTCGTGGAGCTTCTCGAGCGCCGCGCGGACGCGCGCGGCGTCGATGCCGGTGGCGGACGCGATCGCGTCGACGAGCGCGTCGCGTCGATCGCCGCGCCGGCCGTCGCGGTCGCGGTCGCGGAACTGCCGGCGCAGGGTGTCGAACGCCGAGCGCACCTTCGCCGCGTCGACCCCGAGCTCGCGCGCGATGGCGGCGGCGAGGTCGGCCTTGCGGTCGTCGCGGGCGGGGAGCACCGAGTCGACGGCGCGCTGAACGTCGGCGGCGGGCTTGTTCAGGGCGGCGGCGAGCGCCCGGACAAGCTCCGTGCGCCGCTGCTCGGGCGTCCTGCTGTCGCGGATCGCCCGCAGCGCGCCGCGCAGCGCGGTCTCGCTCACGCCGAGGCGATCGGCCAGCGCGTCGACGCCGAAGCCCCCGCGGCGGAAGGCGCACGCGCCGCGCGGACCGCGGTCGCCGGTCGTCGAGATCGTCGCGCCGCTCGTGGCGGCGCCCGAGCCCGTCGTGCCGGCGGCGACGGCGCCGCCGTCGCCGGCCTGGCTGCCGAGGGCGTAGGCGCCGCTCGACAGCGCCACGCCGGCGGTGAGGAGGGTGGCGAGCTTCTTCGTTCGCGTCGTCATGACGGAGAGCTTGCCCGCCGTAACTGAGAGAACCCTAAGAACCGTCGATGCGCAGGCCGGTGAGGTCGGCCGCGGTGAGGTCGCAGCGGTCGAAGCGCACGGAGCGCAGGAGCGCGTCGCGGAAGTCGGCCTGCGCGAGCAGGCAGCCGTCGAACGCGACGCGCTCGAACGTCGTGCCGGCGAACGTGGCGAGGTCGATCCGGCAGTCGCGGAGCACGGCGTCCTCGATGCGGCCGGTCGTCCACTGGGCCCCGGTGAGCCGCGTCCCGGCGATCACGACCCGGCGCAGCGAGAGCTCAGGCGCGACGGAGTTCGAGAGGTCGCCGCGGGCGATCTCCACGTCGGTCAGGCGCAGGCCGCGGGCGCGCAGCCCGGCGAGGTCGGCGTCCGCGATGCGGGCGCGCTCGACCGCGGCGCCGGGGCTGAGCGCCTCCGGTGTCGCGGCCAGCTCGTCGAGTGCGGGCTCGCTCCGGGGCGGTTCGGGCGGACTGACCGCGCGCGGGGGGCGAGCCACGCGCGCCAGTCAACCACAGGCCCGCGCCGCCGCGGGCAGCGTGTGGCTGCAGGCGCCCGTCGCGCTGACGATGAGCCTGGCGCTGACGCTCGCCGGCCAGCGGCTCCTCGCCGGCCGGCCGGCGCGGGCGACGCGCCCGGCGGCTACCGGCCGCTCCGGGCGCGCGCGGGCCGGGTTCGTGGTCGCCGGAGTCCTAGTCCTCGGGCGCGGGCTCCACGCGCAGGATCTCGGCCAGCGCGGCGCGGCCCACCTCGAGCTGCGCCTCCGTCGGCTCGCGCGTGCCGAGCACGCGCTGCAGCTCGTGGCCGGGCCGGCGCAGCGCGCGCGCTGCCGCCGTGTCGGCGTTGCGCTCCGACCAGGCGAACACCTCGACCGCCGCGCCGACCGACGCGAGCTGGACCGCGGCGTTGGCCGCCGGCGACGGCCGCGCCATCACGCGGCGCAGCAGCGTCGTCCCGGCCAGGTTGGCGGCGAGCAGCGGCGCCATGAGATGCGAGCCGCAGCGGTCGTGCTCCTTCGTCGCGTCGCGCGCGTCGCCGGTGTCCTGCTCGTAGGCACCGATCGCCTTGTGCTCGACGCCGTGGTAGGCGGCCAGGTCGCCGCCGCGCAGCGCGACGAGCGACGGGAGGACCGACAGCGCGGTGATCGCCGCTTCGCCGCCCGGGCCCTTGATCCGGCGCCGGAGCGCCGCGCCGCCGACCGCGGCCGCGGCGACCGCGCCCGCCACGGTGGCGTCCTGCCACGGCAGCCGCGCCTCCGGGAGCCCCCGCTTGGCCAGCGGGATGACGGCCATGGCCTCGGCGAGGCGCAGCACGCCCCGCACGCCCGGCACGTCGGCGCCGCGTCCCTGGAGGCGGGGCTTGGAGCCCGACGCCACGCCGATCGTGCCGTCGGGCCGGCGCACGGCCGCGGCCCAGTGCGTGGGCCCGTGCACCAGCAGCCCGTTGCGCAGGGCCATCCCGCCCAGGCGCAGCTTCTTGCCTTCGCTCATCCGAGCAGCTCCTTCACGACGTCGCGGTAGCAGGAGGCGGCGAAGCCGAGATCGCGCACGTCGATGCGCTCGTCCTTGCCGTGCATCAGCGGCCACGCCTCGAACAGCGTCTTCTGCCGCTGGGGAAAGAACCCGTAGGCGACCACGTCGGGGAACGCGTCGCGGAACGTGCGCGAATCGGTGAACGCCGGCAGCATGACCGGCACGACGCGCGCGCCCGGGTCGGCGCGCTCCACCCACCCGCGGATCGCGTCCATGAGCGGCGTGTCGAGCGGCGAGCCGTTGCCGACCACCTGCTCGTGGAAGTCGATCTCGTAGTCGTCGCCGTCGCCGAGCACCTCGCGGATGCGCCGCAGCGCCGTCTGCTCGCCATGGCCGGGCGGCACGCGACAGTCGACCTGCAGCCGGGCCGTCGACGGCAGCACGTTGATCTTCTCCGACGCCGAGATGATCGTCGGGGCCATCGTCACCGACACCATCGGCTCGACGAACCCGGCGAGCATGGGGTCGCGCTCGCGCAAGCGCTCCAGCGCGGCGGCCGGGTCGCCCTCGCCGTCGAGCTCGAGCGCGGCGAGCATCGAGCGCGGCGCGTCGGTGACATCCAGGCCGGGCCGCCGCTCGGCGAGCGCCTGCAGCACGGGCGCCATCTTGAGCAGCGCATTGTCGCCGACGCCGGGCATCGATGCGTGCCCGGCCGCACCGCGCGTCGTGACCGTGAAGCGGAACACGCCCTTCTCGGCCACACATACGCCGTACACGGGACGGTCCTCGAACGGGATGACGGTGCCCGCGCCCTCGTTGATGACGTAGTCGCAGCGAACCTTGTCGGGGTGCCGCTCGCACAGCCACATCGCGCCCTCCGTGCCGCCGGTCTCCTCGTCCACGGTCGCGACGAGCATCAGCTCGCCCCGGGCCGGGCGCCAGCCATCGCGCGCGAGCGAGACCGCCGCGACCACCTCCGCCGCCGTCTGCGACTTCATGTCCTGCGAGCCGCGGCCCCACAGCTCGTCGCCGACCACCTCGCCGGACCACGGGTCGCGGCACCAGTCCTCGGGCTCGGCGAGGACCGTGTCGACGTGCGACAGCAGGACCAGGCGCGGGCCGTCGGCCGCGCCGCGCAGGCGCGCGACCATGTTCGGGCGCTCGTCGTTGCGCCCCAGCAGCTCGACCTCGAAGCCGGCGTCGCGGAGCAGGCCCGCCAGGTGCTCCTGGAGCGCGCGCTCGGCGCCGGGCGGGTTGACGGTGCGGTAGCGGACGAGCCGCTGGAGGAGCTCCGTGGTCTCCTGCTGGAGGTCGGCCATCGCCCTGCAGGGTATGCGAGCGCGCGCGGCCTCATCCCCACCGGGGGCCATACTCACCGCGTGGACCAGCTCTTCGACACCGGCGAGCCGCCGCGCGGGCGCACCCCCGTCCCGCCCGAGGCGGGGCCGCTCGCGGCGCGCATGCGCCCGCGCTCGCTCGACGAGGTGGTCGGCCAGGACCACGTGCTCGCGCCGGGCAGCGCGCTGCGCACCGCGATCGAGCTGGGCCGGCCGCACTCGATGGTGCTCTACGGGCCGCCGGGGTCGGGCAAGACGACGATCGCGCGCATCGTCGCGACGGCGGCGCGCGCCGCGTTCGAGGAGCTCAGCGCGGTCGAGGCGGGCCGCGCCGAGGTGCGCCAGGTGCTCGAGCGCGCGGCGCACCGCCGCCAGGCCACCGGCGAGGGGACGATCTTCTTCCTCGACGAGATCCACCGCTTCAACAAGGCCCAGCAGGACGCGCTGCTGCCCGCGGTCGAGGAGGGGCTCGTCACGCTGATCGGCGCGACGACCGAGAACCCGTACTTCGAGGTCAACTCCGCGCTGCTCTCGCGCACGCAGGTCTACGAGCTGCATGCGCTCGAGGCGGGCGACGTCGAGGTGCTCCTGCGCCGCGCCCTCGAGCGCGGGGAGTGCGGCGACCACGCCGTGTCCGACGACGTGGTGGAGTTCCTCGCGGCGCGCGCCGGCGGCGACGCCCGCGTCGCGCTCGCCGCCCTCGAGCTCGCGTGCGAGACGGTCGCCGCGGGCGAGCCGATCACGCTCGCGCACGCGGAGGACGCGCTCCAGCGCCGCGCGCTGACCTACGACAAGGGGGGCGACCGGCACTACGACACGATCTCGGCGTGGATCAAGGCCACGCGCGGCTCGGACCCCGACGCGTCGCTGTACTACCTCGCGGTCATGCTCGAAGGCGGCGAGGACGCTCGCTTCATCGCGCGGCGCATGGTCATCCTCGCCTCGGAGGACGTCGGCAACGCCGATCCGCAGGCGCTGCAGGTGGCGGTCGCCGCGGCGCACGCGGTCGAGCACGTCGGCCTGCCCGAGGCGACGTTCGCGCTCGCCCAATGCTCGATCTACCTCTCGCTCGCGCCGAAGTCCAACGCCGCCGGGCACGCGCTGAGCGCCGCGCGCGCGCACGTCCGCGAGCACGGCGCGCAGGCGCCGCCGGCGTACCTGCGCAGCGGCGCCTACCCGGGCGCGGCCGCGCTCGGCCGCGGGGTCGGCTACGACTACCCGCACGACCGCCCCGAGCAGGTCAGCCCGCAGGAGCTCCTGCCCGACGGCCTGGTCGGAACGCGGTTCTACGAGCCGGGTCCGACCGAGGCAGACCTCGCGGAACGGCTGGAGCGCATCCGGCGGGCGCGCGGCCGGTGAGCGACGTCGCGGACCTCGCCGCCGCGCTCGTCGCGATCGACTCGGTGAATCCCGCGCTCGTGGCCGGCGGCGCGGGTGAGGGCGAGATCGCCCGGTTCGTCGCCGAGTGGGCGCGCGGTCATGGCCTCGACGTCGACGTGCTGGAGAGCACGCCCGGCCGCCCGAGCGTGCTCGTCCGCGCCCGCGGCACGGGCGGCGGGCGCACGCTGCTGCTGTGCGGCCACCTCGACACCGTGGGCGTCGAGGGCATGACGAGCCCGCACGCCGCCCGCGTCGACGGCGACCGCCTGTACGGACGGGGCGCATACGACATGAAGGCCGGCCTCGCCGCGGCGCTCGTCGCGTGCCGTGAGGCGGCCGGGCTCGGCCTTCGCGGCGACGTCTGTGTCGCCGCGGTGGCCGACGAGGAGCACGCGAGCCTCGGCGTGCAGGAGGTCGTGGGCGCGGTCTCGGCCGACGCGGCGATCGTGACCGAGCCGACCGAGCTCGAGCTCGTCGTGGCGCACAAGGGGTTCGTGTGGGCGGAGATCGAGGTCCGCGGGCGCGCCGCGCACGGCTCGCGCCCGCATCTCGGCGTCGACGCGATCGTCAAGGCGGGACCGGTCCTCACGGCGCTCGGCGAGCTCGACGCCGCGCTGGCCGAGCGCACGCACCCGCTGCTCGGCCGCGGCTCGGTGCACGCGTCGCTCATCCGCGGCGGCGAGGAGCTGTCGAGCTACCCGGCGCGCTGCGTGGTGTCGCTCGAGCGCCGCACGCTGCCGGGCGAGGGCGCCGCGCACGTGGAGGCCGAGCTCGCCGGCCTGCTCGACGAGTGCCGGGCCGCCGACCCGCAGCTCGAGGCGAGCCAACGCATCGTGCTCGAGCGCGGGCCGTTCGAGGTCCCCGCCGACGCGGAGATCGCCGAGCTCGTCCGCGCGGCGGCGGCGGAGACGATCGGCGCCGAGCCGCCCACCGCGGGCGCGAGCTACTGGGCCGACGCGGCGTTCCTGGCGGCCGCCGGGATCCCGACCGTGATGTTCGGCCCGCGTGGCGAGGGCGCGCACGCGGCCGAGGAGTGGGTGAGCCTGGGCGACGCCGAGGGGGTGGCGCGAACGCTCGTCGCGGTCGCGCGACGGCTGGGCGCATGAGGGCGCTCGTCAACACGCGCGCGGACCGGGCGGCCGTGCCGGCTCCGAGCGCCGCGGCACTGGCGTTCCACGCCGCGCTGCCGGGCTACGCGCCCACTCCGCTGCGCGATCTGCCGCACGTCGCCTCGGAGCTCGGCCTCGGCGCCGTCGGACTCAAGGACGAGACGGCCCGGCTCGGCCTGCCGGCGTTCAAGGTGCTCGGCGCCTCGTGGGCGGTCGAGCGCGCGGTACGCGGGCGCCCGGGCATCCATACGCTCGTCGCGGCCAGCGCGGGCAACCACGGCCGCGCCGTCGCGCGCGTCGCGGCGCAGCGCGGGCTCGCGTGCCGGATCCTCCTGCCAGCGCGGGCGGCCCGGGCGCGGCGCGAGGCGATCGAGGCCGAGGGCGCCGACGTCTACGTCGTCGACGGCACCTACGAGCACGCGCTCGCGCTCGCGGCGGCCGAGGCGACCCACCCGGGCGTGGTCGAGATCCCGGACGCGGGCACGGCCGGCCCCGCGCGGTGGGTGATCGACGGCTACGCGACGCTGTTCGCCGAGGTCGCCGCGCAGGGCGCCTTCGACCTCCTGCTCGTGCCGGTCGGGGTCGGCTCGCTGGCCGCGGCCGCGGCGCGGGCTGCCGCGGCCCACGGCGGCCGGGTCGTGGGCGTCGAGCCGGTGACGGCCGCCTGCCTGACGGCGTCGCTGGCGGCCGGGGCGCCCACGCGGGTGCCCACGCCGGGCACCACGATGGCCGGGCTCGACTGCGCGGAGGTCTCGCCCGCCGCGTGGCCCGAGCTGTCCGCCGGGATCGCCGGCACGATCACCGTCGCCGACGCGGAGGTGCACGCGGCGATGCGCGAGCTCGCCGGCGCCGGCCTGGCGGTCGGCGACTGCGGCGCGGCGCCGCTGGCCGCGCTGCGCGCGCTCGCGGTCGAGCCAGAGTGCGCGGAGCTCCGCGCGGCGGTCGGCGCCGGCCCGCGGACGCGCGTGCTGCTGCTCGGCACGGAGGGCCCGACCGACCCCGACGCCTACCGGCTCGCGCTCGCCGGCGCCGCTATCCCACGCCCGAGCGGAATGTGAACATCGCGGCGGGCTCGATGCGCGCGTACGGGGCGCCCGCCGTCCAGCCGGCGTCGTCCCAGCCGGGATAGGTCTGGTTGAGGTACGCGCGGAACGCCGCGTGCTCCGGCGCGCGCGGGTTGAGCTCGTGCGCCGTGCCGTGGACCACGACCGCGAGCTGCTCGCCGCGAACGTGCGCCGCGCTGACCGCGGGGCGCGCCCGGATGTGGCGGAAGCGCGCGGAGTTGTGCGCCGAGCCGAAGTGCCACCGGCCGCGGAAGAACAGCCCGTCGACCGGCGCGACGCGCGGCTCGCCGCGCGCGGTCACGGTGGCCAGCGCGAGCACCTGGACGCCGCGCAGCAGCTCGGGAAGCTCGGCCGCCGGAATCCGGCTGTCGTCGGTGAACAGGCTGCGCAGGTGCGGTCCGGCGTTCGCGTGGCTGCGATCGAGCAGGTCCTGCAGCGCGCGCAGGTCGTCCTCGGTCTCGTGCATCGCCCGAGCCTATGCGCGGCGGCGCCCGCGGTGTGCCGCTCCGCGGCTCGGCGCGGCCCGCCGCCATGCCGGGGGCTGATGCGGACACGGCGACACAGAGGACCGGAATCCGCTTCGCCCTCATCGGACCTACGCCGCGACGAGGTCGGGCTCCGCCTGCATGACGAGCGCCCGCGAGACCGCTCTACGCGCGCAGCCGCCGCACCAGCGCGGGGCCGATCCCGAGCCACACGAGCACCAGCAGGGAAGACGGCCGCTGGTGATGTCGTAGTCGCGCGCGAGCTCGCTCCACGACTTCCCATCGACCCAGCGGCCGAAGCCGAACTCGAAGCCGACCGTGAGCACGACCCACGTCGCGCCGATCTGGAGCGCGCGGCGCGTCGTCGCGATCGGCCAGCGGCGCTCGAGCGCCGGGAAGTAGGCGGCGAACAGCGCGAGGAAGGTGGCGGTCGAGATCTGGTGCGCGGCGAGGCGCCGACGCGGTCGGCGTAGAGCAGCTCGCGCGCGACCCCGTTGCCGATCGCGAGCACCGTGCCGCCGAGCCACGCCCCCGTCCAGCGACGCCAGCGTGCGGTCGGTCCACGGCCGGTCGCGGTCCGAGCGGCGGAGCAGCGCCGCAGGGAAGGGATGCGGGGAGGCGGACATGCCGGGAGCGTCGCGCACGCGCGCCGGTCGCGGATCCGCACGCACCCGCATGTCCGCTGCGGGTCGTCCGCGAGGCACCCCCTCAGGCGGCGCGGCGGCGCGGGCCGCCCCGGTAGCGGAGCCGGGCCGGCAGCAGCGGCACCACCACCCGCTTGGCGTACTCGGCGCCGCCGCGCAGGACGAGCGTCCGCGCCGGGTCCCACGACAGGCCGTACATCCGCCGCACGCGGGCGGGCAGCAGCCCGACCGTCACGAAGTTCGTCAGCTCGAGCATCGGCCGCGCGTGCAGCGGCACCGGCGGGCGCATGACGATCTCGAGCGCGAGCTCGCGCGCCGCGGCTGTCACGAAGAGGTCGTCGCCCGCGACCATCTCCGCCATGTAGCGCTCGAAATCCTCGATCTCCGCCGGCATGTCCGCGTCGCGCAGGCCGAACTCGCGTCCCACGACCTTGTAGTCCTGCCAGAACGCGTCGCGCTCGTCCCGCGGCAGCGAGCGGACGTAGCGCTGGTAGACGACCAGCGCCGAGTCGGCCATGCAGGCCAGGATCCACAACAGCAGCGCCGGGTCGTCGGCCGAGTACGGCGTCCCGGCGGGGAAGCGTCCGGCCGGCTCGGATAGCTCACCGCGGACGCGGCGGTGGATCGCGCGCACGCGGCGCGTGGCGCGCTGGGCCTCGTCCTTGTCGCCGAAGCCGATGAGGTTCAGCACGCGCACGGTGCGCTGCAGGCGCTCGTAGGGCGCATCGAGCGCGCCCGTGTGCGCGAAGAAGCCCGCGAACGCGACCGGGTGCGCGGCCTGCATGAGCAGCGTCCGCGGCCCGGACAGCGCGACCGCGGACTCCCGCTGAACGCGGCGGATCATCGAATCGTCGGTGAAGAAGCTGCCTGCCATCCCGCAACCCGGATACGGACTACTACCCTGTTCGGACCATGCCAGCCGCCGCCTATACGGGGAAGGAGTGCGTCTGCCAGTACCGCCGCGGGATCTGCGACCAGACCTGCGTGCAGGACATGCTGGAGACGCCGTTCTACATCGCGTGCCTGAAGCTCACCGGCCGGCGCTGCGTCGTCGTGGGCGGCGGCGAGATCGGGCTCGAGAAGGTGGAGGGCCTGCTCGCGTGCGACGGCGACGTGACGCTGGTCGCCCCCGACGCGGTGCCGGCGCTGCAGGAGCTGGCGCGCGAGGGCTCGATCCGCTGGGAGCGGCGTGAGTACCGCCGCGACGACCTCGAGCGGGCGTTCATGGTCATCGCGTGCACCGACGACACCGATATCAACATCGGCATCTACAACGACGCCGAGGCGCGCGCCATGCTCGTCAACGTCGTCGACGTGCCGCCGCTGTGCAACTTCATCCTGCCGGCGATCCTGCGCACCGGGCCGCTCGCGATCGCGATCTCGACCGCCGGCGCGTCGCCGGCGCTGGCCAAGCGCATGAAGCGCGAGATCGGCGCGATGTTCGGCGAGGAGTACGCGACGCTCGCGGTCCTGCTCAACGAGGTCCGCGGCTGGGCCAAGGGCACGCTGCCGACGTACCAGGACCGCAAGGAGTTCTTCGAGGGCATCGTGAACGGCGACCCCGACCCGATCGCGCTGCTGCGCGCCGGCGACGCGCAGGCCGTGCGCGACCTCATCGCCGCCGCGCAGTCCTCGGCCGCCCCGACCTGATCGCCGGACGCGCCCGCCGTTACGCTGGGTCGGGCCATGGGCGAGCTCACGCACCTCGACGAGCACGGCACCGCGCGGATGGTCGACGTCGGCGCCAAGCCGCAGACCGCGCGGCGCGCGGTCGCCCGCGCGCTCGTCCGGATGGACCCGGCGACGGCCGCGCGGGTCGCGGCCGGCGACGCGCCGAAGGGCGACGTCCTCGGCACGGCCCGCATCGCGGGCATCCAGGCGGCGAAGCGGACCGGCGAGCTGATCCCGCTCTGCCACCCGCTGCCGCTGGACCACGTGGACGTCGAGGCCGCGGTCGACGCCGCGGCGGGAACCGTCACGCTGACGGCCGAGGCCCGCGTCACCGCCCGCACCGGCGTCGAGATGGAGGCCCTCACCGCCGTCTCGGTCGCCGCGCTGACCGTCTACGACATGGTCAAGGGCCTCGAGAAGGGCGTCGAGATCGCCTCGGTCGTCCTGCTCGAGAAGTCCGGCGGGCGCAGCGGCGACTGGCGCCGCGAACGGGCCTAGCGACGTCGCGAAGCGTCACACTCGGCTGGCGGCCGGGGCCGCTTCGGTCGCTCGTGACATCGCGACGTGTCGAGCTCCTCGTACAGCGCGCTGAGCTTCCCGCGCGACACGGTCCAGACCATGATCGACGGCACGTCGTAGGAGCCCCCCGGTGCCGTGCCCTGGTGGCGCACGAGCGCGACGGCACGATCGCAACAGGAGGCACCGCAAATGCAGCAGGAGCACATCGACCTCGTCCGATCCGCCTACGAGGCCTACAACCGCCGGGACGTCGACGGCAGGCCGGCGGCGCCTCCGGCGTGCATAACGCCGCGGTGCCCGGTTCGGATCAGCGGCTCGTGGCGCGCGACGGGGCCGCGACGCCGTCGCCGCCCCCGCGCTGTCCCGGCCGGGCTATCGTGATCGCGATGCGCACCGCGGTCCTGACGATCTCGACCTCCGTGGCCCGGCGCCTGGCCGAGGACGAGGCCGGCCCGCTGCTGGCGCACCTCGCCGAGGAGGCCGGCGCCGACGTCGAGTCGATGGAGGTGATCCCCGACGACTTCCCGCTCATCGAGGACCGCCTGCACCACTACGTCGACGACAACTTCACGTTCGTGTTCACGACGGGCGGCACCGGCATGACGCCCGACGACGTGACGCCGGAGGCGACGCGCGCGGTCGTGGAACGCGAGGCGCCGGGCATCGCCGAGGCGATGCGCGCCGAGAGCATGCGCCAGACGCCGATGGGCATGCTCGCGCGCGGGATCGCGGGCATCGCGCACCGGACGCTGATCGTCAACTTCCCGGGCAACCCGAAGGCGGTCGCGGAGCTGTTCCCGGTCATCGCGCCGGTGCTCGCCCACGCCGCCGAGACCCTGGTGCGCGAGGGTGGGCGCGCCGCCGGCGGCCATTGAGCTCGACGGGCTGACGCGCCGCTACGGGGAGCGCGTCGCGCTCGAGGGCGTCACGCTCGCGGTGCCGGCGGGCGCCACGCTGGTCGTGTTCGGCCCCAACGGCGCCGGCAAGTCGACGCTGCTGCGGGTGCTCGCGACGCTCCTGCGCCCGCACGGCGGGGCCGTGCGGATCCTCGGCCGCGCGCTGCCGGCGGACGGCTGGGCGGTGCGCGGCCGGATCGGGCTGCTCGCGCACGAGCCGCTGCTGTACCGCGACCTGTCCGGCCGCGAGAACCTGCGTTTCCACGCCCGCCTGCACGGCGTGTCGTTCGACCGGGTCGACGCGCTGCTCGACCAGGTGGGACTGCGCGTGCGCGCCGGCGACCGCGTGCACACGTACTCGCGCGGGATGGTCCAGCGCCTGGCGGTGTGCCGGGCGGTGCTGCATGATCCGGCCGTGCTGCTGCTCGACGAGCCGCGCGCGAACCTCGATCCCGCCGCCGCCGAGCTCGTCG
>DATAAR010000212.1:0-19069 GCA_036259975.1 Solirubrobacteraceae bacterium | reverse complement strand
TCACAGAGGTCTGCTGCTCGACGATCTGGAGCAGGCGGTCGTTCGGGATCACGATCAGCGTGTCGACCTTGTCCTGGAGCTCCGAGATCCCGAGCTGCGCCTGCTCGGCGCGCTTGCGGCCTTCGAAGCTGAACGGGCGCGTGACGACCCCGACGGTCAGGGCGCCGAGCTCGCGAGCGATCGTGGCCACGATCGGCGCGCCGCCCGTGCCCGTGCCGCCACCCTCGCCCGCCGTCACGAAGACCATGTCCGCACCCTTCAGCGCGTCCTTGATCTCGTCGCGGCTCTCGTTCGCGGCGGCGTGGCCCACGTCGGGGTTCGCGCCGGCGCCGAGGCCCTTCGTCAGCTGGTTGCCGAGCTGGAGCTTGATGTCCGCGTCGCACATCTGCAGCGCCTGGGCGTCGGTGTTCGCGGCGATGAACTCGACGCCCTTGAGCCCCGCGTCGACCATCCGGTTCACGGCGTTCGTGCCGCCGCCGCCGACGCCGACGACCTTGATGACCGCGAGATAGCTGCCGCTGCTTTCCATGATGGATCCGACCGACCTTCAAGTTAGGCTTGAGCGTTTTGACGCTCTCTGGCTCCCTCTCCTCGCATGCACGGTAAGCACGGGCGTCGAGGGCTGTCAACGGAAGTGTACGCGAGCAAGGTCCCTTGCAGATTCCAGAACCCTCGAGTCATGCAGGAGATTTGTGCTCGACCAAACTCTCGAGCGTAGGTCGAGGGTAAGGTCAGGGAGCCGGCGCCGGCTGGCCGGGGTCCGGCGCCTGCGCCGGCACCTGCGGGTGGTCCTTCGCCGGGTCGGGCGGCTGCTCGAGACCGCCCGCGGCCGGGCGCTCGGGCACGCGCAGATCCACGTACGTCGCGCCGGCGGACGTCGGGTCGGCGAGCACGACCGCGGCCGCCACCCACTTCGCCCGCAGGCGCTCGGAGCCGCCCAGGTAGAGCGTCGGGCCGGCGCGCAGCGGGAGCGTCAACCCGTTCGGCCCCATGTACACCCGGCGCACGCGCGCGCGCAGCGCGGCCGGAGCGGCGCGGAGCGCCTCGAGCGCCCGGCGTACGCCCGGATCCCGCGCCCGCGCGCCGCCCGGCGCGGCCTTCGCGGTGATCTGGGGCAGCCCGTCGCCGCGCGTGCTCCGCATCACCGTGCCGTCCGCCGCGACCGGCACGCGCTGGTCGCCGGCCACCACCGCCGCGACCGGGTTGCGCTCGCGGACCTCGATGCGCAGCCCGTGCGGGAAGTCGGACGACGTCCGCACGTCGAGGACGGTGGGGAACGGCTCGACGGCGGTGCGCAGCTCGCGGTGGCGCACGTGGAGCGTCGTCATGTCCATCGCCACTGCCTCGAGCGCGGCGCGGACGCGCGCCGCGTCGGGGCCGCTCACGCCGGTCACGGTGACCCGCTCGACCGCCACGAGCCGCGAGTCGCGCAGCCACAGCCAGCCGACGGCCAGCAGCCCCAGGACGCACGCGAAGGCGGCGACCGCCCGCAGCGGCGGACGGCGCGGTCGCGGCGGCACGGGTCGGCGCATCCACTGCGGGGTTCGACCCGCCGCAGCCAGCCCCTGCCGCGGCGGGCCGTAGCCTTCGGCGGCGTGGAGGCCACGACCCGCACCCCGCTGCGCGAGCTGACGACGCTGCGCCTCGGCGGCCCGGCCGGGCGGCTCGTCGAGGCGCGCGACGAGGCGACCGTGGTCGAGGAGGTGCGGCGCGCCGACCGCGCCGGCGAGCCGCTGCTCGTCCTGGCCGGCGGCAGCAACGTCGTGGTCGCCGACGCGGGCTTTCCGGGCACCGTCCTGCGGATCGCCACGCGCGGGATCTCGCAGCGCCCGATCCGCGACGGCCGCGTGCGACTCGAGGTCCAGGCCGGCGAGCCGTGGGACCCGCTCGTGGAGCGCTGCGTCGACGCGGGCCTCGCCGGCGTGGAGTGCCTGTCGGGAATCCCGGGCTCTGTCGGCGCGACGCCGATCCAGAACGTCGGCGCCTACGGGCAGGAGGTGGCCGAGACGATCCGCTCCGTGCGGGTGCTCGACCGAGCGCGCGACGTCGTCGCGGAGCTCGACCCTGCCGCGTGCGGCTTCAGCTACCGCTCGAGCGCGTTCAAGCGCACGCCGGGGCGCTGGGTCGTGCTGGCGGTCGCGCTCGAGCTCGAGCGCTCCGCCGAGTCCGCGCCGATCCGCTACGCCGAGCTCGCGCGCCGCCTCGGCGTGCAGCTCGGGGAGCGCGCGCCGCTGGAGGCGGTCCGCGAGGCCGTTCTGGCGCTGCGACGGGGCAAGGGCATGGTGATCGACCCGGCCGACCCCGACTCGGTGAGCGCGGGCTCGTTCTTCACGAACCCCGTCCTCGACGGCGACGCGTTCGCCGCCCTCGAGCGCCGTGTGGCCGCCCGGCTTGGCGACGGCGTCCGCCCGCCCGCGTTCCCGGACGCCGACGGCCGGGTGAAGACGTCGGCCGCCTGGCTCATCGAGCGCGCTGGCTTCGCGCGCGGCCACGGCGACCCGCGCGGGATCGCGATCTCCGCCAAGCACACGCTGGCGCTCACGAACCGCGGCGCGGGCACCACCGCCGAGCTCGTGGCGCTCGCGCGCGAGATCGCGGGCGGCGTGCGCGACGCGTTCGGGGTCGAGCTCGTGCCCGAGCCGGTTTTCGTCGGGCACGCCTGGGATGAGAGCTGAGGGCACGTCCGCACGAGCGGAGGCAGCGCCGCGCGGGTGGCGCGGCGGGCACGGAGGCGCCTTCGCGCAAACGCGCCTGACGTCGGGCCCGGCATAGGGACGTTTCGTCGGCCGCGCCGGCCAGCCTTCGTCGCCGGGCTCGATCTCGTTCCTCGGTGCCCGGCGGACGCCCGCTGCCGGCGCTCCCCTCCGACCGCCGAGGAGGCGCCCGCACGCCGTAGGCCGCCCGACCGAGCGAAGTGTTCGGGCAACCGTACAGTCGGCGCGCCCGGGCTCGCGTAGCGTGGATCGTCCCCGGGCAGGGACTCGCAGCCTCGGGTGAATCTGACCCCCGACCGCCCCGACGGGCAGGGAGAAGACCCCAGCACATGGACCAGGACGCGATCGTCGTCGAAGGCCTCGAGAAGTCCTACGGGTCGGTGCACGCCCTCTGCGGCATCGACTTCAGGGCGCGCACGGGCAGCGTGCTCGGGCTGCTGGGCCCGAACGGCGCGGGCAAGACCACCGCGGTGCGCATCCTCGCGACGCTGCTGAAGCCCGACGGCGGGACCGCGCGCGTCGCCGGGCTGGACGTCGTGCGCGACGCCACCGAGCTGCGCGCGAAGATCGGCCTCGCCGGCCAGTACGCGGCGGTGGACGAGAACCTGACCGGCTTCGAGAACCTCGAGATGGTCGGCCGCCTGTACCACCTGTCGAGGGCCGAGGCGCGGGCGCGGGCCGCGGAGCTGCTCGAGCGCTTCGATCTCGTGGAGGCGGCCAAGCGGCCGGCCAAGACCTACTCGGGCGGCATGCGCCGCCGTCTTGACCTCGCCGCCGCGCTCGTGTTCCGCCCGCCGGTGCTGTACCTCGACGAGCCGACCACCGGCCTCGACCCGGTCAGCCGCCTGGCGATGTGGGAGACGATCGAGGCCCGCACCGCGGCCGGCACCACCGTGCTGCTGACGACGCAGTACCTCGACGAGGCCGACCGGCTCGCCGACCGCATCGTCGTGATCGACCACGGCACCGTGATCGCCGAGGGCACGTCGGACGAGCTCAAGGACCGCGTCGGCGGCGAGCGGCTCGAGGTGCACCTCGAGGACGACGCGGACGCCGACCGCGCGATCGCCGCGCTCGCGGAGATGGCCGACGAGCGGCCGGCGTTCGAGGACCGCGCGGTCCGCGTGGCGGTCCGCCGGCGCTCCGGCGCGATCGCCGAGGCCGTCCGCCGCCTCGACGACGCCGACGTTGGGATCGCGGACATCGCGCTGCGCCGCCCGACCCTCGACGACGTCTTCATCGCCCTGACCGGCCACGCCGCCGAGCCCGAGCCGGCTCCGGACGAGGCCGCCGAGGCCGAGGAGGTGGCGGCATGAGCTCGCTCGCCATGTCCGTGTCCGACACGCTGGTGCTCGCCCGCCGCAACCTGGCGCGCATCCCCCGCCAGCCCGACCTGCTGATCGCCTACACGGTCCAGCCGGTGATGTTCGTGCTGCTGTTCGTGTACGTCTTCGGCGGCGCGATCAACACGCCCGGCTTCGACTACGTGGACTTCCTGATGCCGGGGATCATCGTCCAGTCGATCGCGTTCGGCGGGTTCGTGACCGCGCTCGGCCTGTCCGAGGACGTCAAGAAGGGCCTCATCGACCGCTTCCGGTCGCTGCCGATGTCGCGGGCGGCCGTGCTCCTCGGCCGGACGATCTCCGACGTGGCCCTCAACATCCTGTCGCTCGTCGTGCTGTTCGCGGTCGGCTTCCTGGCCGGCTTCAACTTCATCGACGCGAGCGTCCTGGAGGTCCTCGCCGGGATCGTGCTCTGCCTGCTGCTCGGCTACGCGTTCTCGTGGATCTTCGCGCTCATCGGGCTGTACTCGTCCGCGCCGGAGACGGCGAACGCGATCGGTTTCACGCTGATCTTCCCGCTGACGTTCGCGTCGTCGGTGTTCGTCCCGGTCGACACGATGCCGAACGGCCTGCGCCAGTTCGCCGAGGCCAACCCGTTCACGACGATCTCCGATGCGGTGCGGTCGCTGTGGCTCGGGACGCCGGCGAACACGGACGTGTGGATGGCGTTCGTCTGGTGCGTCGCCCTGATCGTGATCTTCGCGCCGCTGGCGGTCGCGCGGTACCGCAGCGTGGCCGCGAAGTGAGCCGGGCGCGGGGGCGAGCCGACGTCGGCCCGCCGCTACGCTCGGTTGCATGCACGTCGAGATCTGGTCGGACATCGCCTGCCCCTGGTGCTACGTCGGCAAGCGCCGGTTCGAGGCCGCGCTGGCGGCGTTCGAGCACCGCGACGAAGTCACCGTCACGTGGCGCAGCTTCGAGCTCGACCCGGCCGCGCCGCGCGAGCGCGGCGGCGACCGCGCCGTGCACCTGGCGGAGAAGTACGGCGTCAGCGTCGAGCGCGCGATCGAGATGCAGGAGCACATGACCGCCGTCGCCGCCGGCGAGGGGCTCGAGTTCCGCTTCGACATCGCCCGCAGCGGCAACACGTTCGACGCGCACCGCATGCTGCACCTCGCGGCGGAGCACGGCGTGCAGGACGCGATGAAGGAGCGGCTCATGCTCGCCTACCTGACCGAGGGCCGGCTTGTCAGCGATGCCGAGGTGCTCGAGCGCCTGGCGGTGGAAACCGGCCTGCCGCGCGCGGCCGCGGCCGGGGTCCTCGCCAGCGACCGCTACGCCCCCGAGGTCCGTGACGACGAGCGCACCGCCGCCGCGCTCGGGATCCACGCCGTGCCGTTCTTCGTGGTCGACCGCGCGCTCGGCGCGGCGGGCGCCCAGCCGCCCGAGGTGCTGAGCGAGATGCTGCGCCGGGGCTGGGAGGCGCGCCCGCGCCTGGCGGTCGTCGCCGACGGCGAGGCGTGCGGCCCCGACGGCTGCTGAGGCGGTGGCGGGTTCTTTGCCGCCGTTGATGCCGTCCTGAGCGGGGCTTTAGCAAGCCGCGTCACCCTGGAGCTCCCTCTCGTCGAAACCAGGAACCACATGCCCCGCTTTCAGCTGATCCCCATCCTCACCGGCGACGGCCGCCGGATCATCCTCCAGGCCGTTCCGCTCGGCCGCGGCGAGCGCGTCCGCGAGCTCGTCGACCGCATCCGCGGCCGCTCCCGCCGCCGGTAGGCGGCTCTCGCGGCGGGTAGCCCGCCGGCCATGCGGTTCGTGATCCAGAAGCACGCCGCGACCACGCTGCACTACGACTTCCGCCTCGAGGTCGGCGGCGTCCTGCGCTCCTGGGCCGTGCCGAAGGGGCCGTCGACCGACCCGCGCGAGAAGCGCCTCGCCGTCGAGGTCGAGGACCACTCGCTCGCCTACGGCGACTTCGAGGGCGTCATCGGCGAGCACGCCTACGGCGCCGGCGCGGTCATCGTGTGGGACGCCGGGACGTACCGCAACCTCGACGACGAGCGCTCGATGGCCGAGGCGCTCGACGCCGGCCACGCGAAGTTCTGGCTCGAGGGCGAGAAGCTGCGCGGCGGCTGGACGCTGCACCGCACCGGCGACGGCCGCAAGCGCCAGTGGCTGTTGATCAAGCGCCGCGACGCGGGCGCCGACGCGCGGCGCAACCCACAGAGCACGCAGCCGGAGTCCGTCCTCTCGGGGCGGACGATCGAGCAGGTCGCGCGCGGCGGCTGACGCGGACGCGCGGGGCCTGGCGGCGGGGCTGCGCGCGGATCTCACGTCGCGGCGGCCGCGCGCGTCATATCGGCCTGACCCCCACCGCTCCGACCACAGCCCCGCCCGCCGACCGCGTCGACGCCCTCGACTGGGACGCGCTCGGCGCCGAGCTCGACGCCCGCGGCTTCGCCGTCACCGATCCGCTGCTCGACGCCGCGGAGTGCGCCGCGCTCGTGGACCTCTTCGACGCGGGGCGCTTCCGCACGACGGTCGACATGGCCCGTCACCGCTTCGGCGACGGGCGCTACCGGTACTTCGACCATCCGCTGCCCGAGCCGATCGGTGCGCTGCGCGCGGCGTTCTACCGGCGCCTCGCGCCGGTCGCCAACCGCTGGTCGGCGCTGCTCGGCGACTCCAACGACGCGTTCCCGCTCGCACACGAGGAGCTGCTCGAGCGCTGCCGGGCGGCCGGCCAGGAGCGCCCTACGCCGCTGATTCTCCGCTACGGCCAGGGCGACTGGAACGCGCTGCACCAGCACCTGTACGGCGACGTGCTCTTCCCGTTCCAGGTCGTCACGGTCCTGTCCGAGCCGGGCGTCGACTTCGGCGGCGGCGAGTTCGTGCTGCTCGAGCAGCGCCCGCGCGCGCAGAGCCGGGCGCACGTGCTCGCGCCGCCGCGGGGCGCGTTCGTGATCTTCCCCACGCGCGAGCGGCCGAACGCGGGCGCACGCGGCCACCCCAAGGTCGGCCTACGCCACGGCGTGAGCGCGGTGACCCGTGGCCGGCGCACCGGGCTCGGCATCATCTTCCACGACGCCCGCTGAGTCTCACGTTTCGCACGCGGCACAGCGTCTGATCGCCATGACCATCACCGAGAACCGCACGACGGCATGGGACGTCTACGACTCGCCGCTCGGCCCGCTGACGCTCGTGGCGAGCCCGCAGGGGCTGACCGGCCTCGCGTTCCCCGGGCGGGCCGCCGGCCTCGACGAGCGCGACCGCGACCCGGCCGCCCTGGCCGGCGCCGCCGCCGAGCTCGCCGCCTACTTCGGCGGCGAGCGGCGCGCGTTCGACCTCCCGCTCGACCTGCGGGGCACGCCCTTCCAGCGGCGCGTGTGGGCCGAGCTGCGGCGTATCCCCTGCGGCGCGACGGTGAGCTACTCGGAGCTGGCCGAGCGCGTCGGGCGCCCCGACGTCGTGCGCGCGGTCGCGGCCGCGGTCGGGCGCACGCCGGTGCCGATCGTCGTGCCGTGCCACCGCGTGCTCGGCGCCGACGGCTCGCTGACCGGCTACGGCGGCGGCCTGCAGCGCAAGCGCGCGCTGCTCGACCTCGAACGCCGCGTGAGCGACGGCGACTCGCTGCGGCCCGGAGCGGCGGCGCGCCAGCTCGTGCTCCTCTGACCCGCCGCTCAGCCGCCGACGAGCCGCCGGCCGAGGGCGTCGACGTCGCCGGCGCCGAGGACGAGGCACACGTCCCCCGCGCGCAGCCGCGGCGCGAGCGTCCGCTCGGCCGTGTCGAAGTCGTTCAGCCACAGCACGGTGCGGCCGCGCGCGGCGTCGGCGGCCGCCTCGGCGACCCGCAGGCCGGTCACGCCGGGGAAGTCCTCGGCCCGCTCGCGGGCGGGATACACGTCGAGCACGGCGGCGACGTCGGCGCGCGCGAGCGCAGCGCCGAACTCGCCCGCCAGCCGCTGCGTGCGCGAGTACAGGTGCGGCTGGAAGACGGCGATCACGCGGCGCGCGCCGAGCGTCCGCGCGGCGTCGATCGTGGCCGCGACCTCGGTCGGGTGATGCGCGTAGTCGTCGACGACGAGCGCCCCGGAGGCGGTGGTGCCCAGGCGCTCGAAGCGCCGGCCGGCGCCGGCGAAGTCGGCGAGCGCCGCCGCGGCGGCGCCCGGATCGGCGCCGGCGAGCCGGCACGCCTCCAGCGCCGCCGCGGCGTTGCGCGCGTTGTGCGCCCCGGGCACGGCGAGCCGCACCTCGACGCCGCGCCAGTCGAACCGCGAGCCGCCCGGCTCGAGCGCCGGCGCGGCGACGTCGAAGCCGACGTACGGCGCCCCGTCGCGCAGCGCGACGACGTCGGGCCGCTCCCAGAGCACCGCCTCCGGCGCCGCGGCGAGCAGCGTCCGGAACACCTCGCGCACCTCGTGCAGCGAGCCGTACGTGGCGTGGTGGTCGAGCTCGACGTTGGTCACGACCGCGACGTCCACGTCCAGCGCGAGCATCGAGCGGTCCGACTCGTCCGCCTCGACGACGAGCCACTCGCCGGCGCCCCAGTCGGCGTTCAGGCCGGTCGTGCGCAGCGCACCGCCGATGAGGTACGCGGGGTGCAGGCCGCAGCGCAGCAGCGCGTGGGCGATCATCGACGTCGTCGTGGTCTTGCCGTGCGCGCCGGCCACCGCGATCGTGCGCTTGAGGGCGCTGAGCTGGCCGAGGAGGTCGGCCCGCGGGCGCTCGGCGAGGCCGCGCTCGCGCGCCGCCACGCGCTCAGGGTTCTCGGGCGGGATCGCCGTGGAGTAGACGACCTCGACCCCGTCCCCGGGCGGCACGTTCTCGGGGGCGTGGCCGACGTGGACCTCGACGCCGATCGCCCGCAGCGGCGCGAGCGCCGGTCCGTCGGCGCGGTCGGAGCCCGACACGCGCGCGCCGAGCTGGGTCGCCACGCGCGCGTAGCCGCTCATGCCCGCCCCGCCGAGGCCGACCAGGTGCAGCCGCCGTCCGGCCCACGGCCGCTCGCTCTGTTCGGCGCTCATCGCTCCCAACGTCTATCGCACCGCAACCTTCCGCCCCCGGCCGGGGTTACAGCAGCCGTGACCAGTCGTCGCACGACTTGGCGTGCCCTGCCCACCGCGATCCTGGTGGTCGCGGCGATCCTGCTCGGCGCGGTGACCGCGCGCGCCGCCGCACCGGCCGATCACGCGCCGGCCGCGGCAAGCAGCTCCGCCGCGATCCGCTGAGCCGCATCGGGCCGGGCCAGGGCCGCGGAGGCGCGTCCCATTGCCGCGAGCCGTTCGGGCTCGGCGAGCAGCCCGTCGACCTCCGCGCGCAGCCGCTGCGGCGTCAGGTCGCGGTCCGCGACCACGATGGCGGCGCCCGCCCGCTCCATCCATCGCGCGTTCGCGGTCTGGTGGTCGGCGGCCGCGTACGGGTACGGCACCAGGATCGCCGGCCGGCCGTGTGCGGCCACCTCGAAGATCGAGCCGCCGGCGCGCGCGACGCACAGGTCGCTGGCGAGCAGCGCCTCGCCGAAGCCCTCGATGTACTCGTGCAGGTCGTAGCCATCCGCCGGCGCGCGCTCGCGCAGGGCGGCGTAGTCGCGTGCGCCCGCGGCGTGCAGCACGCGGTACGGCGCCCCCGCGAACGCCTCGACGGCGGCCTCGTTGATCGAGCGCGCCCCGAGCGAGCCACCGAACACGAGCACGCACCGCTCGTCGGGGCCGATCCCGAAGCGGTCGCGCGCCGCGGCGCGGTCGGTGGCGGGCGGCGGGACCGGGCGGCCGGTCACGAGGTACCTGGCGCCCTCGCGGCCGGGGATCGGGAACGCCAGGCACACGCGCCCCGCGAACGGCGCCAGCATGCGGTTCGCCAGCCCGAGGTGACTGTCGGCCTCAGTGAGCACGAGCGGCGTGCGCCGCGCCACCGCGGCGAGGCCCACCGGCCCGGCGACATAGCCGCCGCCGCCCATGACGGCGTCGGGGCCGACGTCGCGCAGGACGCGTGCCGCCGCGCCGACCGCGGCCGCGGCCTTGAGCGCCGCGCGCGCCGCCTTGAGCGGGTTCGTGCGGCTCAGCCCCGCGACCGCGACCGGCCGCAGCTCGTAGCCGGCGGCGGGCACGATGGTGCGCTCGGCGCGCTCGCCGCCCACGAAGACGACGCGTGCGCCCTCAGCCCGCAGCGCGTCGGCGACCGCCAGGGCGGGCACGACGTGCCCCGCGGTGCCGCCGGCGGCGATGACGATCGTCGGCATCGCGGCGGGATCCTGTCACGACCTTCAGCTGGGCGCGGCCGCCCGCGGCCACGTTGAGCAGCAGCCCCATCCCGGCCAGCAGCACGGTCAGGTTCGTCGAGCCGTACGAGATGAACGGCAGCGGCACACCCGTCAGCGGGGCGAGGCCCAGAACTGCGAACACGTTCAGGCAGCCCTGGGAGAGGATCAGCGAGGTCACGCCCGCGGCGAGCAGCTTCGCGTAGGCGCCGCTCGCGCGCCGCGCCACGCGCAGCCCGGCGTACGCAACGAGCCCGTACAGCCCGAGGACGCCGAAGATCCCCGCCACGCCGAGCTCCTCGCCGATGATGGCGAGGATGAAGTCGGTGTGGGCCTCGGGGAGGTAGAAGATCTTCTGCACCGACTGGCCGATGCCGCGCCCGAACAGGCCGCCCGAGCCCAGCGCGATCTGCCCCTGCACCGCTTGGAAGCCGGCGTCGCCGGCGTGCGCCCACGGGTCGAGGAACGTGGTCAGGCGCGCGCGCCGGTAGTCCGCGCTCAGCGCGTAGAGCATGATCAGCACCGACGCGCCGGCGGCGCCCATGGCGAGGAAGCGGATCGGCATGCCCGCGGCGACCACCATCGCGCCGACGGTGAACGACATCACCAGGGCGGTGCCGAGGTCGGGCTGTGAGGCGACGAGCACGACGGCGGTGCCGGCCACGAGCAGCAGCGGACCGATGTCGCGCGGGGCGCGGATGCGCCCGGGGCGCTGCGCCAGGACCTTCGCGCCGTAGAGGACGAGCGCGAGCTTGGCCACCTCGGAGGGCTGGAACTGCAGCGGCCCGGCGCCGAGCCAGCGCCGCGCACCGTTCACCGTGACGCCGAGGCCGGGGATCTTCACGAGGATCAGGCACACGAACGCGAACGCGAGGAGCGGGCCGGTGAGCTTCACGACCGCATCGAGCCCGCGGCGCGCGATCAGGTGCATTCCGATCAGCCCGAGGCCGCCGTACACGACGTACTTGACGAGGAACGCGGTCCCGTCGCCCTGCCCCTGAAGCAGCGTGCGCGCCGAGGAGGCGCTGTAGACCATGACGGCGCCGAACGCGAGCAGGCACAGCGTCGCGGTCAGCAGGAGGTTGTACTCGAGCGGCAGGGCAGCCTTGGCCTTGGCGCGGGCGGCGGCGCGCATCGGACCTGCTTTCGGCGCGCGGGCGGCGCCTCCTGCCCTTGGCGTTCGGGGGTGCACGGGCGCGACGTGCCCGACGTCCGCGCGGCGCGCCGCGGGGACCCGGCCGGACACCGGAGGAAGCGGGACGGCGACGGATGCGACTGCCGAATGCCCCTATTTCGGGCCGAACGTCAGTCGCATGCCGTCAGCACACTCCCGCGTCCGTTCCCCTCATCGGTGCCGACAGACCGCGCCCCGCCGTGCCGGTCCGCCCGCGCGGCGCGCGGCGGCGGCGGTACACCGCACGCTGCCCCGCGACTACGGTTCCCCGCCATGCGAATCCGCTCGCTCGACCACGTCGTGCTCACCGTCGCCGACCCGGAGGCGACCGTCGCGTTCTACGAGCGGCTCGGGATGCGCCGTGAGGTGTTCGGGGAGGGGCGCCTCGCGCTGCGCTTCGGCGAGCAGAAGATCAACCTGCACACCGCGGGAGCCGAGTTCCAGCCGCACGCCGGGCGGCCGGTGCCGGGATCGGAGGACTTCTGCCTCCTCGTCGACGGCCCGCTCGTGGACGCCGAGCGCGAGCTGCGCGACGCTGGGATCGAGGTCGAGCTGGGCCCCGTCGAGCGCACGGGCGCGACGCGCCCGCTCCGATCGCTCTACGTCCGCGACCCGGACGGCAACCTCGTCGAGCTGTCCGAGCCGCTCTGAATCCGGCCGACTGCAGGCCGCGTGGTGGCGGAGCGCCGGATTACCGGCGAGCCGCCGCCACGCGGCCCACCAACTCCTTGAAGTGGCGCCCGCGGGCCTCGAAGTCCTCGTACTGGTCGAAGCTGGCGCAGGCGGGCGACAGCAGCACCACCTCGCCCGGCGCAGCGGCCGCGCGGGCCGCCGCGACGGCGCGCTCCAGGTCGCCGCAGTCGCGCGCGGCGCGGCCGAGCACGTCGCGCAGCGCCGGCGCGGCCTCGCCGATGAGGTAGACGCCGGCGGCGCGCTCGGCCAGCGGCGCGCGCAGCGGCGCGAAGTCCTGGCCCTTGCCGCGGCCGCCGAGCACCAGGTGGACCGGACGGTCGAAGCTCGCCAGGGCGACGAGGGTCGAGTCGACGTTGGTGGCCTTCGAGTCGTTGACATACAGGACGCCGTCCACCGTGGCGACCTCCTCGAGGCGATGCTCGACGCCCGCGAACGTGCGCAGCCCGTCGCGCACCGCCTCCGGATCGATCCCCCGCGCCAGGCACACCGCCGCCGCGGCCATCGCGTTCGCGCGGTTGTGCGCGCCGCGCAGGCGGATCTCGTCGACCCCGAGCAGCGGCTCGTCGCCCCACCACAGCTGTCCGGCGCGCTCCGCGACCTCGGCGTCCGGCCCGCTGCCGAAGCACACCCGGCGCGCGCAGCCGCCGAGGTCCTCGACCCCGAGGCCGGCCGGCGCGACAGCGACGTCGTCGTTGCCCTGGTTCGCGAACACCCTGAGCTTCGCGTCGCGATAGGCCTCGAACGTCCCGTGGCGATCGAGGTGGTCGGGCGCGAGGTTCAGCAGCACGGCACCCTCCGGCGCGAACGCGAGCGTGTCCTCGAGCTGGAACGACGAGACCTCGCAAACGACGACCGTCTCGGGCGCGAGCGTGTCGACGAGCGTGCTGAGCGCCGTGCCCACGTTGCCGGCCACCGCCACCGGCAGCGCCGCCTCGCGGTGGATGTGGCCGACGAGCTCGACCGTCGTGGTCTTGCCGTTGGTGCCGGTCACGGCGACGAACTCGTTCGGGATCAGCCGCCAGGCCAGCTCGACCTCCCCGAGCACCGGGATGCCGCGCTCGCGCGCCTGCGCTATGACCGGCGCCTCGGCGGGGACGCCGGGCGACTTGACCACGGCGCGCGCGTGCTCGAGCTCGGCGACGCCGTCGGTGCCGAGCTTGCGGTCGGCGCCCTCGGCGCGCTCGCCGCGCGCGCGGAGCACCTGCAGGGCGGCGAGCCCCGAGCGCGCGAGGCCGACCACGAGGTACGGCCCGCCGGGCAGCGGCGGGCGGGGGCTCACGGCGCCGGCCTCACGTCACGGTCTGCTGGTAGACGGTGAACCCGATCGCCGCGCACACCGCGGCCACGATCCAGAAGCGCAGGATGATCTTCGTCTCCGACCAGCCCAGGATCTCGAAGTGGTGGTGGATCGGGGCCATGAGGAAGATCCGCTTGCGGAAGGCCTGGAACGAGAAGACCTGCAGCAGCACGCTGGCCGCCTCCAGCACGAAGATGCCGCCGAGGACGATCAGCAGCTCCTCGGTCTTCGTCATGACCGCGAAGCCCGCGATCGCGCCGCCCAGCCCGAGCGACCCGGTGTCCCCCATGAATATCGTCGCCGGGAACGCGTTGAACCACAGGAACCCGACGCAGGCGCCGACCAGGCAGCCGGCGAGCAGCGTCAGGTCGGTCTCGCCGCTGATGAACGTGATGCCGATGTAGGCGAGCAGGACGATCGCCGCGCACCCGCCGGCGAGACCGTCGAGGCCGTCGGTGAGGTTGACGGCGCTCGTGGTCGCCGCCACGACGAGGTAGATCAGCACCGGATAGAAGACGCCGAGGTCGATCGTGAGGTCGAGCGAGCGCAGTCGCAGCGTGTCCGCGATGTCGGCCGGGCCGGTCGCGACGTACCACAGCCCGAGCGAGATCGCGATCGTCACGCCGAGCTTCGTGCGCGCGCGCAGCCCCAGCGAACGGCGCTTGACGATCTTCGTGTAGTCGTCGGCGAAGCCGAGCAGCGCGCACGCGATCGCCGCCCCGAACGCGCCGACGGGACGCCAGTCGTAGTCGCTGAGGATGAGGAATGGGATCGCGACCGCGGCGAAGATGATGATCCCGCCCATCGTCGGCGTGCCGGCCTTCTCGTGGTGGCCCTCCGGCCCCTCCTCGCGGATGAACTGGCCGAACTCGCGCCCGCGCAGGAAGGCGATGAACTTCGGCGACAGGAAGATGCAGATGAGCAGCGCCGCCGTGCCCGCGATGAGGACCTCGCCCATCAGACGTTGGCCTTGGCTTCCAGCGCTTGCGCGACGACCTCGAGGCCCACACCGCGCGAGGCCTTCACGAGGACGGTGTCGCCCGGCTCGAGCAGCCCCGGCACGAGCGCGGAAGCGGCGCGGGCGTCGGCCGCGTGGTGCGCGGGTCCGCCGAACGCGCGCCCCATGTGCTCGGCCAGCGCGCCCACGGTGACGAGCACGTCGACGCCCGCCATGCGGGCCCGCTCGCCCACCTCCTCGTGGAAGCCGACCTCGGCGGGGCCGAGCTCGAGCATGTCCCCGAGGACCGCGACGCGGCGCCCGGACGCGGACGCGGCGAGGTCGTCGAGTGCGGCGCGCATCGACATCGGGTTTGCGTTGTAGCAGTCGTTCACGACGACGATGTCGCCGGGCAGCTCGATCCGCTGCCCGCGAAGGCCGGACAACGCCACGGTGATCTCCCCCGCCGGCTCAACCCCGACGGCGCGCGCAGCGGCGAGCGCGGCGAGCGCGTTCGTGCGCATGTGGGCGGATGTGAACGGCAGCGTGAGCCCCGCCGGCAGCTCGTCGACGTCGCCCCCCGGCCCGAACGTCAGCGTGCGCACATCGTCGCGCCGGTGGGGCTCGAGCAGCGGCTCGTCGGCGGGGACGACCGCGGTGCCTCCCGGGCGCAGGGCGGCGACGAGCTCTGCCTTGGCGGCCGCGATCGCCTGCACGCTGCCGAGCAGCTCGAGGTGGACCGGGCCGACGTTGACGATCAGCCCCACGTCGGGCTCGGCGATCGCGGCGAGCTCGGCGATCTGCCCGGCCCCGCGCATCGCCATCTCCAGCACGAGGACCTCGGTGCCGGGCGGCGCGCCGAGCACGGTGAGCGGCAGGCCGATCTCGGTGTTCAGGTTCTCGGCGGTCGCGACGACGCGCCGCTGCGGCGCGAGCATGCCCGCGAGGACGTCCTTCGTCGACGTCTTGCCGGTCGACCCGGTCACGCCGATGACCCGGGCGCCGAGCTGGCGCCGCCATGCCGTCGCCAGCCGTCCGAGCGCCGCGAGCGGGTCGTCGGCGGCGATCAGCGCGCCGGGCGGCGCGCACCGGGCGGCGTCCGCGTGCGCCGGGCCGACCAGCACGCCCCAGGCGCCGGCCGCGAGCGCCTGCGGAGCGAAGCGGCCGCCGTCGACGTTGCCGCCCGTGAGCCCGACGAACAGGTCGCCGGCGCCCACCTCGCGGGAGTCGATGACGACCCGCGCCGGACCGGCCGCGTGCGGCGCCGGGGAGACCAGCCTCCCGCCCGCGGCCTGCGCGATGCGCTCAGGCGACCAGTCGCGCACGCAGCGCCTCCCGCGCGACGGTCCGGTCGTCGAACGGGACCTTGCGCCCGCCCGCGAGCTCCTGGCCCTGCTCGTGGCCCTTGCCGGCGATGACCACGACGTCGCCCGACTCGGCCATCCCGATCGCGCGCTCGATCGCCGCGCGGCGGTCGACCTCGACCTCGACGCCCCGCTCGCAGCCCTCGAGGATCGCCGCGACGATCGCCTGCGGGTCCTCGCTGCGCGGGTTGTCGGAGGTGACGACGACCACGTCGGCCTGCTCGCAGGCGACCGCACCCATGAGCGGCCGCTTGGCGCGGTCGCGGTCGCCGCCCGCGCCGAACACGACGATCAGCCGGCCGGCCGCGAGCGGGCGCGCGGCGCGCAGCACGTTCTCGAGCGAGTCGGGCGTGTGCGCGTAGTCGACCAGCACGGCGAACGGCTGGCCCTCGTCGACGGGCTCGAACCGGCCCGGCACCGGCACGGCGTCCGGGAGCGCGGCCGCGATCGTCGCGTCGTCCACGCCGAGCGCGCGCACCGCCGCGACCGCGCCCAGCACGTTGAGCACGTTGAACCGCCCTGGCAAGGGCGAGCGCAGCGCCAGGCCGCCGGCCGAGAAGGTCGACCCGGTCGCGTCGCCCTCGATGCCGGTCGCGCGCAGCTGCACGTCGGGCGAGTCGATGCCGATGCGGATCGCGTCCGGGAAGTCCATCGCGAGCCGGGCGCCGTAGGCGTCGTCGACGTTGATCACCGCCACCTCCGGGCCGGCCTCGAACAGCCGCCGCTTGGCGAAGAAGTAGTCCTCCATCGTCGGATGGAAGTCGAGGTGGTCCTGCGTCAGGTTCGTGAAGATCGCGACCGCCCAGTGGATGGCGTCCGCGCGGCGCAGCTGGAGGGCGTGCGAGGAGACCTCCATGACGACGGCCTCGTCGCCGGCGGCCCGCATCTCCGCGAACGTGCGCTGGAGGTCGATCGCCTCGGGCGTCGTGCGCTCCATGGGCCGTTCCTCGCCGCCGACGACGGCGTTCACGGTGCCGAGCATGCCGGTGCGGCGCCCGGCCGCCTCGAGCAGCCCGCGGACGAGGAAGGCGGTCGTGGTCTTGCCGTTCGTGCCCGTGACGCCGATGACGCGCAGGCTCGCGGTCGGATCGCCGTGGAACGCCGCCGCGGCCGGGGCCATGGCGGCGCGAACGTCCTCGACGACGACCTCGGGAACGCCCAGGCCGAGCGGACGCTCGACGACGAGCGCGGCCGCGCCGCGGGCGACCGCGTCCGGGGCGAAGTCGTGGCCGTCCCGGGTGAAGCCCGGCACGCAGAAGAACAGCGTGCCGGGAGCGACGAGCCGGTTGTCGTAGGCCAGGCCGGTCACCTCGACCGGCGGGGCGTCGCGCGCGGCGGCGCCCAGGACCTCGCGAAGCGTCATCGCGGCCTCAGTCTACGGCGGGGCGGATGCGGCCTTCTGCCTCATCGCGGCTTGATCCGGAGGTAGGGCAGCGCGAACGAGGCGATCTCGCCGAACGCGGGCGCGGCGACGGTGCCGCCGTAGATCGCGCCGTGCGGCTCGTCGACCATGACGGCGATCAGCAGCCGCGGGTGCAGCGCCGGCGCGAAGCCGATGAACGACGCGACGTAGCTCGCCTTCGAGTACTCGCCCGTCTGGGGGTCGATCTTGTTCGCCGTGCCGGTCTTGCCCGCCAGCTTGTAGCCGGGGATCGCGACCTCGCTCGCCGTGCCCCCCGGGGCGAACGCCCCCTCGAGCATCGTGCGCAGCTGGAACGCGGTCTGCGGCGAGATGATGCGGCGGCCCTTCGGCGTGGGCACGCGCTCGCCGTTCACGCGACGGACGACCTGCGGCGTGCGCAGCATCCCGCCGTTCGCGATGGCGGCGTACGCGGCGGCCATCTGCATCGGGGTGACGGCCACGCCCTGGCCGATCGGCAGGTTGCCCATCGACGAGCCCGAGTACCGGCTGACCGGCAGCACGATTCCGCGCTCCTCGCCGGGCAGGTCGACGCCGGTCGGCGAGCCGAAGCCGAAGCGCCGCACCCAGTGGTCGAATCGGCGCTTGCCCTCCTTGAGGCCGATCGTGATCGCGCCGACGTTGCTGGACTGCGCCAGGATCTCCGCCGTCGTCAGCGACACGTAGCCGCGCGGGTGCGACTCGCCGATCGTCCGGTCGGCGACCTGGATCTGGGGCGGCAGGCCGAACTCCGTGTCGGGCTTCACCGTGCCGTCCTCGAGCGCGCCCGCGACCGTGATCGACTTGAACGTCGAGCCCGGCTCGTACGTGGCGCCGGTGGCGCGGTTCTGGCTCGCATACGGCGGCGCGGCCCAGGGCTTGTTCGCGTCGACGCGCGGCCAGTTCGCGAGCGCGAGCACCTGGCTGTTGCGCGGGTCCATCACGATCGCGGTCGCGCCCTTCGGGCGATAGGCGCGGCCCACCTTGGCCAGGACCTGCTCGACCTCGACCTGGATCGCCGCGTCGATCGTCAGCTCGAGCCTCGCGCCCGGCTGCGCCGGCCGCGTGTCGCGGACGTTGATCGACTGGCCGAGCGCGTCCTTGACCAGCCGCCGCTCGCCGTCCCTGCCGGTGAGCAGCTCGTTGCGCGCGTACTCGATCCCGGACAGGCCGCGACCGTCGGTGCCGACGGAGCCGAGCAGCTGCGAGGCAAGGAACCCGCGCGGGTAGAAGCGCACGTGGCCCGGGGTCAGCGCGATCCCGGGCAGGTTCAGCTTCTCCACCTTCGCGGCCCGGTCGGCGGCGAGGCTGCGGGCGAGGTAGACGAAGCCGGTGTCCCTGCGCGCGAGCTTCTGGACGAGCTGCTCCTCGGTCCGCCCGAGGAGCGGGGCGAGCTTGGCGGCCGCCCTGAGCGGGTCGCGGACGAGGTAGGGCGTCGCGCTGACGTCGGCGGCCGGCTCGGATACCGCGAGCTCCTGGCCCTTGCGGTCGACGATCGCGCCGCGCTCGGCCGGCAGCGCCGTGTCGGTGACCTGCTGCGACGTCGCCGCGCTGGCGAGCGAGCCGCCCTTGACGCCGCCGAGCCACGCGGCGCGGCCGGCCGCGACGAGCAGCAGGATCAGGAAGCACGCGAAGAGGAGGCCGATGCGGCGCTCGACGAGCGCCACGCCTACTGGGCCCCCGGGGCCGCGGTCGTGCCGGCCGGCGCGGTGGCGGTCTGGGGTGGCGCCGGCGCGCTGGTCTGCGGTGACGCGGGCGCCGTCGCCTGCGCGGGCGCCGCGGCCTGCGCAGGCGGCTCGGTCGCGCCCTGGGCGGGCGCCGCCTGGGTCTGGGCCGGCGTCCCCGGCTGCGGCTGCGGCGGCGCTGCGGCCTGCGCCTGCGCCTGCGCCTGCTGCTGCATGGCCTGCGCTTCTTCCTCGGGCGTCTGCGACTCAGGCTCGGGGATTCCGGCG
>DATAAR010000211.1:0-14893 GCA_036259975.1 Solirubrobacteraceae bacterium | reverse complement strand
TTCTCGACCACGCGGCGGTTGTAGGTCTGGTTCCAGTAGTCGAGCGCGTCGAAGCCGAGCAGCACCGCCTTGCCGACGAACTGGCGCAGGACCTCGTTCGTCGGGCCCATGACCCAGCCGGCCTTGGCGTCGCGCACGTAGCGCTCGAGCTCCATGTCGCGCTTGTAGCCGCTGCCGCCGCAGGCGTGCAGCATCTTGTCGACGACGTGGGCGACGTTCTTGGCCGCCTCGAACTTGATCTGCCACGCCCAGTGCAGGTAGTCGGCGCGGGCGAACTCGCCCGGCTGGAGCACCTTCGTGTTGTTGTCGGTGGCCCAGTCCATCGCCTGCGCGACGGAGGTCACGAACAGGCGGCACGCGTTCGTGTCCATGACCGCCTCGCCGACGTAGTCCTGGATCGTCGGGTAGTCCGCAACCCGCATGCCGACGTCGACGTGTCGCTTGCGGGTGGTGTGGCGCTTGGCGATGTCGATCGCCCCCAGCGCGATGCCGTTCCACACCGACGACGAGCCGATGAGGAACCACGGGTCGACGGCCTCATCGTTGGACGCGGCGCCGTCGCCGACGGGCCCGACGATCTGCTCGGCGGGCACCTCGACGTTGTCGACCTCGATCGGGCCGGACTGGTTGCCGCGCAGCCCCAGCGCGTCCCACAGCGACGGGTGCGACTGGACGTGCTCGCCGTCGATGACGAACACCGACAGGTCGTCGTAGCCCGAGAAGTCGGGCGAGGTCGTCTGCACGACGTAGAAGTCCGCGAAGCCGCCCGACGTGGTCCATGACGCCTTCTTGCGGATCTTGAAGCCGCCGTTGGAGCGCTCCGCGCCGGAGGAGAACGGGTACCAGAAGTGCGACCCGGTCTCGGGGTCCGAGTAGGAGAGCGTGCCGATCTTGCCGCTGTTCAGCGGGCGGATGTACTTCTCGATCAGCTCGGGGGTGGGGCGGAGCATCAGCGTGTTCACCGCGCCCATGTGCATCACGTAGCACATCGCCGTGGAGGCACACCCGTAGCGCGCCAGGGTCTCGCAGACCATCGTGAACGCGACGTGGTTCTCGCCGAGGCCGCCGTACTCCTCCGGGACCGTCAGGGCCAGGAAGCCGTGCTCGCCCATGAGCTCGAGGTTGCGCCGTGGGAACAGCAGCTCGTCGTCGGAGCGCTTGGCGTTCGCGCGCATCTCCTTCGCGCAGAGCTCGATGAGCTCCTCGCGCAGCTCCTTCTGGCGATCGGTCAGAGTCCAGTCCGGGTCCCACTCGTAGCCGAGGCCCCAGAACGGCTCGCCGCCCCACTTCTTCTCGTCCGCCATGAGGCCCCTCCTCCGGGTTATTGGACCAATTCGTCCAGGAACGCGCCACGCGTTTCATACCGCAGGCGGCGCGCGCTGTCCACCGCGATTCGCGGCGGGCGTGTCACCCCATGGGTGACGTCCGCCCACCAGGCGACACACCCCGCTCGGACGACCGCGAGCGATCGGCGCCCTCCCCTCGCCGCCGACGAACCACGCCCGCGACGCACCCCGCCGCCCGGAGCGGAACGCCGCGGCGCCAGAGGCGACCCCCGTGTCCGACCGCCCGAATTCCACGCGTACGGCGGTTGACCGGAGTTCGCGGCGCGTGGTAGAAGACGCCGGCCCCCGGGGATGGGCCAATTTGTTCACTGTTAGGCCGCCGGAGGAGCCGGCGGAGCGAGGAGGAGACGCAGTGGCTACTGCCCAGGTCGAGGAGAGACAGCTCCTCAAGGCCATGACGTGGTGGGACGGGTTCGTGGTCGCGCTGGCGAACCCGGGCTTCCTGATCGCGGCGCTCGGCGCGTCCATCGGCGCGCTGGGCACGACCGGCGCATTTCTCCTGTGGACGATCTCGATCTGCCTGGGCGCGCTGCAGAACAACATTCACGCCGAGCTCGCCTGCATGTTCCCGAACAAGTCCGGCGGCGTCGCGCTCTACGCGCACGAGGCGTGGCGCAAGTACCTCACGCTGATCGGGCCGCTGGCGACGTTCGGGTACTGGATCGGCTGGTCGGTCGTGCTGTCGGTGAACGGGCTCGTGGCCGGCACGCTGCTGCAGGCCGAGTTCTTCTCGGGCTCCGACTGGTCGACGTCGGGCGCCGGCTTCGACCTGTCGCTGCCGATCCTCCTCGGGGCCGGGCTGATCATCCTGGTGTGGGCCTTCAACGTGTTCGGCGTGCGGCCGGCGGTGTGGTTCGGCTACGTGACCGGCGCGCTGCTGTGCATCCCGGCGTTTGTCCTCATGTTCCTGCCGTACGTGACCGGCGACTGGTCCAGCGCGAACATGACGTGGGAGATCGGCGCCGGCGGCGGCCTCGCTCTGATCCTCGTCTGGCTGTATTTCATGTGCTGGTCCGCCTACGGGATCGAGGTCGTGGCGACGTTCGCGCCCGAGTTCCACGACACCGAGAAGGACACGCCCAAGGCGCTGCGCTCGTCCGCGCTCTTCTGCGCGGCCGTCTACGCGCTCCTGCCGCTCGGGCTCGGCGGCACGCTCGGCACGCAGGCCGTCGCGGACGACGCGACGTTCATCGCCTTCTACGGCGACGCCTTCGACGCCATCGTCGGCAGCGCGCTCGGCAAGGTGATGATCCTGTGCGTCGTCGGCGGCCTGGTCCTGTCGATGAACACCGCGACGATGGACGGCTCGCGCGCGCTCTTCGGGATCGCCAAGGACGGGATGACGATCCGCCAGTTCGGCACGCTGAACCGCTTCCACGTGCCCGCGCTGGCGATGACGATCGACGCGATCCTGAATGTGTTCCTGATCACGTACTTCCAGTCGCCGCTCGAGATCCTGGCGGTGAGCAACGTCGGCTACGTGTTCGCCACCTGCGCGGCGCTCTCGGCGTTCGTGCTCCTGCGCCGCGACCGCCCGAACTGGCCGCGGCCGGTGCGCCTGCCGAACTGGTACGTGCCACTCGGTGCCGCGCTCGCCGGTTTCAACTTCATCCTGCTGATCTTCGGTGGGTTCATCTACTCCGGCGGCTTCCTGGGGATCGAGGGCTACGGCTACGGCTGGGACAAGACGCGCACGGGCCTGATCGTGCTGCTCGCCGCGTTCCTGCTCTACGTCTACCGTCACGTCGTCCAGGACAAGATCCCGCTCAAGCTGCGCGAGGAGGTCCCGCGCACGCCCGACGAGGAGCTCGCCCACCCGGAGTACCGCGTCGCGCCCGACGCCGTGCCCTCCGCCCACGCGTAGGCGGCACCGCTCCCGCCGCCGACCGATGGGGCCCTTCGGGGCCCCATCGCCTCTGCGGCCTCAGTCGGGCCGCAGGTTCCAGCGCGGCAAGTCGGCGATCGCGCGGCGGTAGCGTCGGCGGTGCACCGGCCGCAGCAGGGCGAACCACCCGGTGAGCGCGACAGGCAGCAGGAAGAAGACACTGAACACGTTGCCGGTCAGCGTAAAGAAGATCGCCAGCGACGCCACCAGCAGGCCGAGCGCGACAGGGAGCATGCGATAGCGCAGCTGCGTGCGGCGCACGACCTCGTACTCCTCGCGGGGGATCTGGTTCGTGTCCCAGCGGCGGCGGCACTGCTCGCACGTCCACGCCTCGCCGTAGCGCACGTCGTGCTTGACGCCGCACTGACATGTCACCGCGATCGGCGGGCCGCCGAGCACCGTCCCGGGCGCCTCGCGGCCCAGGCGCTGGCGCGGCGCATTGCGCTCAGGTCGCTGCCGGCTGCGCCGTCCCATCCGTGGCGTCCTCCTCCGTGGCCCGCATCGCGCGCATCGTACTGGCGCGCCCCGCGCGGGCGGGGGAAAAATGTACCTATTTGCTCAAAGACGCGATATGGTCGCCTCCGGCGCGTCACGACGATTCGAGGGGAGATCAGAATGGCAACCGAGACCACGAGCCCTGCCGGCGGCGTCTACGGCCTCCAGCTCGGCGGCACCGTCGACACCGTGCTCGCGAGCTCGCGCATCGCGCCGCCGCCCGCGACGCTCGAGGAGGCGCGCAACCAGCCCGGCCGCCGCGAGAAGATCGAGGAGCTCACGCGCCGGATCGAGGCCGAGGGCATCCGGTACGTGTTCTTCCAGCAGGTCTCGGTCACCGGCCGCGTGATGGGCAAGGGCGTCGTCTCGACGTTCTTCCCGCAGGTCGCCGAGCGGGGCTACCAGCTCGTCTACGGCGCCACCGCCAACCTGTTCACCGACCGCCACGGCGACTACATCGGCTTCGGCCCCGAGGAGTCCGAGCTCGCCGCCATGGCCGACCTCGACACGTTCGCGGTCCTACCCTGGGACCCGCGCGTCGCGCGCGTGTTCTGCGACTGCTACGACACCGAGACGGGGGAGGTCCTCGACGCCGACTGCCGCCAGAACCTCAAGAACGTCGCGCACGAGTTCGAGGAGGAGCTCGGGCTGCAGTTCCTTATCGGCATCGAGCCGGAGATGATGTGGCTCAAGAAGCCCGAGAACGGCGCCGTCCCTGAGGGCGTCACCAAGCCCTACTGCTACCACATCCACCAGTTCGAGGAGCTCCGTCCGGTGCTCATGGACGTGGTCGAGTACGGCCAGGCGCTCGGCCTTGACATGAGCTACGGCGACCACGAGGACGCCCCGGGCCAGCTCGAGCTGAACTTCCGCTTCGACCGCCCGGTCCGCACGGCGGACAACATCACGACGTACCGCCAGGTCTGCGCCGCGGTCGCGCGCAAGCACGGCCTGCTCGCCTCGTTCATGCCCAAGCCGTTCACGGGCGTGTCGGCCAACGGCCACCACCACCATTTCACCCTGTCGGACGAGAACGGCAACAACGTCTTCCACGACCCCGACGGCCCGGCGCAGCTGTCCGAGCTGGCCCGCTACTTCCTGGGCGGGATGCTCGCGCACTTCCCGGCACTCATGTGCGTCGGCAACCCGACCGTGAACTCCTACTGCCGCATGTGGGACACCGGCTTCTGGGCGCCGATCTACAAGAACTGGGGCTGGCAGAACCGCACCACGACGGTCCGGGTGGCGTCCGGTGGGCGCTTCGAGTACCGCGGCGTGGACTCGTCCTGCAACCCCTACCTGACTGTCGCCACGCTGCTGCGCGCCGGCCTGGACGGCGTCCGCCGCAAGCTCGACCCAGGGCCGCCGCAGCAGGGCAACACGTACGAGCTGCTGCAGGAGGGCACCGAGCTCGAGAAGGTGCCCGACAGCCTCGGCGCCGCGCTCGACGCGCTCGAGCGCGACGACGTCATCCGCAGCGCGATGCCGGGCCGCCTGTACGGCGTCTTCCGCCACTACAAGCGCGACGAGTGGGAGCGCTACCTGGCGGCGGTCACCGACTGGGAGCGCGAGGAGTACCTGGAGGTGCTGCCGTAGTGGTCGCCATGATTGACGGGAGGGACCGCTAGCCATGTGCGGCATCGCCGGGATCATCTACCGCGACGGGACGCGGCAGATCGGGTCGGACATGACCCGGATGCTGCAGTCGATGAAGCACCGCGGGCCCGACTCGACCGGCTTCGCGCTCTACCGCCCGCCGGCCAACGGCTCCTACGCGATGCGCGTGAAGCTGGCCGACGCCAACACGCCCCGCGACTTCGAGTTCGCCGACCGCCTGCGCCGGCACCGCACCGAGGTCGAGCGCCGGCTCGTCGCGGTCGGCGCGCAGGTCGAGCAGTTCGAGGAGAGCACCGAGTACGCGTTCAACGTCACGTTCGGCTACGACGGCGACCTGAAGGCGCTCGCCGACCGCGTCGAGGCGGTGCCCGGGGCCGAGGTGCTGTCGATCGGCCGGTCGCTGCAGATCGTCAAGGACCTCGGGGACGCCGAGTCGGTCGCCGCCGAGTACCACCTCGAGGACTTCGTCGGCAGCCACGCGATCGGCCACGTCCGCATGGCGACGGAGTCCGACGTCGACATCTCGGGCGCGCACCCCTACTGGGCGTATCCGTTCTCCGACGTCGCCGTGGTGCACAACGGCCAGCTCACGAACTACTTCTACTGGCGCCGGCGCCTGGAGCGCACCGGCCACCGCTTCCAGTCGGAGTGCGACTCGGAGGTCATCGCGGTCTACCTGGCCGAGAAGATGGCGGCCGGCGCCTCGCTCGCGGACGCGATGCACCAGAGCCTAGAGGAGCTCGACGGCGTCTTCACGTACATCTGCGTCACCGACGACGCGCTCGGGATGGCCAAGGACGAGCTGGCCGCCAAGCCGCTCGTGCTCTACGAGGCCGGCGACATGGTCGCGCTCGCCTCGGAGGAGGTCGCGATCCGTCAGATCGTCGACCACGAGATCGACACGTACGACCCGTACGAGGGCGAGGTGATGGTGTGGCAGCGGTAGGCGAAGCGCGGATCACGTACGACGCCCGCGGCCTCGTCGAGGTCGACGGCACGCCGCCGCGCGTCGCCGAGGTCGACGGCGACCGCGCGACGTTCGACGCGCGCGACCTGACCACGCGCAAGATCAACGCCGAGCTGCGCCGACTCGTGTACGAGGAGGGCGTCCGCGACGTCACGGTCCTCAACCCGGGCGCCAAGCACTCGCTCGGGGTCGGCATCCTCACCCGCTGCCGGATCACCTTCGACGGCTCGCTCGGCTACTTCGGCTGCGGGCTGATCGACGGCCCCGAGATCCACGTCAAGGGCCGGGTGGGCTGGTCGGCGTGCGAGAACATGATGTCCGGCGTCGTCGTGATCGACGGCAACGCGGGCTCGCTGACCGGCGCGGCGATCCGCGGCGGCGACCTGGTGATCCACGGCCGCGTCGGGGCGCGCACCGGCATCGACCAGAAGGGCGGCACGATCATCGTCGGCGAGAGCGCCGGCTCGATGACCGGCTTCATGATGCAGCGCGGCCGCCAGATCATCCTCGGCGACGTCGGTCCCGGTTTGGGCGACTCGATGTACGACGGAACGATCTACGTCGGCGGCAAGGTCCGCTCGCTCGGGGTCGACTGCGTGCCCGGCGAGTGGACCGAGGCGGACACCGAGTTCGTCGAGCGCAAGTTCCGCATCTACGGGCTGGGCGACCCGCCCGCGCTGCAGAAGTTCGTCTGCGGCAAGCAGCTCTACAACTACGACACCCTCGAGCCTTCCGAGCGCAAGCTCGTGCTGTGAGGAGGAGGACGCCAGATGGCTGACGAGACCGCGCCCTCCCAGCGCACCGTCCTCGGGCAGAGCCGGATCTTCACACCCGAGGTCATCAATGACATCCACATGAAGGCCGAGCTGGGCCGCTACCGCATGCGCGGCTTCTCGGTGTTCAAGAAGATGCCCGGCTGGGACGACCTCGTGTTCCTCCCCGGCACGCTGACGCGCTTCGTGATCGAGGGCTACCGGGAGAAGTGCGAGACGAAGACCGTGCTCGGCGCGCGCTTCGCGAGGAAGCCGATCGAGCTCGACATCCCGGTCTACATCACCGGCATGAGCTTCGGTGCGCTGTCGATCGAGGCGAAGATGGCGCTCGCCAAGGGCGCCTCGATGGCCGGCACCGCGACCTGCTCCGGCGAGGGCGGCATGATCCCGCCCGAGCGCGACCTGTCGACCAAGTGGTACTACCAGGTCATCCAGAGCCGGTACGGGTTCAACCCGCACCACCTGATGCTCGCCGACGCCGCGGAGTTCTTCATCGGCCAGGGCTGCAAGGTCGGGCTCGGCGGCCACCTCATGGGCCAGAAGGTCACCGAGCAGGTGGCCGAGATGCGCTCGCTGCCCGTCGGCATCGATCAGCGCTCTCCCGCCCGCCACCCGGACTGGCTCGGCCCCGACGACCTGTCGCTGAAGATCCAGGAGATCCGGGAGGCGACGAACTACGAGATCCCGATCCAGCTGAAGCTCGGCGCCGCGCGCGTGTACGACGACGTGCGCATGGCGGCCAAGTGCGGGCCGGACATCATCTACCTCGACGGCGCCGAGGGCGGCACTGGGGCGGGGCCGCACCTCGCCACCGAGGAGACCGGCATCCCGCTCATGGCGGCGATCCCGGAGGCCCGGCGGGCGCTCGAGGACGTCGGCCTGGCCGACCAGATCGACCTCGTCGTCGCGGGCGGCATCCGCAACGGCGGCGACATCGCCAAGTGCCTGGCGCTCGGCGCCAAGGCGGTCGCGATCGGCCACTCGGCGCTCATGGCGCTCAACTGCAACAAGGAGATCCCCGGCGTCACGGACTACATGGGGTCGATGGGCGTGCCGGCGGGCAAGTGCTACCACTGCCACACCGGCCGCTGCCCGGTCGGGATCACCACGCAGGATCCCGAGCTGCGCAAGCGGCTCGTCGTCGACGAGGCCGCCGAGCGCGTCTACAACTTCCTGCACGCGCTGACGCTGGAGGTCCAGCTGCTCGCGCGCGCGTGCGGCAAGACGAACATCCACTCGCTCGAGCCCGAGGACCTCGCCGCGCTGACGGTCGAGGCGGCGGCGATGGCGAAGGTCCCGCTGGCCGGCACCGAGTACGTGCCGGGCGTCAGCGAGGAGCGCGCGCTCGGGGAGATCAAGACGCTGCTCGAGCGCCACCTCGACAACCCGGTCGACTATCTGCCGCCGTCGGGGCCCGAGGCGGCGATCGGCTCGAGCAACGGGGAGGCGACGGCATGAGGGGCGAGCCCGAGAAGACCGTCGACCTCGACGCCGAGTACCTCGCCGGGCACCGCTTCCCCTACCAGGAGGACATCTCGCTGGTCGAGGACGTCGACCTGCTGGCCGCGACGCCGGGCGAGGACATCAACTGGCTCGAGGACATCCACCTCCTGCAGGAGGAGGGCGTCCCGGCGGTTTTCGACCGCTACTCGAACTCGTTCCTGCGCATCTACTTCCCCATCCCGCCGGGCCGGGAGGACGAGATCGCGCGCAAGGTGCTCATCAAGCACCTGCAATCGGGCAACTCGTACGGCATCCAGCTCAAGGCGAAGCACACGAAGTTCCCCCAGCCGGAGCTGGGCTCGTGGGTCGAGGGCTCGCGCACCGTGGGCACCGACTGGAAGCCTCCGGCGCTCGAGGGCTGGGAGCCGCCGCTGCACTGAGTCGGGCGCGGCGCGGACGCGCGGGCCTGCGCCGCTCTCGACCGTCAGTGCCCGCCGAGGACCGGCAGGCTGCGCGCGCGGCGGACCGCGATGCCCGCCGGCACGCCGGCCTCGGCGGCGACGCGCTCGAGCACGCGGGCGGCGTAGTCGGTGCGGATCGGGACGCCGCTCGCCGTGGCGAACAGCGGGCCCTGGCGGCGGGTGCGCAGGATCCCCTCGACGGTCTCGCGGTCGACGGTGACGGTGCGCCGCGGCGCCCGGGGCGCATGGGTGGCGAGCTTCACGTGGTTGGCTCCCCACGCCATGTCGTCGGCCCGGACGCTCAGCGCGTCGGCGAGGGTGAGGCCGTGGCCGTAGACCAGCTCGGCGAGCAGGCGGTCCCGGGCCGGGAGCGCGCGCACGGTGGTCAGGAGCGTGGCCCGATCCTCCCCTGAGAGCGGCAGATCGTGCATGTGCCAGCGTTCGGCAGCACGGGCGGCGATCCTGCCTGCCGGCGCCGTGCGCGCTCACCGGGCGGTGAAGCCCACGACAAGCTGCGCCGCCTCGACCGGGACGTCGAGCTGGGGCGCGTGACCGACGCCGTCGAGCTCGACCCAGTCGGCGTGCGGCAGCCAGTCGCGACGGAACCGCGCCGCCGCGGACGGCCACGACAGCAGCCGGTCCTCAGTCCCCCACACGACGCGCACCGGGCACGAGATCCGCTCCGCGGCGAGGCGCCAGCGCTTCCGAAGCGCGGCCTCGATCAGCGGCTCGGCCGCCGCGCAGGCCGCGACGCCGCGGATCAGGTGGGCGACCAGGTCGGGCGGGATGTGCTCGGGGCTCGACACGAGCGCCTGGGTCGCCTGGCGCCGGCCCTCCGGCGTGCGCACGATCGCGTCCACATGCGGCGCCGCCGCGCGTGCCTGTTGCTGCATGCGGGCCTGCGCGGCGAGCGTCTCCCGGAACGACTCGTCGCCCTCGGCCCACCCGCCGGCAAGGGCGAACGCCACGACCGACCGCGCGCGGCCGCGCGCGGCCAGGTGCAAGGCGATGTAGCCGCCGAGCGAGTTGCCGGCGATGTGCGCGGTCGCCAGGCCGGCCTCGTCCATGGCGCGCTCGACGCCGTCGAGGACCGCGGCCGTGCCGATCTCGCCCTCGATCCGAGGCCCGCCCGGGTGGCCCGGCAGCGTCGGCGCGAGCACGTCGTGATGGCGCTCGAGCACGGGCAGCACCAGCTCCCAAGTGCGCCACGTGTCCATGAACCCGTGCAGGCACACGAGCGGGGCGCCGCGGCCGCCGCGGTGCGACGGGGTGAAGGTGGAGTAGACGGGCACGCGGGCGGCATCCTCGCTCAGCGTGCGGGGCCGGTAGCCTGCCCGGCGCATGTCACCTGTCCTCGTGGCCCCCGACTCGTTCAAGGGAACCTTCAGCGCGGTCGAGGTCGCCGAGGCGATCGGCCGCGGGCTGCGCGCGGCCGGCCTCGACGTCGACCTCTGCCCCGTCGCCGACGGCGGCGAGGGCACCATGGAGACGCTGCTCGCGTCGATCGGCGGCGAGACCGTCGAGGTCGACGTGCTGGATCCGCTCGGGCGTCCGATGCGTGCGCCGTTCGCGCTGGTCGACGAGGGGCGCCGGGCGCTCGTCGAGATGGCGGCCGCGAGCGGCCTGGCGCTCCTCGCCGAGGACGAGCGCGACCCGTGGGCGGCGACCACGTACGGCACCGGGCAGCTCATCCGCGCCGCGGTGGAGGCCGGGGCGCGCGAGATCATGGTCGCGGTCGGCGGCTCCGCGACCGTCGATGGCGGCCGCGGCGCGCTGGAGGCCCTGCGCGAGGGCGGCGGCCTCGGCGACGCGCGGATCGTCGTGCTGTGCGACGTGCAGACGCCGTGGGAGCGCTGCGCCGAGATCTACGGTCCCCAGAAGGGCGCCGACCCGCCGATGGTCGCGCGCTTGACCGAGCGTCTGGACGCCCTTGCCGCCGAGCTGCCGCGCGACCCGCGCGGCGTGCCGATGACCGGCGCCGCCGGCGGCCTGTCGGGCGGGCTGTGGGCGGGCCTCGACGCCGCGCTCGAGCCGGGCGCGCCGTACGTCCTCGACGCGGTGCGCTTCGACGCACGCTTGCGCGACGCGCTCGGCGTCATCGCCGGCGAGGGCCGCATCGACGAGCAGAGCGTGATGGGCAAGATCGTCGGGGAGATCGGCGAGCGTGCGCTGCGCGCCGGCGTGCCGCTGCACGCCATCGTCGGTCGCGACTCGGTGCCGTCCGAGGCGGCCGAGCGGATCGCCCTGCGGTCCGTGCGCGAGGCGACGACGCTCGAAGAGATCGAGGCGACGGCGCAGCGTCTCGGGACCGAGCTGGCCGCGCGCTGAGCGCCGGCGATCCTCGAGCAGGCCGGTGAGCGCGATTCGCAATCGTCTGTCCACGTGAGCGACGCCCTGCGGATCATGGCCGTGCTGGCCCTCGTGGCCGGCAACGCGTTCTTCGTCATCGGCGAGTACTCGATCGTGACCGCGCGGCGCGCCGCGCTGACTGCGCGGGCCGAGGCCGGCCGCGCCGGCGCCCGGGCCGCGCTGCGGCTGATGGACGACCCGGTCCGGGTCATCTCGACGGTGCAGGTCGGGATCACCGCGATCGGCATCCTCACGGGCGCGATCGGCGAGCCGCTCGTGCGGGGCCTCCTCGGCGACGGGCTCCCGCGCACGCTGAGCTTCGTGATCGCATTCGGGGTCGTCACCTACCTCTCGGTGGTCTTCGGCGAGCTCGTGCCGAAGGCGCTCACGCTGCAGCGCGCTGAGGCGCTCGCGGTGCTCGTGGCGCGCCCCGTCGAGCTGATCTCGGTCGCGCTGCGTCCCGTGGTCTGGCTGCTCCAGGGGTCGGCGAGCCTGCTGCTGCGCCCGTTCGGCCTCGGCGACGTCGTCGCCGGCGACACGATCCGCACCGCCGACGAGCTGCGCGCGCTCGTCGACGAGGCCGAGGGCGCCGGCGTCATCCCCCGCGCGCAGGAGGAGCTGCTGCACAACGTCTTCGACTTCGCCGACCGCGAGGCGCGCGACATCATGGTGCCGGCGCTCGACGTGGTGTGGCTCGACGCGCGGCTCGGGCCGGACGCGGCACTCGATCGCGCGCTCGACGTGCCGTACACGCGCTACCCGGTCGGGCGGGGAACCCTCGACCGGCTGGCCGGGGTCGTGCACCTGCGCGATCTGCTGGCGGCGGCGCGCCGCGGCGGCGCGCGGACGGTGGAGGAGCTCGCCCGCCCGCCGCTGGTCGTGCCCGAGACCAAGGACCTCGGCCCGCTGCTGCGAGAGATGCGCGAGCAGCGCGAGCAGCTCGCGATCGTCGTCGACGAGTACGGCGGGGTGGCGGGCATCGTGACGCTGGAGGACCTGCTCGAGGAGCTCGTCGGCGAGATCGAGGACGAGTTCGACCTCCCCGACGCGCGGTTGGAATGGGTCGACGAGCGGACGGTCTGCGCGGCCGGCTCGATCACGATCGACGACTTCAACGAGGCCGTGGGCGTGCACCTGCCCCAGGGTGGCGCGCGCACGCTGGCCGGCCTGGTGTTCGACGCGCTGGGCCGCCGCCCGGCGCCGGGCGACGAGGTCGTCGTCGACGAGGTGCGCGTGCGGATCGCTCAGGTCGACGGCCTGCGGATCACCGAGGTTCGGGTCACGATGCCCGACGGCTGGGCGCGGCCCTCGGAGGCCGCCTGATGAGCCAGAACGGCGCCGCCAGCACCGGCGTGGGGGCGCTCGACGCCGCCCTCGACGGGCTCTACTGGGGCGACAACGTCGTCTGGGAGGCCGAGGAGCCGGCGGCGGCGGAGCCGTTCTACGCCGCCCTGGCCGAGCGGCGCGACGAGCACGACCTGGCGCTGTACGTCTCACTGACCCGCCCGCCCGCGGGGGTGCGCGCGGCGTACCCCGGATTCGACGTCCTCGACGCGCGCCCGGGCGCGGACCTGGCCCGTCCGGCGGCGCTGTTGCAGGCGGTCTGCGCGCGCTGCGCGGACGCGGAGCGCAGCGTGCTCCTGTTCGATCCGCTGGACGCGATGACCGAGCGCTGGGGAATCGACGCCGCGCGCGCGTTCTTCGTGCGCTGCTGCCCGCAGCTGCTCGAACTCGGGGCGATCGCCTACTGGACGGTCGGGCTCTCACCGGCGCTCGGGCCGCTGCGCCGCGAGATCGGCGAGGTGACGCAATGCGTCCTCAGCCTCGCCGACGGGCGCCTGCGGATCGCAAAGGCCGAGGCGCGCCGGGCGGGCGTCGAGGGCACCGTTCTGCGCTGGCGCCTGGCGGACGGGCACCCGCAGGTGGAGGCCGCGACTGCCGCCGCGCGCCTCGGCACCGCGTTGCGCGCCGTCCGCACCCAGCGCCACCTCAGCCAGTCGGACCTCGCTGAGCTGCTCGGCATATCGCCGGACGCGGTGTCGCAGGCGGAGCGCGGCCGGCGCGGCCTGTCGCTCGAGGCGCTGCTCGCGGCGTCCGCGAAGCTCGACCTGACCCTGGACGAGCTGCTTCGCGGCGACGTCGACCGCGGCTACCGCCTCGCGCGCCGCCACGACCCGCGCCGCCGCGCGGACGACGCGCCGCTGCCGCTGATCGACGACCGCCAGGCCGGCCTGCGCGCCTACCTCGTGACGCTCGCGCCGCGCGCCCAGGCGACGCCGCACCTGACGCACACGGGGGTCGAGCTCGTCGCCGTCGTGTCCGGCCTCGTGCAGGTCCTGCTCGAGACCGCGCGCCCGGTCCTGCGCCGCGCCGAGACGCTGCTGGCCGAGCGCACCTCCGTGCTCGGGTGGCGCAACCTCGGCGAGGACGAGGCCACGCTGTTCTGGATCCTGCGCGACGGCTGAGACGCCGCGCCGCGGTCAGGCCGGCGCCTCGAGCTGCTCGGCGAGCTCGTCGCGGATCGTGCGCAACCACGTCGCGGGCCGGCCGAGGCCCTCGAGCCGGTGCAGCTCGGCCCGCATGCGCTCCGAGCGCCAGCTCACCGCGAGCAGGTCGAGCGCGGCGTCGAGCGCCAGCGCGTGGTTCGCGAACACCATGTCGAGCACCTCGGCGGCGCTGCGCAGGAGCGGATCGTCGCACGCGGGCAGGTCGCGGCGCATCTGCGAGAAGCGCGAGATGAGCGGCCCGCCGCGCACCGCGAGCTCGCGAAGCTCGCCCTCGGCGCTGATCTCGGCCATGAGCCGCTCGCCGCGGTCCTGCAGGACGAGGCCCTCCTCGGCGAGCGCGAGAAGCAGGTCGTGCTGGTCGCCGGCCACGTCGCCCTACGCCTCGCCGTCCGCGCCGGCGCTCCCCCGGCGCTCCGCCAGCGCGAGCGCACGCTCGAGGTACTCGTCGGCCTTCGTGGTCAGGCGGACGAGCCCGTACGTGTCGAGGACCGCGCGCTTGATGTCGTCGGCGCCGGCGGTCGCCAGGCGCTCCATGAGCTCGGCGACCTCGTCGAGGGGGACCTCGTCGAGCGTCCGCGGGCCGAGCTCGCGGACCCGCACCGGCGGGCTCCCGGCCGGGCGCAGGACCTCTTCGCCCTGGCCGGTGCCCTCCTCGTCCTTGACGATCTCGATCCGCCCCGCCATCCGCAGGCGGTACGCCGCGCCCGACAGCGGCGCGCGCGCGATCGTCGTGAGCTTCTTGCCGCCCGAGGCGCGGTTGTAGAGCGCGTAGGCGCGGGAGGCGAGCACCGGACCCTCGGCGGCGACGATCTCCGCCAGGATCGGGTCGATGACGCCGCGCCCGGCGCTGCGCGGGTCCGGCACGGGATGCGGCTCCCACGCCGCGTACGGGGCCAGCGCGACGTCGCCGGGCGCGCCGCCGGTCGGGGCCGGCTCGGCCACCGCCCACTCGGCGAGCGGCCAGCCCGCGACCACGCTCGACGGCGCCTGCGGGTCGGGGAGCTCGACCACCGCGGCGGCGCCGGCGTGCTCGCGCAGCAGCGCGCGCTG
>DATAAR010000210.1:0-2646 GCA_036259975.1 Solirubrobacteraceae bacterium | reverse complement strand
CCCGGCGCTTCGAGACGATCTGGACGCTCGACCCCGAGGCGACGCGCCGCGCCGCGCGCGCCGCCAGCCGCCTGGCCGCCTCGATCGATCCCGCGTGCGGCGCGGCGCGTCGCCTCGGGGTCGAGCGTCCAGATCGTCTCGAAGCGCCGGGCGCGGTCGCCGGTCTCGCCGGACTCCGGCTGCTCCCAGCCCGCCAGGCACGCGGCGAATCCGGGCGCGTCGACGATGAGCGCCCACTCATTGCCGAGCGCGGCGGCCGGCGCGATCGGCAGCTCGACGGGCCCGCCCGCGGGGTGCTGCGGCCGGGCGAAGTCGGCGAAGACGACGGCGGCGTCGGCGTGCGCCGCCATCCGCCGCCACCGCGCCTCGATCGGGCGGTAGAAGCGCTCGCGCTGGAAGGCGCCGACCAGCACCGGCGCGGCGGCGTGGGCGAGCGTCTCGTGCTCGATCGCGCGGCAGAGTGCCTCGAGCGTCGGCTTGCGGAGGACCTGCGGCGTGGCGCCGTGCGCCGTCGCGGCGATCGCGGCGTACAGCGACGGCAGGTCCGAGGCGCCGCCCGTCTCGCGAGCGCGCTCGATCGCCGCCGTGACGGACAGCCCGGTGCGGCGGTAGGCCTGGACGCGCCGGAGCGTGTCGACGTCGTCGGGGCGATAGCGGCGGTAGCCGGACGGCGTGCGCTCCGGCACCGGGAAGCCGTAGCGCTGCTCCCACATGCGGATGGTCCCGGCGGCGAGGCCGGTCCGCTCGGCGACGTCCCTGATGGCGAGGTTCTCCTCCACGGCGTCTCGGGCAGGGTACGGACGAGCGCGGCGCCGCGGTCATGGCGCCGGCGGGCTGGCGCGTGCCGCTAGCGTTCGCCACGCATGGTCCGCGGAGCCCTCGCCGCCGCTGTCGCCGTCGCCTTCGGCGGGGCCTACGTCGTCGTTCGCCGGGTGTTCGGCGGGACGGTGCCGGAGTGGATGCGCGTCCTGCGCGACGCGGACGACTCGACCGCGATGGATGCCAGCACCGGCGCGGTGCGCTCGGTCCAGTCGGCCGAGGTGGTGCTGCCCGCCGACCGGATCGCCGCGCTATGGGCGCCGCTGTACCTCGAGCGCCTGGCGCGCACGTACTGGCGCTTCCTCTCGCGCGCGACGCTCGGGTTCGTGCGCGTCTTCTACACCGACCGCGAGCGGTTCGTGTGCCTGCTCGTGCCGCGGTTCAAGCTGCTGACGTTCCAGGCGCCGGAGTACGAGATGGACGACCGCCGCGGCGTCGTGCGGTGGCGCATCGAGCGCGGCGTGCTCGTCGCGCGGCGCGGCCGCGGTGGGGACGGGTACCTCGAGATCGACGTGCAGCGGCGGCCGGCCGAGCAGGCCGGGATGGCGATCGTCCACGTCGAGGTCGAGGTCGCGAACTTCTATCCCGCGATCGCGTCGACGATCGGGCGCTGGTTCTACACGGTCACCCAGTCGCGCGTGCACGTGCTCGTGACGCACGGGTTCCTGCGCTCGCTCGCGCGCCTGGACCTCGAGCCGTCCAAGGTCGGCCGCCTCGCGACGGTCGACCAGGTGCCGGCTCCGCGACTGCCGCCGCCGGGTGAGCGGCGCGGGGTGCCGGCCCGGACGTAGGCGGCGCTTCAGCGCTGGCGGTCAGCCGTGGGTGGGACGAATTGAGGACAACAGTTCACGGCAATTCGTCCTACCCCCGCGCTGGACGTGCCGTGAGCGCGCGACCCGAGCGGAGCACCGCGAAGCGCGAGCCCTACCCGTACCGCTCGCCGGTGATCTCGCGCAGCTTCGCGCGGTTGTGCCGCGCCGCGACCCGCCGCACCGTGCCCGAACGGGCACGCATGACGATCGACTCGGTCGTCGCGGTCGAGCCCTCGTAGCGCACGCCCTGGAGGACGTCGCCGTCGGTGACGCCGGTCGCCGAGAAGAAGCAGTCGTCGCCCTTGACGAGGTCGTCCTGCGTGAGCTGGCGATCGAGGTCGTAGCCCTGCTCGATCGCCGCCGCGCGCTCCTCGTCGTTGCGCGGCCACAGCCGGCCGACGAAGCCGCCGCCGATGCACTTGATCGCCGCCGACGAGATCACGCCCTCCGGCGTGCCGCCGATGCCCCACAGCAGGCTGACCGGCGAGCGGTCGCTGACCGCGAGCATCGACGCCGCCACGTCGCCGTCGGTGATCAGGCGCACGCGCGCGCCCGCGGCGCGGATCTCCTTGATGCCCTCCTCGTGACGCGGGCGGTCGAGGACGACGACCATGATGTCGCGGATGTCGCACGCCCGGCGATCGGCGACCTTGCGCAGCGTCTCGGTGAGCGGCCGGTCGAGGTCGAGCAGGTCGGCGATGTCGGGGCCGCCGGCGAGCTTCTCCATGTACATGACCGGCCCGGGATCGAACATGGTCCCGCGCGCGCTGAGCGCGATGACCGCCAGCGCGTTCGGCATGCCCAGCGCGGTCAGGCGCGTGCCCTCGAGCGGGTCGACGGCGATGTCGACGTGCGGCAGCGAGCCGTCGCCGATGTGCTCGCCGTTGTAGAGCATCGGCGCCTCGTCCTTCTCGCCCTCGCCGATGACGACCACGCCGTCCATGTGGACGGTGTGCAGCACGTGACGCATGGCGTCGACCGCGGCCTGGTCGGCGCCCTCCTTGTCGCCCATGCC
>DATAAR010000209.1:0-1606 GCA_036259975.1 Solirubrobacteraceae bacterium | reverse complement strand
CGTGCTCTCGTACGAGGCGCTCAGCGAGGACGTGACCGCCGACGACGTGATCGAGCGCGTCGTGAGCGCGGTGATGGGCCCGCGGGCGGATCAGATGCACCCGCCGGCCGCGCAGTACCGGCAGCAGCCGCCCCCGCCGCCCCCGGCGCAGGTGGCCGGGTGAGGCAGCCGCCGCTCGAGATCCCCGCGGCCCGCCAGGGCCCGGGGCCGATGCCGCAGCGCCTCGTGGAGGTGCTGGACACGCCGGTGGCTCACCGCGCCTCGGGCGCGCTGCCGGGCGACCGCCGCGCGGCGGGGCTCGGCCTCGGCACCGAGCTGGCGCAGCTGCGGCCGTACGAGCCCGGCGACGACGTGCGGCACATCGACGCGGCCGCCACGGCGCGCACCGGCGAGCCGTACGTGCGCCTGCACGTGCCGGAGCGGACGCTGACGACCTGGCTCGTGGTCGACGTGTCGCCGTCGATGGCGTTCGGCACCGCGAACCGGCTCAAGTCCGACGTGGCCGAGGGCGTCGCGATCGTGATGGCCCGGCTCGCCGTGCGGCGGGCGGGCCGGGTGGCGCTGCTCACGTTCGGCGCGGGCGACGCGCGGCTGCAGCGGCCGCGGGCGTCCAAGCCCGGCGTGATGGCGGTGCGGCGCGCGCTCGAGGGCGGCGTGGCGCCCGACGGGCTGGGCGACCCGCAGTCGCTGGCGCGCGCGCTCAACCACATCCGCAAGGTGGCCGGTCAGCCGGGCCTCGTGGTGGTGGTCTCGGACTTCCGCGACCAGGAGGCCTGGGAGCGCCCGCTCGGCGCGCTCGCCATGCGGCACTCGATGGTGGCGATCGAGATCCGCGACCCGCGCGAGGCGTCGGTGCCCGCGGTCGGGCGGCTCGCGCTCGTGGACCCCGAGACCGGCGAGCGCGTGGAGGTCGACACCTCGCGGCGGCTGGTGCGCGAGCGCTTCGAGGCGATCGAGGCCGAGCGGCGCGAGGACGTCGCGACCGCGCTGCGCAGCCTGCGCGTCGAGCACATCGTGCTGTCGACCGGCGACGACTGGCTGCGCGAGCTGGGGCGGAGGCTGCGTTGAGCCTCCCCGACGGCTTCGCCGAGCCGACGTTCCTGTTCGCGCTACTGGTCGTCCCGTTGCTGCTGCTCGCGCTGGTCGTGAGCCGGCGGCGGGCGCGCCGCTACGCGGTCCGCTTCACGGCGGCGCCGGCGCTCAGGCTGGCGGGGGCGGTCGTGCCGGCCTGGCGGCGCTACCTGCCGGCGCTCCTGGCGCTCGCGGCGATCAGCGCGCTCGTGGTGGCGCTGGCCAAGCCGCAGAAGACCGTCGCCGTGCCGGTCGAGCGGGCGTCCGTCGTGCTCGTGAGCGACCACTCGCGCTCGATGCTGGCCGAGGACGTGGACCCCGACCGAATGACGGCTGCCAAGCGCGCCGCGCGCACGTTCATCGACCGGCTCCCCGACGCGATGCGGGTCGGCGCGGTGGCGTTCTCCGACTTCCCCGACGCGATCCGCGCGCCGAGCCAGAACCACGACGACGCGCGCAGCGTGATCGACGGGCAGGTGGCCGACGGGGCGACCGCGACCGGCGACGCCCTCAGCGCCGCCGTCGACCTCCTGCG
>DATAAR010000208.1:0-29516 GCA_036259975.1 Solirubrobacteraceae bacterium | reverse complement strand
CGGGCAGGGCGCGCCGAGGCGCCCGCGCGGTAGGCACGCGGCGGTCCGCGGCAGCGGCCGGCGAGGCGGCCGCGCTCGTGTCCTACCGTCGTGGGGGTGAACGACGGCGCACCATCGCCGCGCGGCCGGCGCCGGGCGCATCGCGCCGGCCTCGCCCTCGGCGGCCTCCTCGTCATCCTGGCGCTCGCGCTCGCGGGCGTGTGGCTGGGGCTGCGCATCGCCAGCCCGGGCGAGTACGAAACGGAGCTGGGCCGGGTGTCGGTGCGCGTCACGCCGGCCGCGCATGGACAGGTCGAGGCGTACGTGCCGCTCGCCGACTGGGGCGTGCGGGCGCACGCGTTCCGCGCGCCGATGAAGCTCCACATCGAGCCGCGGACGGTCGACCGGGACGTCGTGCTGCGCGCCGCCAGCGGCGAGGAGGAGCCGGTCCGCGCGGCGGAGGCCGGGCTCCGCACGGCGGTCCGGCGCACGGTGCTCCGAACGGTGCGGTTCGCGCTCGGCGGCGCGGCGCTGCTCGCGGCGATGCTCGGCCTCACGCTCGCGGCGGTGGGGGTGCGCCGGCGCGCCGTCGTCGCCGGCGCTCCGGTGGCCGTCGTCGCGGTCGCCGCGCTCGTGTGCGGTGCCACGGTCTGGCGCGCGCAGGCGAGCTTCGACGAGCGCGCGTTCGACCACCCAACGTTCTACGCGCGCGGCGCCGAGCTCGTCCAGCTCCTCGACGCGGCCACCAACGCGCGCGCGGCCGGCGACGGCTACACGACGAAGGTCCAGGGCGCGGTGCGCGGCTTCGCCTCGCTGCTGGCCGACCCGGCCGCGGGACGCCTCGACGCGACGCGTCCGGCGCTGCTGGCCTCGGACCTGCACAACAACCGCCTCGTGCTCGACTCGCTGCGCGACTACGCGCGCGACAAGCCCGTCTTCTTCGTCGGCGACTTCGGCAACACCGGCAGCCGGGCGGAGGCGAGGCTGCTCGGCGGCGCCGTGGCGCGGCTGGGGCGCGAGGTCGTCGCCGTGTCGGGCAACCACGACTCGACGGCGTTCATGCGCACGCTCGCGCGCCGCGGCGTGACGGTGCTGACGCGCGAGGGCGTCCTGCGGCCCGACGGCCGCCACGGCGCCGAGTCGGTCGAGGTCGCCGGGCTGCGGGTGGCGGGCTTCGACGACCCGCAGGAGTGGCGCGGCCCCGATCCCGGCGACCCGCGCCGGATCTTCTCCTTCTCCGAGTTGCCCGACGCCGAGCAGGCGGTGGAGCGCGCCCGGCGCCAGCTGCTGCGCTGGTTCGACGGCCTCGACCGCCGCCCCGACGTCGTGCTGATGCACCAGAACGGGCTCGCGCAGTGGCTCGCGGCCACGTTGCAGGCCCGCGGCGAGGATCGCCCGCTCGCGATCCTCACCGGTCACGACCACCGCCAGCACGTCACGAGCTACGGCGCGATCACGGTCGTCGACGCCGGGACCGCGGGGGCGTCCGGGATCTACGGGGTCGGGCGCGACGAGGTCGGCCTCGGCGACCTGCACTTCGCGCCTGACGTGCGCGCCCTGCAGGCGGCGGACCTGATCGCGGTCGAGCCGGTCTCGGGCGCCGCGCAGGCGCAGCGCGTCGTGACCACGGGGGCGTGCCCCACGCCGGCGGAGCGCGACGGCGCGTGCCGGCGCTTCCCGGAGCCGGACGCGAGCGCCGACCCCGCGGAGTGAGACCGGCGTGCAGCGCGGCGGCCAGCCGCGGGCGCGGCCTCAGGCCACGACGAGCACGGCCGTGCCCGACGGGTCGCGCGTCAGCAGTCCGTCGGGCTGCGGCTCGACCGGCGCGCCGCTCGCGAGCAGGCGCTCGCGGACCGCGGCGAGCTCGTCCTCGCCGTCGACGACGAGCGTCCAGTGCCGCAGGCCGACGGCGTCGGCGGGCGCGGGCGGCACGCCGCGGCCCCGCCAGACGTTGACGCCCACGTGGTGGTGGTAGCCGCCGGCCGAGAGGAACACGGCGGTGCCGAGGTCGGTCATGACCTCGAACCCGAGGCCGTCGCGGTAGAACGGCGTCGCCGCGTCGAGATCACCGACGTGCAGGTGCACGTGGCCGACCTTCAGGCCGGGCGCGGCGTGGCGAGTGGGCGCTTCGCCCGCGACCGTGTCGAGGAGGCCCTCGAGGTCGAGCGGCGCGGGGCCGCCGCCGTAGCCCTCGGGCCCGGAGATGTCGGGCCACTGCTCGCGCGGGAAGTCGGCCGCGAGCTCGAGGCCGTTGCCGTCGGGATCGGGCAGGTAGATCGCCTCGTGCGTGCCGTGGTTCGAGGCGCCCTGGATCGGCACTCGGGTGGCGACGAGCCGCACGGCCGCGCGCGCGAGCTCCTCGCGCGACGGATACAAGAGGGCGACGTGGTAAAGCCCGGCGTGGCGGCCCGCGCGGCGAGCGGCGGCGTCCTCGTGCAGGACGACCACGTCCTCGGCACCGGCGCCGAGCGCGGCGACGCGGCCGTCCCGCCGGTGGAGCCGGAGGCCGATCGCGTCCCCGTAGTAGGCCACGGAGCGGTCGAGGTCGGTGACGGTGAGGTGAACGGCGCCGAGGCGCGTCGCGTCGGCGAGCGCGGCGCCGGTGGTCGAGCGGCGCGGGCGGTCGGTGATCGGCTTCATGGCGGAATGTTCGGGCGGTCGAGGAGAGTAGTTGCTGGCGCAATCATATCGGCCAATGCCGCGAACGCCCAGAGGCGGATACGGTGTGCGGCGTGGCCGTCACCGCCGCCGGTGCATCGTCCCCGCGCCTCGCGGTGGGCCTGCCCCAGACGCTCGAGGGCGACGACCCGCGCGCGGTCGCGGCCTACGCCATCCGGGCGGAGGCGCTCGGGTTCTCCGGGCTGTGGACGCTCGACAGCCCGCCCGGCAACCGCACCGCGCACTGGCCGCTGCTCGACGCGCTCCACACGCTCAGCCACGTGGCGGCGGTCACGGAGGCGGCGCGCCTCGGCGTGGCGGTGATCGTGCTGCCCCGGCGCAACCCGGCGATCCTCGCGCGCGAGCTCGCGACGATCGACCGCCTCAGCGCCGGGCGGCTCACCGTCGGCGTCGGGCTCGGCCGCGTCGAGGATGCCGACACGCTGGCCGGCCTCGGGCTCGCGGCGGATCGGCCGGTGCGCCGGCTCGTCGAGGGGCTCGAGGTCATGCGCGCGCTGTGGGCCCAGGGCGCGGCGCACCACGACGGCGACCTGTACCACTTCACCGGTGTTCCGCTCGAGCCCAAGCCGATCCAGCGCCCCGGCCCGCCCGTGTGGTTCGGCGGCGGCGCGCCGGCCGCGCTGAGCCGCGCGGCGCGGCTCGGCGACGGATGGATCGGGTCGGGCTCGTCGTCGATCGACGACTTCGTCGAGCAGGCTGCCGTCGTCGCCCGCGAGCTCGAGGCCGCCGGCCGCCAGCGCGCGCGCTTCACGATCGCCAAGCGGGTCTACATCGCCGTGGAGGACGACGCCGAGGTCGCGCGACGCCGGCTCGCGGGCATCCTCGACGCGATGTACGCGGCACCGGGGCTGGGCGAGCGCGTCGCGGTGGCGGGCACGACCGAGGACTGCGCAGCGCAGCTGCGGCGGCTGGCCGGCGCGGGCGCCGAAGAGCTCGTGCTCGCGCCGCTGTACGCGCACCTTGCGCAGCTCGATGGCCTCGCCGAGGTCGCGCGCGTGCTGCGCACCGGCTGACCGTGGTCACGCCCCGGCGGCCTCCGCGCGATGGCAGCCCCGCCGTTCGGGCCGGCGCGCCGGGCGTCGCAGGCGCGCGGCGCCGGCGCACGAGGGGCGACGCGAGACGCACAGCGGACACCCGCGGCGCGCGCTCATGCCCCGAAGTCGGCCGTCACCGTCGCGCCCGCGGGCCCGCCCACGGGCGAGCCGATGGCCACGCCGAGGCCGACCCGGCGGAAGCGACCGTCCAGGATGATCGCCCGGTGCGGTGGCGACTGCATCCACTGGTCGACGATCGCGGCCGGGGTCGCCCGCTCGCCCGAGCCCCAGCCGATCGTCTCGCCGAGCCCCCCACGGGTGTAGCCGGCCGCCCGCGCGCGGTCGTCGGGCGTCGAGCCCGCCGGCGAGACGTGTCCGAAGAACCGCTGGCTCACCATCGAGTGCGACAGGCGCGCCGCGGCGCGCGCGAGGCGGCGGTCGTGGCGGAGCGGTCGCAGGCCACGGGCGGCGCGCTGCGCATTGAGCACGCACTCGACGCCGCGCGCGTAGGCGCGGTGGGGCACTGACGAGGCCGGCGAGTTCGCGTCCGTGCACGCGGCAGCGGTCGCGGCGGGCGCGAGCACGAAAGCCACCAGGGCAGGCCCCAGCAGCCTCAGACGACTGAGCACTTCAAACCCCCTTTTTCGCGCCTACGGGGTTAGCTGTCGGGCTCGCGCGAAAGGGCCGCGCTACGCCGGCTTGCACCGGCGATTCGCCCCGGGCCACCGAGGTGGCCTTTGGTTCCCCCGTCGCTCACCGGTAGGGCCGGGGAGCGTTCGGCTGGTCACAACGACGGGCCCCAATCTACCCAACGCGTCGGCGTTGTAAAGCGACCTGCGCGAATTGCGGATGGAGGTCTGCGGTTTCGACCCGAATGACGCACGCGGGAACCGGCCGACGGCGCCGAGGCGGGAGAATGCCGCACGTGACCCACTTCGCCGACGTCACCCTCCGCATCAACGGCGCCGACCACGCGCTTCACGTCGACACCCGGACGACGCTGCTCGACGCGCTCCGTGAGCACCTGGGCCGCACGGGCTCGAAGAAGGGCTGCGATCACGGCCAGTGCGGCGCGTGCACCGTCCTGGTGGACGGGCGGCGCGCGAACGCGTGCCTGCTCCTCGCCGTGACGCTCGACGGCGTCGACGTCACGACCGTCGAGGGGCTCGCCGATGGCGACGCCCTGCACCCCCTCCAGGACGCCTTCATCGAGCAGGACGCGTTCCAGTGCGGGTACTGCACGCCGGGCCAGATCTGCTCGGCGGTCGGGATGATCGAGGAGGCGCGCGCGGGCTGGCCCAGCGCAGTCACGGGCGACCTGACGGCGGCCCCCGCGCTCGACGACGACGAGATCCGCGAGCGCATGAACGGCAACCTGTGCCGGTGCGGCGCCTACGCGAACATCGTCCCGGCGATCGCGCAGGTCGCACGATGAGGCCCTTCGAGTACGAGCGCGCCGCCGACGTGGCCGCCGCCGTCGCGGCGGTCGCGGAGCCGGGGGCGATGTACCTCGCGGGCGGCACGAACCTCGTCGACCTGATGAAGCTGGGCGTCGAGACGCCGGCGCGCCTCGTCGACGTCTCGCGGCTGCCGCACGACACGATCGAGGAGCTGCCGGGGGGCGGGCTGCGCATCGGAGCGGCCGTGCGCAACAGCGACCTGGCCGCGCACCCGGCCGTGCGCGAGCGCTACCCGCTGCTCGCGCGATCGCTGCTGTCGGGCGCCTCGGGCCAGCTGCGCAACGTCGCCACGATCGGCGGGAACCTGCTGCAGCGCACGCGCTGCGCGTACTTCCAGGACGTGTCGAAGCCCTGCAACAAGCGCCGCCCGGGCTCGGGCTGCCCGGCGCGCGACGGCGAGCACCGCAACCTGGCGATCCTCGGCCACTCGGAGGCGTGCGTGGCCACGCATCCGTCGGACATGGCCGTCGCGCTGGCCGCGATCGGCGCCGACGTCGCCGTCACCGGACCCGCCGGCGCCCGCCGCGTCCCCATGCCGGGCCTGCACCGGCTGCCGGGCGACGAGCCGCAGCGCGACACCGTCCTCCAGCCCGGCGAGCTCATCACGGCCATCGAGCTCCCGCCGCTTCCGCCCGGGGCGCGCTCGACGTACCGCAAGGTGCGCGAGCGGGCGTCGTTCTCGTTCGCCGTCGCGTCCGTGGCCGCCGCGGTCGACGTCGCCGACGGGCACGTCGCCGACTGCAGGATCGCGCTCGGCGCGCTGGCCCACGCGCCGTGGCGCGCGTCGCTCGCCGAGGAGGCGCTGCGCGGCGCGCCGGCCACGGCCGAGAGCTTCGGCCGCGCGGCCGACGCGGAGCTCGCGCACGCCGAGCCGCTGCCCGACAACGCCTTCAAGGTGCCGCTCGCGCGCAACCTGCTCGTCGCCACCCTCGCCGAGCTCTGCGAGGCGCGCTGATGGCCACGACCGTCGCCCCCACCACGCTCGGCGCCGCGGTGACCCGCGTCGAGGGCCGCGAGAAGGTCACCGGCGAGGCGGCCTACGCCTACGAGCACGAGATCGAGGGCGCGGTGTACGCGTGGATCGTGCAGGCCACCATCGCCAGCGGTGCGGTGCGCCGGGTCGACGCGGCGCGCGCGCTCCGCCTGCCCGGCGTGCTCGGCGTGCTCTGGCACGAGAACGCTCCCGATCTCGGCGAGGTCGAGGACGGCGAGCTCGCGGTGCTGCAGTCGCGGCGCGTTGCCTACCGCGGGCAGATCGTCGCGCTGACGATCGCCGACAGCCTCGAGGTCGCGCGCGACGCGGCCGCGCTCCTCGACGTCGCCTACGAGGCAGAGCCGCACGACGTCGAGCTGCGCGACGACCACCCGAAGCTCTACAAGCCGCCGAAGGTCAACCCGAACTTCGAGACCGACACGGAGGAGGGCGACGTCGACGCGGCGCTCGCGCGGGCAGACGTGGTGGTCGACCGCACGTACACCACGCCGGCCGAGCACAACAACCCGCTCGAGCCGCACGCCACGCTCGCGGTGTGGCGGGACGGCGGCCTGACGCTGTACGACTCGACCCAGGGCGCGCCGCGCGCCCGCGACACCATCGCCGCCGTGTTCGACCTGCCGCCCGAGCGCGTGCGGGTGATCTCGCCACACGTCGGCGGCGGCTTCGGCTCGAAGGGGACGCCGCGGCCGACGGCGATCGCCGCCGCGCTGGCGGCGAAGCACGTGGACCGCCCGGTGAAGCTCGCCGCGACGCGTCAGCAGATGTTCGCGTTCGTCGGCTACCGCACTCCGACGATCCAGCGCCTGCGGCTCGGCGCCGACGCCGGCGGGCGCCTGCTGGCGCTGGCGCACGAGGTCGCCGAGCAGACGTCGACGGTGCGCGAGTTCGCCGAGCAGACCGCGGTGCCGAGCCGGATGATGTACGCCTCGCAGACGCGCCGCACGTCGCACCGCGTCGCCGCGCTCGACGTGCCGACGCCGTCGTGGATGCGCGCGCCCGGCGAGACGCCGGGGATGTACGCGCTCGAGTCGGCCATGGACGAGCTCGCGATCGAGCTGGGCCTGGATCCGATCGAGCTGCGGGCGCGCAACGAGCCCGAGACCGACCCCGAGACGGGGCTGCCGTTCAGCTCGCGCGGGCTCGTCGCGTGCCTGCGCGAGGGCGCCGCGCGCTTCGGCTGGGAGCGCCGCGACCCCACGCCCGGCGCCCGGCGCAACGGGCCGTGGCTGGTCGGGACCGGCGTGGCGTCGTCGACGTACCCGGCGCGGCGGGCGCCGTCCGCGGCGTTCGCGCGCGCGCTCCCGGACGGGACGTTCGTGATCGGCATCGGCGCGGCCGACATCGGCACGGGCGCGCGCACGGTGCTGCTCCAGATCGCCGCCGACGCGCTCGAGGTGCCACCCGAGCGCGTGCGCGTGGAGATCGGCGACAGCGCCCTGCCGTTCGCCATGCTGGCCGGCGGGTCGATGGGCACCACCTCGTGGGGCTCGGCGATCGTGCGCGCGATCGAGGCGCTGCGTGAGCGCCTGGCCGAGCACGCGGGCGACCTGCCGCCCGAGGGGGTCCAGGCGCAGGCCGACACGACGGAGGAGATCAAGGCCCAGGAGAGGTACGCGCGCCACGCGTTCGGCGCCCAGTTCTGCGAGGTGCGCGTGAACGCCGACACCGGCGAGGTGCGTGTCGCGCGGATGCTCGGCGTGTTCGCCTGCGGGCGCATCCTCAACCCGCTGACGTCGCGTTCGCAGTTCATCGGCGGCATGACGCAGGGCGTCTCGATGGCGCTGCACGAGGAGAGCGTGCTCGACCTCGAGTTCGGCGACTACCTCAACCACGACCTTGCGCAATACCACGTGCCCGTCTTCGCCGACATCGGCGACATCGAGGCGACGTGGATCGAGGAGGAGGACCCGCACCTCAACCCGATGGGCGCGAAGGGCATCGGCGAGATCGGGATCGTCGGCACCGCCGCGGCGGTCGCCAACGCGGTCCACCATGCCACCGGCGTCCGCGTCCGGGACCTGCCGATCCGGCTCGACCGCGTGCTCGCGGGGCTCGCGGCCTGAGGCGACCGGCGCGCTCAACGGCGAGGATGCGGACGTGGCCGGCGAGGAGACCTGGAAGGCGACGCTCGAGGTGCTCGGCGCCTCGATCCGCGCCGAGCGCGTGACCGCGGGCCTCTCGCTGCGCGACCTGGCCGAGCGCGCGAAGGTCTCAAACGCGTACCTGAGCCAGATCGAGCGCGGGCTGCACGAGCCGTCGATCTCGGTGCTCGGGGCGATCGCGCGGGCGCTCGACGTGTCGCTCGAGGCACTGCTCGCGCGCGCGGGGGTGCTCGACGCCGGCGAGGGGCGCGCGCTCGTCCACGACACCGAGGCCGCGATCATCGCCGACCCCGAGCTGTCCGAGGCGCAGCGCATCGCACTGCTCAGCGTGTACCGCAGCTTCGTGCCCGCGAGGCGGCCGGCCGGCGACCGTTCGGCGCGGTCGCCAAGCTGATCGATTTCACAAGCGGTGCTTGATATAGTGCGCGCATGCCTCCCATCGACTGGCGCGACCTGTACGCCTCCAACCGGGCCGTGATCGAGGGCGGGCGACCGGGCGCGCCCCCGGCGCTCGACCTTCCGCCGCTGGCCGCACGCGGCCCGGCGATCGACCTGCCCGGCGCGCCCGCGGGCGTGCCGCCGACCCCGACGCCCGCCGACACGCCGGGCGGCGCCTGGGGGCGCCTCGTCCACGAGGGGCGGTCGGTCTTCGTCTACACGCCGCCGGACCTTCCCGACGGCGCCGCGGTGCCGCTCGTCGTGGCGCTGCACGGCTGCACGCAGACGGCAGCCACGTTCTCGGCCGGCAGCCTGCTGAACCGCGCCGCCGACCGCCACGGCTTCGTCGTCGCGTATCCCGAGCAGTCGCGCGAGCACAACCCGCAGTGCTGCTGGAACTGGTTCACGGCCGGACACCAGGCGCGCGGCGTCGGCGAGCCTGCGTTCATCGCGGGCGCGACGCGGGCGCTCGCCCGCGACGGCGCTCGGGCGCCGATCGACGCGCGCCGGGTCTTCATCGCCGGGATGTCCGCCGGCGGCGCCATGGCCGCCGTCATGGCGGCGACGTACCCCGACGTCTACGCCGCCGTCGCGATCCACTCCGGCCTGGCCTACGGCTGCGCGCGCAGCCTGCCGGCCGCCACCTCGGCGATGACGCGCGGCGCGCCCGACCCCGATGCGCAGGGCCGCGCCGCGCTCGCCGCGATGGGCCCGCGCGCACGCCCGGTTCCCGCGCTCGTCATCCACGGCACCGCCGACGCGATCGTCTGCCCGGTCAACGGCGAGCACGCCGCGCGCCAGTGGCTGGTGACGAACGCGCTTGCCGCAGGCGTCGGGGTCGAGCGCGCGCCCGCCACCGTCCGCGAGCCGGCCGCCCTCGGCGGGCGCGCCGCCACGCGGCGGCGGTGGACGGACGACGACGGCCGCCCGCTGGTAGAGCACCTCGAGGTCGAGGGCCTCGGGCACGCCTGGTCCGGCGGCGCGCCCGGGGGCTCGTACACCGACGCGCGCGGGCCGAGCGCCGCCGCGGCGATCTGCGCGTTCTTCGCGCGCGCCTGAGGCGCCCCCTACGCCGCCGCCCCCCCGCCGCACGACGGCCTCGTGCACCGGCGGGCGGCCCGTGTACCAGTACGTGAAGCGCAGCACCGTGCATTCGGGCGGCAACACCGCGAGTACGCGCTGCAGGCGAGAGCTCAGCGAGCGCTCGTCACCGCGACGAGGCGAACGACGTCCACGGCCGCACCGTAAGGCCCAACCGCGGCCGAGCGCACGAAATCTCAGCCTTCGGTCGAGTGGGCCTCGACCTCCGGTCGCGCGTCAGGCGCCGCCGGTTGGACCGGCAGGTCGAGCATCGCGAGGAAGGCGCGGCTCGGCGCGCTCAGTCCGCCGTCCTCGCGGGTCACCAGCGAGACCTCCCATTGCGGCGCGCGGTCCTGGAGGTCGACGACCGCGATGTCGCCGCGACCTGCCGCCAGCACCCGCGGGACGACGGCGACGCCGAGGCCGTGCGCGACCAGGTCCAGCAGCGTCGGCGTGTCGTTGACCTCGCACACGATCCGCCGCTCGATCCCGAGCGCCGCGAACGCCTGGTCGAGCACGATGCGCACGCCCCAGCCCTGCTGGAACTCGACGAAGTCCTCGTCGGCGAGCGCGGACAGCCGCACCGGGCGGCGGTCCGCGAGACGGTGCCCGGGCGCGCACGCGAGCAGCATCGGCTCGGCCACGAGCGGCGTGCGCGCGACGCCGCGCAGCTGCGCGGCCGGCACCGCGACGAACGCGAAGTCCAGCCGCGCCGCGCGCACGTCGTCGGCCAGCACGGTGGCGCCGGCCTGGCGAAGGCGGATCTCGACGTCGGGATGACGCTCGCGGAAGCGGCCGAGGGTGGCGGGCAGGTCGACGCCCGCGACGCGCTGCATGACGCCGACCGACAGCCGCCCGCGGAGCAGCCCCCGCACGGCGGCGACGGCGTCGCGGGCACGATCGGCCGCCGCCAGGACGGCGCGCGCCTCCTCCAGCAGCGCGCGCCCCTCCTCGGTCAGCTCGACGCGCCGTGTGGAGCGCGCGAAGAGCGCCGCCCCGAGTTCGCGCTCGAGCGCGCGGATCGACGCCGACAGCCCGGACTGGACGATGTGGACCCGCCGCGCCGCGCGCGTGAAGTGGCGCTCCTCGGCAACGGCGACGAAGTGCTCGAGCTGGCGCAGTTCCATGGTCCTCGGCAATTGATCTTCTCACAAGATGAGTGCCAGCAAGAACATTCGTAAGAGAAGATCAAACTCTGGACGATTATGAGATGCAGTGAAGCGCTCCCTCGTGATCCTCCTCGCGACCGCGTGCGGCCTCAGCGTCGGCAACACGTACTACGTCCAGCCGCTGCTCGATGCGATCGCGCGCGACCTGCACGCCGGCCCCGCCGCCACCGGTCTGCTCGTCACGGTCGGCCAGCTCGGCTACGCCGCGGGCCTCGTGCTGCTCGTGCCGCTGGGCGACCTCGTCGACCGCCGCCGCCTCATCACCGGCGCGCTGCTCGTCGCCGCGCTCGGCCTGGCCGGCGCCGCGGTGGCGCCGGGACTGGGCGCGCTCGGCCTCGCGCTCGCCGCGGTCGGCATCACGTCCGTGGTGGCACAGATCCTCGTCCCGTTCGCCGCGACCCTCGCGCCCGACGCCGAGCGCGGCCGGATCGTGGGCTCGGTCATGACCGGGCTCATGGTCGGCACGCTGCTGTCACGGACTCTCGCCGGCCTGGTCGCCCAGGCCGCGGGCTGGCGCGCGATGTTCTGGCTCGGCGCGGTCGCGATGGTCGCGCTCGCCGCGCTGCTCTCGCGCCGCCTGCCGCACCTGGCGCCCACGGTGTCGGTGCCCTACCGCCGGCTCCTGGGCTCGATCGGCACGCTCGTCGCCCGCGAGCCGGTGCTCCGCCTGCGGGCCGCCTACGGCGCGCTCGCGTTCGCCCTGATGAGCGTGTTCTGGACCACGCTCGCCTTCTTGCTCGCGTCAGGTCCCTACGGCTTCGGCGAGGCCGCGATCGGGATCTTCTCGCTCATCGCCATCCCGGCCGCGTTCGCCGCCCCCTACGTCGGCCGCTTCGCCGACAGCGGCCACGTCCGGCTCGCCACGGGCGCGTACCTCGGCCTCATCGTCGTCGGGCTCGTGCTCGCACTCGCCGGCGCGACGCATATCGTCGCCCTCGCCGCCGCCGCGGTCCTCATCACCGGCGGCGCACAGGCCCTGCACGTCACGAACCAGAGCGAGATCTACGCGCTCGACGCCAGCGCGCGCAGCCGCATCACGACCGCCTACATGTCGTCGTTCTTCGCCGGCGGCACCGTCGGCTCGGCGCTGGCCGCGATGGCGTACGCCGCCAGCGGCTGGACCGCGGTCGTCGCCCTCGGCGGCGCGTTCGCCGCGGCCGGCGTCGCGCTGTGGCTGTGGGAGCTCACCGGCGCCCGGGGCACGACGACGACGGCGCCGCCCGCCCCGCGCCTGGCGCTCGTGCGCCGGCCCTCAGGCGAGCACGGACACCAGCCGGCCGAACCGGCCTTCGAGCGCGACGCGGCCTGAGGCGTCGTACATCGTCGCCGCGGCGGGCCCGCACGCCGGTCGCTCGCGGCAGTCGGGCGGATCGGCCACCAGCACGCTGTCGACCACCTCGACGTCCTCCCAGCCGGTCGGCCAGGCGGAGGCGAAGGTCGGGTTGACGGCGGAGATCACGGCGCGAGCGTCCTCTCCCCGCAGATGGTGAGGCGTCGGGCCGGAGACCCGGTGGGAAGGACGCGCCGCATCGCGCTGCGGAGGTCCGCAGACCCTCAGGTCGGGCGCGGCACGAGCCAGCGCACCATGACCGGCGCGAGCAACACCATGACGATCACGCGCAAGCCCTGGACGGCCACGATGAACGTCGCATTGGCGCCGGTGCCGAAGGCGATCGCGACGACGGCGTAGAGACCGCCCGGCGTGGTGGCCAGGTAGGCGTCGAGCAGTGACGCCGACGTGGTGAGGTGCAGCGCGACGGCGAGCCCGAAGCAGGCGACGAGCAGCCCGAGGATGCAGATCGTCACCGGCACGAGCAGCCGGCCGACCAGCCGCACCGTCGCAACGGTGAAGCGCAGCCCGATGCGCAGGCCGATCACGGCGAAGGCGACCTCGCGCAGGACCGGCGGGACGGCGAAGTCGCCGCCGAGCACGGTGACCGCGCCGGACAGGATCATCGGCCCGAGCAGCATCCCGGCGGGCAGCCGGACGAGCCGGCCGAGAAGCACCCCGGCGGGCGCGAGCGCGAGGGTGAGCAGCCAGCCGCTCGGGTCGCCGAGGACCGTCCCCGTCTCGATCACCGCATGCCCGGTCGCGTGCTCGCCGGCGAACGCGATCGGCACGAGCAGCGGCGTGAGCAGCACGACGATGAGCACGCGCGCGTACTGCATGAACGCGACGATCCGGTCGTCGCCGCCGAGGTCGTCGGCCATGCCCACGATCCCCGACGCGCCGCCGGCGACCATGCCGAGCGCGGCGGTCCGCGTGTCGGTCGCGGTGAACCGCCCGAGCGCCCAGCCGGCCGCCAGGCTCAGGCCGAGCGTCGCGGCGCTCGCGAGGAGCACGGGCAGCCAGTCGCCGCCGAGCGCGCTCAGCGCACTCGCCTGGAGATATGCGCCGAGCGTCACGCCGGTCACCACCTGCGCCGCGGCGAAGCCCCGCTCGGGCACGGCGAGCCGGTCGGGCTTCGCGATCGCGACCGCCAGGCCGACGAGGAGCCCGGCGAACAGGTACGACGAGGGCAGCCCCGCCTCGCCGAGCGCCCACCCGGTGGCGCCCGTGGCGGCGGCGAGGGCCGCCCATGGCGCCAGCCTTCGCATCGCCGCCGAGGCTACCGCCGTCCGCGGCGCGCGATGCGCCGCCGCGGCGCGCGCGCGGCTACCGTTCCGGAACCCGACCACCGGCCCGAGGACGCCCCGCGATGACCGATCTCACCCCCCGCCCGAACCGCACACCGCGCCGCACGCGCGAGGAGCGCGCCTACAAGCTCGTGCTGGCGGGCGGCGCCGCCGCGGTGATCGCCGTGGTCACGTTCGTGCTCGCGATCGTCGACATCCTGGGCTTCGGCGTGCCGGTGCTCGCGGCGCTCGTGGCCGTCCTGTGCGGCTGGCTGTTCCGCCGCACGGTCTCCCCCTAGATGGAGGCGATCCCCCACCTCGACCTCGCCGTCACGTCGCTCGAGCGCAGCCTCGCCTTCTACCGCGGCCTGCTACGCCCGCTCGGCTACGTCGAGGAGAGCGCGATCGAGGGGGAGCGCGGCGAGCGCGTCGCCTACCTCAACCACGTGGCGAGCGGCGGCGGGACCGGGCTGCGCGAGGCGCAGTCGGACGCGCACGGCGTCCCGTACAACCGCTACGGGGTGGGCGTCCACCATGTTGCGTTCACGGCCACGTCGCGCGCGATGGTCGACGAGCGCGCCGCATGGCTGCTCGAGCAGGGCGCCGAGATCGAGAGCGAGCCGCGCGACTACGACTACTCGCCCGGCTACTACGCCGTCTTCTTCCGCGACCCCGACGGCATCAAGCTCGAGATCGTCCACACCCCGCAGGACCCGGACCTGGCCGCGGCGGTCGGGGCGCTCGCCGCGCGCCTCGCCGCGCTCGAAACGCGCCTGACCTAGAAGGTCACCTCACCGGCCTCGACGACCTCCGCCTCCATGTTGAGCTCCATCATCCGCAGCGCGGCCTCGGCGAGGTCCTCGTGGATGTGCGCGACGGCGTCGCGGGGCACGAGCACCGGGATGTGGCGGATGTGGGCGTCGAGCGCCGAGTAGAGGATGCACTGCTCGGTCGCCTGCCCGGTCAGCACGATGTCGTCGATCTCCTGCGAGCGCAGCAGGTACTCGAACGGCGTCTCGTAGAAGATCGAGTGGCGCGCCTTGACGACGAACATCGCCTCGTCGTCGGGGACGATCGGCTCCACGAGCGACGCGTGCTCGCCGGCGAGCGCGTCCTTCACGAGCGCGTCCTGGTCCGAGCGCCACTGGCCGAAGTTGTCGTTGACGTAGATGACGGGCGCGCCCGCGTCGCGGGCGCGCTCCACCAGCCGCCCGATCACGGGGACCGCCCGCTCGGCGCTCTGGCGCAGGCGCTCGGCGTCCTCGTGGTCGTACGTGTTGATCATGTCGATGACGACGAGCGCGCGCCGGGGCATGAGCCGGGCAATCTACTGCCCGGCGGTCCAACACCCCGGCGCGGCCGCCTCGTCGCCCTCAGGCGGCTTCGGGCGCGAGCTCGCGTGCCACGCTCGGCGTCGCCGTCGCGTGATGCGCCCCGGCGCTGCGGATCAGCATCCCCGCGACCACCGCGCCGGCGGCGGCCACCGCAGCGCCGACCCACAGCGCGTCGTGCAGGCCCTCGACGTAGGCGACGTGCCGCGTGGGATCGAACGCGGCGCCGGCCGGCACGAGCGCGCCGAGCGCCGCCACGCCGACGGCGATGCCGGCCTGGCGGAACGTATCGTTCGTGCCCGCGGCCAGGCCGCTCTTCTCGACCGGCGCCGAGCCGAGGGCGACGGCGGTGAGCGCCGGATTGAACAGGCCGGTACCCACGCCCGCGACGAGCAGGCCGGGCAGGAGCGCCGTCCACGACGAGTCCGGGCCGGCCAGCGTCGAGAGGGCCATCCCGACCGCCACGAGCCCGAGCCCGCCGGCGACCATGACGCGGGGCGAGACCTTCTCGCCCAGGTTGGCGGTCGCGCCGGAGACGAGGAAGATCACCACGGTCGCGGGCAGGTAGGCGAGGCCCGCCTCGATCGGCGACATGCCGAGCACCTGCTGCAGGTAGAGCGTCGTGTAGAGGAACACCGCGAAGAACGTGGCCGAGATGGCCGCCGCGGCGACCTGCGCGCCGGTGAACGACGGGTTGCGGAACAGCCTCAGCGGCAGCATCGGCTCCTTCACGCGGGCCTCAATCGCGACGAAGGCGATCAGCAGCGCCGCGGCCCCGGCGAACTCGGCGACGATCGCCGTGCTGCCCCAGCCGTCCTCGTTGCCGCGCAGGAACGCGAGCACGAGGAGGAACAGGCCGGCCGCGAGCGTGACCTGGCCGGCCCAGTCGACGCGCGGCGCGCGCGGGTCGCGCGACTCGGCGACGTACGCGTACGTGATCCACAGGCACGCGATGCCCAGCGGGATGTTGATCAGGAAGATCCACTGCCAGTCGATGCCGCTCGTGAGCGCGCCGCCGACGAGCGGGCCCAAGGCGAAGGTGCCGCCGATCGTCGCGCCGTACGCGGCCAGCGCGCCGGTCCGCTCGCGCGGGTCGGGGAACGCGTGCGCCAGGATCGCCAGCGAGACGGCGAACATGATCGCCGCGCCGATCCCCTGCACCGCACGGGCGGCGTCGAGGAACACGATGTCGGTCGCCGCCGCGCAGGCGGCGGAGGCGGCGGTGAAGATGATCAGGCCGATCGTGAACAGGCGCCGGCGGCCGAAGCGGTCGGCCAGCGAGCCGGCGGTCAGGACCACCGACGCGAGGGCGAGCGTGTAGGCGTCGACGACCCACTGCAGGCCGCTGAGGCCCGTGTTCAGGTCCTCGGCGATCCGCGAGAGGGCGGTGTTGACCACCGCGATGTCCAACATGAGCATCGCCGTGGCGGCACACACCACGACGAGCGTCCAGCGCTTGGGATTCATGCGTTTCTCCGTGCTCGAGTGCAGCGGAGACCTTCGCGTGCCCCCCGATCCCGGGCCAGGGAGCTACCCGCACCGGCCCGCTCGTGGAGCCCTGCGAAGCGGACGAGCGGCCAGCCGAAGACGGCGCTGCGCGATCGTGCACGACGCTCCGCCGGCCGGCGCGGTCGGCGGCGCCGGCCGCCACGGGCCGCGCCGTACCGCGCGGGGTACAACCCAGCGGCGATGTCCTCGACCGCGCGCCGCCACGCGCCCGGGCCCAGCTCCGCGCACGGCCATTCCCACGGCCTCGTCGCCGACGCCATCAAGCGCTCGCGCGCGGGGGTGCGAGCGGTCGCGGTCGCGCTCGCCGTGCTCGCCGCCACCGCGGTCGTGCAGGCCATCGTGTTCGTCGCGAGCGGCAGCGTGGCGCTGCTGGCCGACCTCATCCACAATGCGGGCGACGCGCTCACCGCGGTGCCGCTGGCGATCGCGTTCCTGCTGCGCTCGGCGCGCGCCGAGCGGCTCGCCGGCCTCGCGGTCGTGCTCGCGATCCTCGTCTCGGCCTGCGTGGCCGGCGCCGAGGCGGTGCGGCGCCTGATCGACCCGCGCGAGCCCGAGCACCTGCTCGCCCTCGCCATCGCCGGCGCAGTCGGCTTCGCCGGGAACCTCGTGGCCGCGCACGTCCGCTCCCGCGCGGGCCGCCGCCTCGATAGCCCGGCGCTGATCGCGGACGGCAACCACGCGCGCGCGGACGCCTACGTGAGCCTGGGCGTCGTCGCGAGCGCGGCGGTGGTGGCGCTCGGCGTCGGCGTGGCGGATCCGCTGATCGGGCTCGCGATCTCGGTGGTGATCCTGCGGATCACGTGGGAGTCCTGGCGGACGGTGCGTGGGTAGCGATTGCCCGCGGCGCGGGTCGTGGCGCGCACGCACCCGCGCTACCGTGACCCCCGCGAGTGCGCATCGCCACTTGGAACGTCAACTCCGTCAAGCAGCGCGTCCCGCGCCTTCTGCCCTGGCTCGACCAGCGCCGGCCCGACGTCGTCTGCCTGCAGGAGACGAAGCTCGCCGACGACGCGTTCACCGCCCTGCTCGGCGACGAGCTCGCCGCCCGCGGCTACGACGTGGCCGCCCACGGCGAGCCGACGTGGAACGGCGTCGCGATCCTCTCCAAGGTGGGCCTCGAGGACGTCGAAACCGGCCTCGCCGGCGCTCCGGGTTTCCCACATCCCGAGGCGCGCGCGGTCTCCGCGACCTGCGACGGCATCCGCGTCGTCTCGGTCTACGTGCCGAACGGGCGCGTCCCCGACTCGGAGCACTACGAGTACAAGCTCGCCTGGCTCGCCGCCCTGCGCGACCAGATCGCCGCGGGCCCGGACGCCACGGTCGTCTGCGGCGACATGAACATCGCACCAACCGACGAGGACGTCTTCGACCCCGACGCGTACCTCGGCCAGACCCACGTCACCCCGCGCGAGCGCGAGGCGCTCGCAAGCCTTCAGAGCCTCGGTCTCAAGGACGTCGTCCGCGACCACTGGCCCGACGAGCAGCGGGTCTTCACGTACTGGGACTACCGCGCCGGCATGTTCCACCAGGACCTGGGCATGCGCATCGACCTCGTGCTGGCGAGCGGGCCGGTCGCCGACCGCGTGGAGGCCGCCTGGATCGACCGTCACGCCCGCAAGGGCAAAGGGCCCAGCGACCACGCCCCGGTCATCGTCGATCTCGACGAGGCGCCGGACGGGGACATCGGCCCGGTCGTGCCGCCGCCGTCCGCCCCGGCACCCAGGCGCGGAGCCAAGAAGATCCCCCAGGCGCCGAACCAGAGCTGACTCAGTCCCGCGGGCGGTCCCGATCCCGCGAGGGCTGCACGCGCTTCGGCTCGCCCGGCATCTTCGGGTAGTCGGGCGGATACGGCATGTCGCCGCCGCGGCCCTCGGCCTCGTCGCGCTCGTACATGTCGAGCAGCGGCTGCAGTGAGTGCGCCACCTCATCGATGGCGGCATGTGGATCGCCGATCGAAGCGAACCGCGCCGGCACCGTCGCGAGCGTGAAGTCCTCGGGCTCGACCTCCGGGAGCTCGTCCCACTCGACCGGCGCCGACACCGGCGCACCCGGCTTCGGCCGCAGGCTGTACGCCGACGCGATCGTGCGGTCGCGCGCATTCTGGTTGTAGTCGACGAAGATCCGCTCGCCGCGCTCCTCCTTCCACCAGTTCGTCGTCACCTGGCCCGGCAGCCGCCTCTCGAGTTCGCGGCCGAACGCAATTGCGGCGTGGCGGACGTCTGTGAAGCTCCAGCGCGGCTGGATCCGGACGTAGATGTGCACGCCGCGCCCGCCGGAGGTCTTCGGGAAGCCGGTGTAGCCGAGCTCCTCGAGGAGCTGCCGTGCCGTCGCACCCACGCGCACCGCGTCGGCGAAGTCCGTGCCCGGCTGCGGATCGAGGTCGAGGCGCAGCTCGTCCGGGTGGTCGACGTCGTCGTCGCGCACGGGCCAGGGATGGAACGTAATCGTCCCCATCTGCGCCGCCCAGCCCACGACCGCGACCTCCGTCGGACAGATCTCATCCGCGTGGCGGCCCGACGGGAATTGGATCCGCGCGGTCCGGAGGTACTCCGGCGCGCCGCGCGGGACGCGCTTCTGGAAGAACGCGTCGCCACCGCCCTTTTCGCGCGTCGAGACGACGATGCCCGGGTGGACGCCCTTCGGCCAGCGCTCGAGCGTCGTCGGGCGCCGCGCGAGCGCCCGCATGATCCCGTCCCCGACGGCGAGGTAGTAGCGGACGACGTCGAGCTTCGTGACGGCGGCCGTGCGCTCGGTCGCCGGGAAGATCACGCGATCGGGGCTCGACACCCGCAGTTCGCGGCCGCCCGCTTCGACGGTGGTGGCTTCGGACGTAGCCATGCCGAAGTTCTACGGCACGACGCCGGGCGCCCCCAAGGGCGCCCGGCGCGCACCACGCCGCCGACCGGCCTCGACGACCTCACCGCCCGCGTGCACGACGGTCCTGCGCCTCATCGCCCTGGGTCGCTCGAACGCGAGATCGCGCAAGAGCTCTACATCACCGAGGGGACCGTCAAGACGCACGTCACCCACGTGCTCCGGAAGCTCGGCCTGTGCGACCGCGTGCAGGCGGTCGTGCCGGCGTAGACCAGTCCGGGCTGTTCGAGGTCGAGGGCGAGCGCCCGATCGGCCGCGACGCCTGAGCGGCGCTACCGCCGGCCCGCCGGCACGTCGGCGGCCTCGACGTGCGTGACCGGCACGCCGGTGATCTTCTCCGCGCGCCGAGGCAGGTCCATCTGCAGCCAGCGCGAGACGCGGCTGGGCAGCGTGGACACGATGACCTCGTCGTAGCGATCGGGGTCCCACGCCTCGCGCAGCGCCGCGACCGGGTCCGGGTCGCCGAGCTTGCACTGGACGTCGAGGCCGTCGTCGCGCATGTTCGTGAGGGCGGCGTTGATCCGCCGCCGGCCCGACTCGACGCCGCCGTGTGGGTCCTGGATCTCCCACGCGGCGGGGACGAGCAGGCACACCGAGATCGGCCCGCGCTCGCGGCGCGCGACGAGGGCCTCGCGCAGCTGCGGCGAGTCCACCGTCCGGTTCGCGAGCACGAGCACCCGTGCCGCATCCATGCCCGCGATGCTACGCCCTCGCGCGCGCGCTGGCCAGTCTTCTAGCGGATCAGGACCGGCGCCCCGACCGGCACGCGGCGGAACAGGTCGATCACGTCGGGCACGTGCATGCGGATGCAGCCGTGCGACGCGCGGGTGCCGATCGACCACGACTCGGCCGTGCCGTGGATCCCGACGCCGTTGGCGATGCCCATCCAGCGCGCCTTGAGCGGGTTGTTCGGCGCGCCGCCCGGGATGACCTGGCCCGCCAGCGATCCGGCCCACGCGCTGTTCGGGACGTGCCAGGCGGGGTTGATCTGCTTGTTCTGGATCGCGTAGCGCCCGGGCGGCGTCTCGACGCCCGCCATGCCGACGGCGATCGGGTACCGCTTGCGGAACTTGAGGCCCTTGAACAGCCGCAGCTTGAAGTTCGGGCGGTCGATGGTGATCACGGTGTTGTAGACGCGCGCGAGGCTCGCGAACGTCACCTTCGGTGACACCTTGACGAGCCGCTGGTGCACGTGGCGGGGCGCGGCGGGGTCGTCGAGGGCGGCGTCGATCGCGCGGCGGGTCCGGGCGATCGGCAGCGCCCGGCCATGCCGGCCGCGCTGGCGGAAGATGTGGCGCACCGTGATGCGGATGCGCGCGTCGCGCGGCGCCCGGCTGACGCGCCGGTTCACGCGCTCGACGAAGGCCGCGACGGCGAGCCGCGAGTGCGAGATCGCGGGCGGCACGGCGGTCACACCGGCCTTGGCGTAGAGCGCGCGCTTGGCGGTGCGCACGGCGTCGAACCTGAGCTTCGCCTCCGCGATCGTGAGCTTCCACGGGACGCCGGCCGCCCCGAGGACGAGGTCGGGCGCCAGGCGCGGTCCGAGCTGCTCGGTGAGGCGCGCCGTCGCCTCTTCGACCGTCAGGTTCGACAGGTCGACGCCGGCGGCGGTCACGCCGGGCTTGATCCGCTTGGGCTGCGGGACCTGGCGCCCGAGCGCGGGGACCGCGAAGACGAGCAGCGCGCACAGCGCGACCGCGAGGGCCAGAGGGCGGCGTGGCATGGCCGCGGAGAGTAGCGCGGCCCTGCGGCCCGGCGCGCAACGCCGGTTTCAGGTGCATGGGGGATTGCAGCGCGCCGTGCGAGGGTTGGCCGATGCCCCTCGCCGCGCTGCTCGAGCCGCTGCAGATCGGGCCGGTCACGCTGCCCAACCGCGTCGTCTCGACCGCGCACCAGACCGGTCACCTCCACGACCACCTGCCCACCGACGACCTCGTCGCCTACCACGAGGCGCGGGCCCGCGGCGCCGCCGGCGCGGTGTTCGTCGAGGCGACAGCGGTGCACCCCGACGGCCTGCTCACCGCGCACACGCTCGGCGGCTACCTGCCCGCGATCGCCCCGGCGTACCGGCGGCTGGCGACGCCGTCCGCGCCCACGGGACGAGCCTGTTCGTGCAGCTTCTGCACAGCGCGGCCGCGAGCAGATCGCGAGCGCGCCGCGGCCGCCGGCGATCGCGCCGTCGGCGGTGCCGAGCCCGCGCTTCCACTCCGAGCCGCGGGCGCTCACCACGGCGGAGATCGCCGAGCTCGTGGCCGGCTACGCGGCGTGCGCGCGACTCTGCCGCGACGAAGGCGTCGACGGCATCGAGGTGTCGATGGCCCACGGCTACCTCGCCGCGCAGTTCTTCGCCTCGGCCACGAACCGCCGCGACGACGCCTACAACGGCGAGCTCGGCGCGCGGCTGCGGTTCGCGCGGGAGGTGCTCGCCGCCGTGCGCGCGGAGGCGGGCGGTTCCATGGCGGTCGGGGTGCGCCTCGCCGCGGACGAGATCGCGCCGGAGACGATGGGCCCGGCCGAGTGCGCGGAGGTGGCGGCCGCCCTGTGCGCCGGCGGCGCGGTCGACTTCGTCTCGGCGGCGCTCGGGCACTCGGGCAGCCACCGCGGTTCGACGTACATCGTCCCGCCGCCGCCCGAGCCGGTCGAGGCGATCGCGAGGCCGGTCGCGCCGATGCGGGCCGCCCTGCCGGGCGTGCCGCTGATCGCCACGTCGCGCGTCGTCGACCTCGAGGGCGCCGCGCGGCTCGTGGCCTCGGGCGCCGTCGACGCCGTCGGCATGACGCGCGCGCTGATCGCCGAACCCGACCGTCGCGAAGGCGCGGGACGGGCGCTCCGCCGACGTGGTGCCGTGCATCGGCTGCAACCAGGGCTGCATCGGCCACTACCACGCCGGGGTGCCGATCGGCTGCCTGATGAGCCCGCGCACCGCGCTCGGGGCGCGCCTCCTCTACCACGTCGAGCTCGCCGGCGGCGGCCTGCGCCACGTCTTCTCGGGGCGGAGCGAGCCCCTCCCGCGCGGGCTCGCGACGCTCGTCCTGGCGCAAGAGCGCCGCCGCGGGCACGGCGGCCGCGAAGGCCGGCGCCCCCGCGCACTGACGTCAGGCGCGCCCGTAGACGGGAATGTGCCCGCCGCTCGTGACCGCGGCGTCGTCCGAGCACAGGAAGCGCACGACCCGCGCGATCTCCTCGGGCTTGACCCACGTATCGAAGTCGGCGTCGGGCATCGACCTGCGGTTCGCGGGCGTGTCGATCGTCGACGGCAGGATCGCGTTCGCGCGCACGCCGTCGTTGCGGTACTCGGCGTGCAGCGCGTCGACGAACGCGAGCACCGCCGCCTTGGACGTGACGTAGCCGGCGGCGCCCGCGAACGGCCGCACCGCCGCCCGGGAGGAGACGCACACGATCGCGCCGCCGCCGGCGGCGAGGAGGCGCGGCAGCGCGGCGGCGCACATGAGGTAGGTCGGGCGCAGGTTGAGCCGCAGCTGCTTCTCGAACTCGTCGACGGGCGTCTCGTGCACGCGGTCGGCCTGCGCGAACCCGCCGACGAGGTTGACCAGCGCGCCGAGGCCGTCGCCGGCGGCGGCGACGACCGCCGCGGCCGCCGCCGGGTCCATGAGGTCGGCCTTGACCAGCGTGAGGCGCTCGTGCTCCTGCACGCGCGCGAGCTCCTCCTCGACCAGCCAGGGCACCACCACGCGCCGGCCCTCGTCGAGGAAGGCGCGCGTGACGGCCGTCCCCAGCCCGCCCGTCCCGCCCGTCACCACCACGCTTCGTGCCATGTCAGATATGCCTTTCCGCGCGCGACCCCGGGGACATGCGAATCCACCCTATGCCGTCCGCGGGCGCTTCTACGGTCTTCCCCATGCTCGTGCGGGACCTCGAGGACGGACAGGACATCGACCAGGTCCTGCTCGTGCGCGCGGCGGAGATCCGGCGCAGGCGCGACGGCAGCGCGTTCATGCGGCTGTCGCTCGGCGATCGGACCGGCCACGTGGTCGCCACCGTCTGGGACGACGTGGCGCAGGTCGAGGAGCTGTGCCGGCCGGGCGCGCCGGTGCGGGTCGCCGGCCGGTTCGAGCGCGACGCGCGCTGGGGCCTGCAGATCGAGGTGCGCGAGCTGGCCGCGCCCGCGCCGGGGTCGTACGACCTCGCCGACCTGATGGACGGCCCGCCGCACGACGCGCAGCAGATGGAGGACGACCTGCGCCAGCTCGTGTCCACGATCCAGAACCCGCACCTGCGCGCACTGCTGGACCGGGTGCTCGGCGAGCACACTGACACCTGGCGGGCCTACCGCCGCGCGCCGGCGGCCAAGCACTACCACCAGGCGTACCGGCACGGGCTGCTCGAGCACTCACTCTCCGTGGCGCTCGGCGTGCATGCGCTGGCCGCCTCGTTCCCCGGCATCGACCACGACGTCGCGGTCACGGGCGCGCTGCTGCACGACATCGGCAAGCTCGAGGCGTATACGGCCGATCCCGGCTGCATCGACATGACCGACGCGGGCCGCCTCCAGGGCGAGATCCCGCTCGGCTACTACCGCGTCCGCCGCGAGATCGAGGACCTGCCCGGCTTCCCGCCGGAGACCGCGCAGGCGGTCCTGCACATCATCCTCAGCCACCACGGCGCGCTCGAGCACGGCAGCCCCGTCGTGCCCTGCACGCGCGAGGCCACGCTCGTGCACCACATCGACAACCTCGGCGGCCGCCTGGGCAGCTTCGACCGGCTCGAGAAGGAGCTGTCGCCGGGCCAGAGCTGGACGGGATACGACCGCGGCATCGGGACGAGCGCCTACTTCGGCTCGGCTGTCGCAGACGAGCGCCAGGCGGCGTAGCACGCGCGATCGGCGGTCTCCAAACGCCGGTGCGGCCGCCGCGCGAAGGTTGGTATGCGTGCGGTCCGCCGTCCGTGTTTCGGCCATGGGGCCGGGGTCGCCGAACCCGGACAACTCGCACGAGGATCCACACTCACTCGGCGATCCGGGCCTGCCCCGCGAGGATCGGTCGCCTGCGCCCCGATCGCAATCAGCGGGAGGGAGAATCGCATGGCTGCAACCGCAGGGCCGAGCGCGAGGAGCGCTTCACGCACGACCCCGCCGCCCAGCGCGCGCGGCCGCGGGCTCAGACCGTCGGCCGCTGAGCCGGCCGCAGCATCGCTGAGGCCGGGCGCGCGCCGCGCGCCCGGCTCAGGTGCGCCGCACGCCGTCGAGCAGGTCGCGCATCTCGCGCGCGGCCTCGCCGATCCGCTCGACGTACTCCGCGCGCTCCTCCTCCGACATCTCCGCGCCGCGGCGCGTGAGCGCGTCGGCGAAGCCCTCGACGATCGTCAGCGGAGTGCGCAGCGCGTGGATGAGGCCGCCGAGCTGATCCTCACGCTCAGCGGACATCGCCAACGCGCGGCGAGGAATCGAGCGCGATCTCCCCGCGCTCGAGCGCGAGCGCGATGGCGTGCACGCGGTTGCGGGCCTGCAGCTTGCGGATCACGTTGCGCACGTGCGTGCGGACGGTCTCGACCGAGACGTTGAGCTCGTTCGCGATGGCCTCGGCCGTGCGGCCCTCGGCCATGAGGTGCATGATCTCCCGCTCGCGCGGCGAGAGCTGGGGCACCTGGGCGGTCGCGCGCGGCGACAGCAGGATCCGATCCAGGCGGGGGTCGACGTAGGAGCCCCCCGCCGAGATGCGCTCGATCGCGCCGACGAGCTCGGCCATCGAGCCGGCCTTGAGCGCGTAGCCGCGGGCGCCGGAGTCCAGGCCGCTGTAGAGCAGGTCGGCGTCGGCGTCGCCGGTGTAGAGGATCACGCCGAGCTCCGGGCGCCGCGCGAGCAGCTCGCGGGTGAGGTCGATGCCGCTGCCGTCGGGCAGCCGGATGTCGACGAGCGCGATGTCCGGCTCGGTGTGCGCGACCAGGTCCAGTCCGGCCGCCACGTTGCCCGCCGCTCCCACGATCTCCAGCCCGTGGCCGCCCAGCAGCGCGGCGAGCCCCTCGCGCAGCGCCTCATGGTCGTCCACGATGACGAGCTTCGTCATTCCCGCGCACCCTACCGTCGGACCTGAACGGCGCAAAGCGCGCGGGCGGACGCCGCCGCGCCGGGCGCTGCGCCGGCCGGCGCGCGCTCCGCACCGAAAGGCCGGAAAGTGCGGCACGTTCGTGCGGACGGGATCCAGTGAACGGCCTGCGGTTCTATCGTGCGAGGCGCGATGGCGAAGGACACCGAGAAGCTCATCCGCCAGCTCTCCCTGATCTCGTATCTGATGGCGGAGCGGCGGCCGGTCACGGCCCTCGAGATCCGGCGCGACGTCGAGGGCTACAGCGGCATGAACGAGGACGCGTTCGCGCGGCGGTTCTACGCCGATCGCGCAGAACTCGACTCGCTCGGGATCCAGCTCACGGTCGACAAGCCGCTCGACGGCGTGGCCGAGCAGGAGAACTACTCGCTGCGCCCGGAGAACTTCCACCTGCCGCCGATCGCGTTCACCGACGAGGAGCTCGCCTCGCTGCAGTTCGCGCTCACGGCGCTCGACGGCGAGTTCGCCTACGCCGCGCCGCTGCGGCTCGCGCTCCAGCAGATCTCGTGGGGCCGCCCCAGCCCGCTCCGCGCGCCCGACCAGCGCACGCTGGCGCTGGGGATCACCGGCGCGGCCGGCGGACATGAGCTGTCGCAGCGCCTCGCCAAGATCGAGACGGCGATCTTCCGCCACAAGACGGTGACGTTCGAGTACTTCACGATGGAGCGCGGCGACGTCGGCCAGCGCAAGGTCGACCCGTACCACCTGCTGTTCCAGGGCGGGCAGTTCTACCTGCTGGGCTGGTCGCACGAGCGCAAGGCGCTGCGCGTGTTCCGCCTGTCGCGCATCCGCGGGAAGGTCGCCTACGCCACGAAGGCCGAGCACGACTTCAAGCGCCCCGCCGACTTCGACCCGCGCGCGTACGCCAATCGCGCGGAGTGGCAGTACGGCGACCAGGTCGGCGTCGCGAAGGTGTGGGTGTCGGATCGGATCGGCTGGCAGGTCGAGCGCCACTTCGGGCGCTTCGGCGAGGTGACGCCGGCCGAGCGCGGCGTCCTGTTCACCACGCCGTACGCGAACACGCGGCAGCTCGTGGCGTGGGTGCTCGGCCTCGGCGAGCACGCGCGCGTCGAGGAGCCGGCCGAGCTGGCCGCGGAGGTGCGCGAGCGCGTGTCGCTGCTCGCCGAGCGCCACGAGAACGCGCCGGAGCTCGCCCCACCCGTGCCCCGCGTGCCCGACCCCGGCGCGGAGCCCGCCGCCGCCGAGAACGGCAACGGGCGCCGCGATCCGGCGGCTATCCGCCCCGAGCGGTTCGCCCGGCTCGTGACCCTGGCCTCGGTGCTCATCGACGCCGGGCGCGCGGGCGAGCGGCTGCGGATCGAGGACGTCTGCGAGCGCCTGCAGATCACCGAGCAGGAGCTGCGCGAGGACGTCAACGTGCTCAACGTCGTGAACTTCGGCGGCGGGTCGTACGTGCTCTACGCCGAGGTGGGCGACGACGGCTGGGTCGAGATCGACCCGGAGCCGTACTCGGACAACTTCGCGCGCCCGGCGCGGCTGCTGCCGGTCGAGGCCAAGGCGCTCGTCGCGGCGATCGACCTGATCGGCGAGCACCTGCCCGAGGGGGCGCTGCAGTCCGCGCGCGAGAAGATCGTGGCGGCGCTCGGCGCGGACCCGACCGAGCAGGGTCTCCAGATCGCGAGCGCCGGTGGCGACGACGTGTCGATCGCACGGGTCGTCAACGAGGCGATCGCCGGCCGCCGCCTGCTGCGCCTGGAGTACTACAAGCCGAGCGAGGACCAGTTCACGACGCGCACGGTGGAGCCCTACGCGCTCATCAACGGCCGCGAGGGCTGGTACGTCGCGTCCTTCGACCCCGCGCGCGACGACGTGCGTCACTTCCGCCTCGACCGCATCAAGCAGGCCGAGGTGCTGGATGAGCGCTTCGAGCGGCGCGCGGCGGTCGACGCCGCCGCGGACGTCGAGGGCTGGCCCCGCACGGGCGAGGTGCCCGCGTCGCGGATCGCGCGCGTGTGGGTGTCGCCCGAGCGCGCGCGCTGGGCGCGCGAGGAGATGACCGTCGCGGAGGAGCTCTCCGACGGCGCGGTCATCGTCGAGCTGCCGTTCGCGGGCACCGACTGGCTCGCGCGCCGCGTGCTCGCGGAGGCCGGCGACGCCGCCGTGCTCGAGCCGCCCGACGCGCGCGACGCGGTGCGCCAGGCCGTCGCGAAGCTGCGCTGATCGGTCGCGCGGCCGCCCGCGCTCGTCGACCATCTAGCCTCTGCGCGCACATGAGCCGCCGCGACGAGATCCGGATGTCAGACGTCGAGGTCCGCGACTTCCTCGACGAGGAGCGCACCGTCGTCTGCGCCACGAACGGCCGCGGCGGCTGGCCGCACCTGATGCCGCTGTGGTACGTCGTCCGCCCGACCGGGCCCGACGGCGGCGACGAGCTGTGGGCGTGGACGTTCGCCAAGTCGCAGAAGGTGCGCAACATCGAGCGCGACGCGCGCGCCACCCTGGAGGTCGAGGCGGGGGAGGCCTACGCCGAGCTGCGTGGGGTGATGCTCGAGTGCGACGTCGTCGTCCACCGCGACGTCGAGCGCATCCGCGAGCTCGCGCTGGAGCTGTTCGACCGCTACGGCGGCGTCGACGACGACGTGCGCGCGATGATCGACAGGCAGGCGCCCAAGCGGGTCGCCCTGCAGTTCGTCGAGCGCCGGCGGGCGACGTGGGACCACCGCAAGCTCGGCGGAACGTACTGAGCCGATGGAGCGCTTGAAGGGCCTCATCCTGTCGGGTGGGCGCGGCACCCGCCTGCGGCCGATCACGCACACCAGCGCCAAGCAGCTCGTGCCGGTGGCCAACCAGCCGGTCCTGTTCTACGGCATCGAGGCGATGGCGCAGGCCGGCATCGACGAGGTCGGCATCATCATCGCGCCCGAGACCGGCGCCGAGATCCGCGCCGCCGCGGGCGACGGCTCGCAGTTCGGCGTGCGAATCACCTACATCGTCCAGGACGAGCCCGCCGGCCTGGCGCATGCCGTGCTCACCGCCGAGCCGTTCCTCGGCGCCGACCCGTTCGTCATGTACCTGGGCGACAACCTGCTGCAAGGCGGGATCGGCGAGCTCGTCGCCACGTTCCGCGCGCACGCGCCGGACGCCCTGATCCTGCTCACGCCGGTGCCTGACCCGCAGAACTACGGCGTCGCCGAGCTGCGCGAGGGACGCGTGGTGGCGCTCGCCGAGAAGCCGCCCGAGCCGAAGACCGATCTCGCGCTCGTGGGCGTCTACATGTTCACGCCGGCGATCCACGAGGCCGCCCGCGCGATCCGCCCGAGCGCGCGCGGCGAGCTCGAGATCACCGACGCTATCCAGCACCTCGTCGACCGTGGCTCGCGCGTCGAGCCGCACATCGTCCGCGGCTGGTGGAAGGACACCGGCCGGCTCGAGGACATGCTCGAGGCCAACCGGCTGATCCTCGACACGATCACCGGCCGCGTCGACGGCGAGCTCGTCGCCTCGCGCTGCGACGGACGGGTCATCGTCGAGGCCGGCGCGCGGCTCGAGCGCTGCACGGTCCGCGGCCCGGCCGTTATCGGCGCCGGCACGCGGCTGGTCGACTGCTACGTCGGCCCGTACACCGCGATCGGCGTGGGCTGCACGATCGAGCGCGCCGAGGTCGAGCACTCGATCCTGCTCGACGGCTGCACCGTCGCGGACCTCGACGGGCGCATGGAGTCCTCGCTGCTCGGGCGCAACGTGACGATCCGCCGCGGCGACGGCCAGCCGCGCGCGTTCCGCTTCCTCGTGGGCGACAACTCGGAGATCGGCATCCCCTAGCTCCGCTCGGGCTCCGGCGGCAGCGCCGCGCCGGCGGCGCCCGCGAGCGCCGCCGCGGCGCCGAGGGACACGAGCACCGCGCCGTACCCGTGCGTCGCGTCGTAGGCGGCGCCCGCCGCGACCGGCGCCACGAGGCCCGCCAGGCCCCAGGCCGTGAACACCCGCGCGAACACGGCCGTGGCGCGCGCGGCGCCGAAGTGCCGTGCCGTCGCCACGGGCACGGCGACCGCGGTCGCGCCGTACGCGACGCCGGACACCGCCAGCGCGGCGACGGCCGTCGGTGGGCTGGCCAGCACGGCGAGCGAGAGCAGCGCGACCGCGGCCAGCACCCCGGCCCCGCCGAGAACCGCCCGCGCGCCGAACCGGTCGCACAGCCCCCCGGCGCGGCCGAGCAGCACGACCT
>DATAAR010000207.1:0-5562 GCA_036259975.1 Solirubrobacteraceae bacterium | reverse complement strand
GGCCGGCCGAGGCGGTGCGGGCGTCGTGGCCGCGGATGCCTGGGCCGGGGACGCCCGAACCGGAGCGGGCGGCGCCTGACGCGCGGGCTGGGCCAGCCCGGTCGCCGCGACGACGATCGCCAGCAGCCCGAGGACGGCGACCGTGGCGGCGGCGGGGCGCATCCCGCGCAGTGTGACGGCTCGGCGCCGGAGATTCGCCGCGTCCGCCGTCAGGCGCGCAGCGCCGCGCGCGCGTGCTGGCCGAGCTCGGCGATCAGCTCGCGGGCACGGTCGACCACGCCGCCCCAGCGCACGAAGCCGTGCGGCATGTCCTCGTAGCGGCGCAACGTGACCGGCACGCCCGCGGCCTCGAGCGCCTCCGCGTAGGCGATCCCCTCGTCGCGCAGGACGTCGAAGCCGGCGACGGCGACGTACGCCGGCGGCAGGCCGCGCAGGTCGGACGCGCGCAGCGGCGAGACGTCGGGCGCGGCGGGGTCGGCGGCCGGTCCCAGGTAGGTGCGCCAGCAGAACGCGATCGCGTCGGCCGTGAGCATCGGGAAGTCGGCGAACTCGCGGAACGAAGGCCTGTCCATGGCCGCGTCGACCGCCGGGTAGACGAGCAGCTGCGCGCGCAGCGCGGCCGGCCGGTGGCGGGCGGCGATCGTCGCGAGATTGCCGCCGGCGCTGTCGCCCCCGATCGCCACGCGCCCGGGGTCGAACCCCAGCTGGCGCGCGCCGTGGCCGGTCGCCCAGTCCACGGCCAGGGTCGCGTCGTCCACCGCCGCCGGCCAGGGATGCTCGGGCGCGAGCCGGTAGTCGACGCTGACGACGGTCGCGCCGGCCGCGTTGCACAGCGAGCGGCACACGCGGTCGAAGCCGTCGAGATCGCCGACGCACCAGCCGCCGCCGTGCAGCCACACAAGCGCGCCGACCGGTTCGAGGGACCGCGGCGTGTACGCCCGCGCGGGCAGTGCGGGCGCGCCGGGATCGTCGCCGTCGGCGCGGCCGATGACCACGTCCTCGACGCCGCCGACCTCCTCGAGCGCGCCGCCCAGCCGCATCGCGGTCGCGACGTAGTCCGCGCGCATCGCGGCGAGGCCGGCCGCGTCGCCGGCCGGCTGCAGGGCGGCGGTGTCCGCGGCGAGCGCCGCGACCTGCGGGTGCAGCTGCGCCACGCGCCGCTACGCGCCCGCGAGCGCGCCCGAGGACGCGCCGATGGCCGCCTCGATCCGCGCGGCGATCGCCTTGCCCGTGAAGCCCACCTCAGCGTGGAGCAGCGCGGGCTTGCCGTGGGTGACGTAGCGGTCGGGCAGTCCGACGCGCAGCATCCGCGGGACGTGCATGCCGCCGTCGGAGAGCGTCTCCCAGACCGCCGAGCCGAAGCCACCGGCGAGCACGCCCTCCTCGACGGTGACGAGCAGGTCGTGCTCGGCGGCGAGCTGCGCCATCAGCCCCGCGTCGATCGGCTTGGCGAAGCGCGCGTCGGCGACCGTGACCTCGATCCCGCGCTCTGCGAGCAGGCCGGCCGCCTCGAGCGCCTTCTGCACGCCGGTGCCGTAGCCGGCGATCGCGACCTTGCCGTCGCCCTCGCGCAGGATCTCGCCGGTCCCGATGCGGATCGGCGTCACCGCGCGCGGCAGCGGCACGCCGACGGCCTCGCCGCGCGGGTAGCGCAGGCCGACGGGGCCGCCGTCGTAGGCGAGCGCGGTGCGCAGCATCCGCGCGAGCATCGCCTCGTCGCGCGGCGCCATGAGCACGATGTTCGGCAGGCAGCGCAGGTAGGCGATGTCGAACGCGCCGTGGTGCGTCGGGCCGTCGTCGCCGACGAGGCCGGCGCGGTCCATCGCGAACACCACGTTGAGCTGCTGCAGGCAGACGTCGTGGATGATCTGGTCGAACGCGCGCTGCAGGAAGGTCGAGTAGATCGCGCAGACCGGCTTGAGGCCCTCGAGCGCGAGGCCGGCCGCGAAGAGCACGGCCTGCTGCTCGGCGATGCCGACGTCGAAGTAGTGCTCGGGCTCGGCCTTCTGGAGGAGGTTGAGGCCGGTGCCCGAGTTCATCGCGGCGGTGATGCCGACGAGTCGCCGGTCGCGGCGCACGTCCTCGACCATCGCCTGGCCGAACACGGCCGTGTACTGCGGCGGAGCGGGGCTGGCCGGCACCGGCATCGCCGGCGCCGGGACGCCGTTGGCGATCGACTTGGGCTTCGCCGCGTGCCACTTCTCCATGCCCTCGAGGCCGCCGTCCTCGGCCGGGGCGAACCCCTTGCCCTTGACGGTGGCGACATGGACGACGACCGGCCGGTCGGCGGCGAGGGCATCGCGCAGTGCCCGGCGCAGCTCGCGCACGTCGTGGCCGTCGATCACGCCGACGTACGCCCAGTCGAGCTCCTCCCAGAACAGGCCCGGCGCCCAGAACGCCTTGATCGACTCCTTGAGCTGCGGACCCAGGCGCTCGAACGCCGCGCCGATGCCGCCGGGGAGCTCGGCCAGGCGGCCCTCGACGCCCTCGCGGGCGTGCCACAGCTTCGGGTTCAGCCGGACGCGGTTGAAGTAGCGCGACATCGCGCCGACGTTCGGCGCGATCGACATGCCGTTGTCGTTGAGGACGACCACGATCGGCGTGCCGAGGCCGCCGGCCTGGTGGATCGCCTCGAACGCGACGCCGCCCGTCATCGCGCCGTCGCCGACGACGGCGACGACCTTGCCCGCGTCGGGCTCGCCGCGCAGCCGCATGCCCTCCTTGAGGCCGACCGCGTAGCCGATCGCGGTCGAGGCGTGCCCGGCGCCCATGATGTCGTGCTCGGACTCGTGGATCGCGCAGAACGGGGCGAGGCCCTCGTACTGGCGGATCGTCGGCAGCTGGTCGCGGCGGCCGGTCAGGACCTTGTGCGGGTAGGCCTGGTGACCGACGTCCCAGAGGATCTTGTCGCGCGGCGAGTCGAGCAGCGAGTGCAGCGCGACGGCGAGCTCGCACGTGCCCAGGTTGGCGCCGAAGTGGCCCCCGATCTCGCCCACCGTGTCGATGATGTGCGCCCGGACCTCGCGGGCGACCTGCTCGAGCTCGGCCTCGTTGAGCTCGTGGAGGTCCTGCGGGCGGTCGATGCGGTCGAGGATGCGGTCGGGAGTCATGCCGTTCGGGTCAGGATGAAGTCCGTGATCTGCTCCAGCTCGAGAGCCCCGTCCGGCGCGGCCTCGCGCAGGGAGGCGCGGGCCGCGGCGTGGCACTCTCCCGCCAGCCGGCGCGCGCCGTCAAGGCCGAAGTGCGAGACGTACGTGCGCTTGCCATGGCGCTCGTCGCTGCCCTGCGGCTTGCCCAGCGCGGCGTCGGTGCCGGTCACGTCCAGGATGTCGTCGACGATCTGGAACAGGACGCCGAGCTCCGCAGCGTAGCGCCGATAGGCGGCTTCGGTTGCGCCATCGACGCCGTTGAGCAGCAGGACGCAGCTCACCGAGGCGCCGATCAGGCGGCCCGTCTTGAGCGCATGCAGCGTGCGCAGCGCCTCCGGGGTCGTCGCCGTGTCGGCGATGTCGAGGTACTGGCCGCCCACCATGCCGTCAACCCCGGTTGCGCCCGCGAGCTCGCGCGCGGCGCGCAGCAGCCGCTCCGGGTCGCCCTCCTGGGCGGTCAGGAGGTGCCTGAACGCCTCGGCGTAGAGGGCGTCGCCGGCGAGGATCGCGACGTCCTCGCCGAACCGGACGTGGCACGTGGGACGGCCGCGGCGGAGATCGTCGTCGTCCATCGCCGGCAGGTCGTCGTGGATGAGCGAGTAGGTGTGGATGAGCTCGATGGCGGTGGCGAGCGGGAGGACCGTCCGCGGGTCCATGCCGATCGCCCTCGCGGTGGCCATGGCGAGCACCGGGCGGATGCGCTTGCCGCCGGCGAGCAGCGAGTAACGCATGGCGGTCTCGAGGCCGGCGGTGTCGGCCGACTGGCCCGAGAAGCTCAGTGCCTCGAGGTGGCGCTCGACGTCGGCGCGCAGCGCCTCCGGGTAGCCGGGCGCGGTCGCCGCGCCGGGGGCCTCCGCCGGCCGGGCGGGGCTCATCAGAGCAGCGAGTCCTGGCCCGGAATCGGGTCCTGCGCGCTCGCGCGCGCCATCCGGTCGAGCTCGGCCGAGGCCTGCGACGCCACCGCGGCGCAGTCCTCCACGAGCCCGGCGGCGGCGTCGGGCGACAGGTCGCCGGTGCGCAGCTGCTCGGCCGCGCGCTCGAGGCGCTCCACGAGCGCGTCGAGCGTGGTGGTGTCGACGTCGTCGATCATGAGGTCGCGGAATTCTCGTGCATTTCGCGCAGAACTGCGGCGAGGATGCCGTTCACGAACCCGGGCGCGTCGGCGCCGCAGAACGTCTTCGCCGTCTCGACGGCCTCCGAGATGGCGCCCTCCGCGGGGATCGGACGATCGCCCGGCGTGAGGTCCGGGTGCAGCATCTCGAGCAGCGCGACGCGCATGATCGCCCGCTCGAGCGGCGCGATGCGGTCGAGCGTCCAGCCCTTCGCGTGGCGCTCGATGTACGGGTCGAGCTGCTCGGCGTAGTCCTCGGTCGCGTGCGCCAGCGCGCGCGTGAACGTCGAGGCGTCGCGCTCGATGACGTCGTCGAGCTCGCGCCCGGTGACGTCGTGCTGGTAGACGGCGAACACGGCTGCGCGCCGCTGGTCTTGGCGTCGGGACATCGTCCTGGTGCTCGGGCTACGGCAGCGCTGCTGGTGGTCCCTCAGGCGCGGGACATGTAGTCGCCCGAGCGCGTGTCGACCTTCACGCGCTGGCCGACGTCGACGAACAGCGGCACCTGGATGGTGGCTCCGGTCTCCAGCGTGGCGGGCTTGGTGCCGCCGCCGGAGGCCGTGTCCCCGCGCAGGCCGGGCTCCGTCTCGGTCACCTCGAGCTCGACCGAGGCCGGGAGCTGGAGGTCGGACGGCCGGCCGTCGATGAACAGCACGTCGACCGTGTCGTTCGGCTTCGTCCAGCGCAGCGCGTCGGCCACGCCGGTCTCGGGCACCGCCATCTGCTCGTAGGACTCGGTGTCCATGAAGTGCGCGTCGGAGCCGTCGGCGTAGAGGAACTGCATCTTGCGCGCCTCGGTGCGCACGGCCCGGAACTTCTCGCCGGCGCGGAACGTGCGGTCGATCACCGCGCCGTCGGAGGCGCGGCGCAGCTTCGAGCGCACGAACGCGCCGCCCTTGCCGGGCTTGACGTGCTGGAACTCGAGGATCTTGAAGACGGTGCCGTCGACCTCGATGTGGTTGCCGTTCTTGAACTGGTTGGTCGAGATCATGTGCGACGAAGGCTAGCCGGGAGGTTGCCAAGCGCATCAGGCCTGACGTTGACAGCGCACTCCGTCACGGTGAGACTCGGACCGGCCACAGGTCCGGACGAGGAAAGGAGGTCGGGGTGCCGGAGAAGGTCTTGGTGAACTTGGCGACCGGGCTGGAGGACCCGGAGCGGGTGACGGTCGCGTTCCTCGTGGCGGGTGCCGCGCTTGAGCGCGGAGAGCAGGTCGCGATCTGGTGCACGAAGGAGGCGGTCCGCCTCGCGCTGCCCGGCCATGCCCAAGGCGTCGCATGCGACGGGTGCCCGCCACTGGCC
>DATAAR010000206.1:0-21544 GCA_036259975.1 Solirubrobacteraceae bacterium | reverse complement strand
GCGCGGGCTCGACGCCGCCGTACGGGAACACGCCCTGGTTGACCGGCACGATCGCCGTGCCGTAGGCGGGCGTGGTGACCGCCAGGCGCCCGGTGTCGGGGTCGTAGGCGTACAGCGCGGGCGGGCGCGCCGCGCGGACATGCCCGAGCCCGTGCTCGACTGCGCGCGCGGCGTTGGCGGCCATGCGGGCGGCGCCCAGCGCCGCGTCGGCGGCGGACTGCGGCGCGACGTCGACGCCGAAGGCGACGGGGTCTGGAACCCCCCGGACCCGCGCCGCCTCGGCGTCATACCAGGCGAGGCTGCGGTCCAGCAGCCACTTCGCCCAGTGCCCCCATCGCGACGACGGCTGGACTTCACGCGCCGCAGCTACGCCCAGGAGTGCCTGCTGCATCAGCGCCAGTTTCTTCTGCTGGTAGAGGCGCTCGAAGCCGTGGCCGGTGTCCCAGCTCGCGTATCCGCCGTGCGTCCAGTAGCCGGCGACGGCCCGGCGCACCCAGTCGCGCAGCAGGCGCAGCCGCGCCGTCGACGGCCGCGGCATGCCGGCCTCACGGGCCTGAGCGTAGAAGCGGGTGAAGCCGAGGACGATGTTGGCGTACTCCGCGCTGTCCACGTTCATCCCGTTCGTCACCGGCTCGTCGGGCAGGTAGTGGAAGCGCAGCCCCGGCCCGAGGTTTCCCGCGCGGCGGCGGGGATCGTCGCGGCCGACGTGCGCCAGGAAGCGGTCCAGGTGCCGGCTGGTGCCGTCGGCCAGCGTCTGCGCGCGGCCGGTCACGGTCGCGTCCCCGGCGAAGACGAGCACGTGCCAGTTGAGCTGGTTGAGCCGCAGCGCGGGCCAGCGCCAGTACGGCCCGGCGGCGAGGCGGTGGACGCGGTCGCGGATGAGCTGGACAGACCGCGCCGGAAGCCGCAGCTCGCGCCGCGCGCGGTACGCGTGCGTCAGGCCGTCCACGACCTCGGCGTCGATGACGAGGTGCTGTTGCCAGCCGCCGGTCTCCGCCACCCACCCCGGCGCGTGACCTTGCTTGTGGCGATGCGCGGGCGCCCGCTCGACCCAGATCGGCGAGTCGACGAGCCAGGACACGATCGCTCGGGCGCGGGCGTCGGCACGCGCTGGGCCCGTGTGCCCGCGGCGCGCGGCCACCGCATGGACCAGCAGCAGGTTCGCGTTCGTCATCGTCTCGGTCAGGTCCGCGCCGGGCCGGTAGCGCCTCGACCGCGCGTCCCAGCGGGAGTGCAGCCGCCGCGCCAGCCGGTCCGACACCGCGAGATAGCCGGCCTCGTCGAACCCGGAGGCGACCGCGGCCGGTCGAACGGCAGGGCTCGCGGAGGTGGGCACCACCGGCGCCATGTCCCCGCGCGCGAGCGCGAGTGCGGCGAGCGCCGCCGCGCCGAGCGTCCCCGCGACGGCGCCGGCGGTGCGGGACGACGGGGTGCGGATGAGGGTGGCGGTGGCGGACATGTGGCGGCTCCTCGGGTCGCCCCGAAGCTCCCGCCGGGCGGCCGCCGCCCCCATGGGCCACCGGTGGGGACATCGCCCCCCGCCGGTGGGGGCCGCACCCCACCTGTGGGGGCTACGCTGCGGCCGTGGGCGCCTCGCCGCTGGACCCGCACGTCGCCACGCCCGCGGAGATCCGCGACCGGATCCGCGCCGAGCGGACCGGCGCGCCGTTCCTGCTCTACCGCGACGGCGACGACCGTCAGGTGATCGTCGACCTGAGCGACCGCGACCGGATCGCGATCGGGCGTCGCGACAGCGCCGACGTCCCGCTGAGCTGGGACGGCGCCGTCTCGCGGCTCCATGCCGAGCTCGAGCGCGTCGGCGACGACTGGCTCGTCAGCGACGACGGCCTGTCGCGCAACGGGACGTTCGTCAACGGCGAGCGCGTGGGCGCGCGCCGGCGCCTGCGCGACGGCGACGTGATCGCGGTCGGCGGCACGCTCGTCGCGTTCATCGTGCCGGCGGGCCCGACCACCACCGGGCCGACGCGCACGGCGCGCGGGCCGCTCGTCGACGTGACGCTGACCCCGGCCCAGCGCCGCGCGCTCGTCGCGCTGTGCCGCCCGTTCGCCGGCTCGACCTACGCCACGCCGGCGTCCAACCGCCAGATCGCGGACGAGCTCGTCGTGAGCGTCGACACGGTAAAGGGCACGCTCCAAGACCTGTTCGAGGCGTTCGGCCTGCAGGACCTGCCGCAGAACCAGAAGCGCGCGGCGCTCGCCGTGCGCGCGCTGCAGCTCGGCCTCGTCAGCCGGCGCGAGCTGTGATCACTCGAGGTCGAGCCGGGTGACGCTGTTCGTCCCGACCGCGGTGACCCACACGTGCGCGCTGTCTCCGGTGACCGCGAACGGGTTGAGCCCGGCCGCGAGCGGACGGCCGACCTGCCGGGCGGCGCGGGGGTCGATGATCCCGACGGTGTGGTCGGCGAACCCGGCGACGAAGACGCGGTCGCCGGCGACCGCGCCCTGCATCGGACGCCGCGGCGCGGCGATGGACACGACCGTCGCGCCGCGTGGGTCGATCCGGGCGACGCTGTCATCCGTCCGCAGGCTCGCCCACGCGTACCCCGCGCCGTAGGTCAGGTCGTAGGCGGGCTGGCGCAAGCGCGCCGAGAGCGTCTCGCGCCGCGTGCGGCCGTCGATGAAGGCGACCGTCGGCGTCGTCCTGTGCGCGACCCACACGCCGGCCGGCGCGGCCGCGAGGGCGCGCGCGCCCGACTCGACCGCTACGCGGGCGCTGCGCCGGCGGGTCGCCGGGTCGTAGCGGAGGACGACGTCGGGCGCGCCGGAGCCGCCGCGGACCGCGACCCAGACGGCGTCGGCGGTCGCGTCGAGGGCGGTCGGGTTGCCCGGCAGGCGCGCGGTTGCGGTCCGGCGCAAGCCGTCCGCATCAAGCCGCACGAGGCGGCCGGGGCGCGCGAGCGCGGCCCACACCGTGTCGCCGGCGGAGGCGAGCCCGACGATCGAGCGGCCGACCGCCGGAGTCGAGGCGAGCCTCCGCCCCGAGGTGGCGTCGAGGCGCGTGATCCGGTCGAGCGCCGCACTGGAGACCCACACGGACCCCCCCGCCACCGCGATCGCGTTGGGCCGGCGGCCGACGCGCTCGATCGTGGCGCCGACGCGGACGCCCGCCGACGCGGCGGCCGGCCGCCCACGGTTCGGCTCCGGGTCGGAGCCGCTCAGCAGCACGGTCGCCGCCGCGATGACCGGGATCGCGGCGAGCGCGACCCCGGCGACGACCCAGCGCGGCCGGCGGCCCCCGCGGGCCGGTCGGTCCGCGCGCGGCAGGTCGACCGTGGGCTCGTCCGCCGGGATCGGCGGCCGCCGGCGCGGGCCGGGCGCCGCGGCACCGACCCCGACGGTGCGCTCCGCCTCGGGCGGGTCCTCCCCGCGGGCGGCGGCGAGCGCGGCGCGGCCGAGGTCGCCGGTCGACGGATACCGCTCGGCCGAATCCTTCGCCATCGCGCGCGCGAGGACGGTGTCGAACGTGGGCGGAAGGTCGGGCCGCACGGCGGACAGCCGGCGCGGAGCCGCAGTGAGCTGCGCCCAGAGCTTCGCCTCGTCGCCCTCGTGCTCGGCGAAGGGCACGGCGCCGCTGAGCATGTAGAACAGCAGGCCGCCCAGCGCGTACACGTCGGTGCGGGCGTCGACCCGCTCGCCTCGGATCTGCTCGGGCGCGACGAAGTCGAGCGTGCCGACCCACTGCCCGGAGCGGGTGTGGCCGCTGCGTGACACCGCGTTCTTCGCGAGGCCGAAGTCGGTGACGTAGACGTGGTCGCGGGGCCCGAGGAGCACGTTCGCGGGCTTGATGTCGCGGTGGACGAGCCCAGCGGCGTGGATCGCGTCGAGCGCGTCGCCGGCCTGTGCGGTGATCGCCGCCGCGCGGTCGGGCGCGAGCGCGCCGGCGCGGCGGACGAGGGTGCGCACGTCGTCGCCGTCGACGAAGCGCATCACCAGATACGGCGTGCCGTCGGCGTCGCCGGCGTGCAGCAGGGGAATCACATGCGGATGCTCGATGGACGCCGCGGCGCGCGCCTCGCGCAAGAACCGCTCACGCGCGCTGCGGTCGTCGAGCAGCTCCGGCGCGATGACCTTCAGGGCGACAGTTCGTCCGAGCGCGATCTCCTCCGCCCGGTAGACGACGCCCATTCCCCCGCGCCCGACGACGCCCTCGATCCGGTAGCCGGACAGGATGCTCCCGTGAGCGAGCTCCTGCATCGGTGCGAGCGTAGGGACTGGTGGGTGCGATGGCGAGGGCCGCGTTGTGTGGTGTGCGGCGCTGAGCGGCCCGGTGCGTCGGGGGCGCGCCGTAGGGTCTGCGCCGTGGTGTGTCCGCCGATCACGCAGCCGCCCACCACCGGCAACCGGCTCGTCGTCGGCGACGCGCTGCGGTCGCTGTGCGCCGCGCGCAGCGAGCTCGCCGGATCGGTCGAGCTCGCGCTGCTCGACCCGCCGTACAACACGCGCGCGAACTTCCACCACTACCGCGACCAGGCCGGCCACGACCGGTGGCTCGAGCGCCGGCGGGCGGAGCTCGAGGCGCTCCTGCCGCTGCTGCGCCCGACCGGCTCGGTGTGGGTGCACCTCGACGACTCGGAGATGCACTACGCGAAGGTGATGATGGACGGCGTCTTCGGCCGCCAGAGCTTCGTCGCCACGATCGTGTGGCAGAAGACGGTCAGCCGCGAGAACCGGACCGACATCTCCGAGGCGCACGAGTACCTGCTCGTGTACGCGCGCGACCGCGCGGCGTGGCGGGCCCGGCGCAACCTCCTGCCCCTCGGCGACGACCAGCTCGCCCGGTACGCGAACCCCGACGAGGACCCGCGCGGTGCGTGGACCTCCGGCGACATGACCGCCAAGGCCGGCCCGGGGCGGCGGGCGGCGCAGTTCTACGACGTCACGCTGCCCTCGGGCCGGGTCGTGCGCCCGGCCCACGGCATGGCGTGGCGGTTCACGCGCGATCGCTTCGATGAGCTGATGGCCGACGGCCGGGTGACGTTCGGGCCCCGCGGCGACAGCGTGCCGCGGCTGAAGCGCTTCCTGGCCGAGACCCGGCAGGGGCTGGTGCCGACGACGTGGTGGCCGGGCGCGGAGGTCGGGACGACGGACTCGGCCAAGAAGCAGCTGCGCCGGCTGTTCCCGTCGCTCGTGCCGTTCGAGACGCCGAAGCCAGAGGAGCTCGTCGCGCGCGTGGTGCAGATCGCGACGGACTCCGGCGATCTCGTGCTCGACTGCTTCGCCGGCTCGGGCACGACACCAGCCGTGGCGCACAAGCTGCGCCGGCGCTGGTTCGCGGTCGAGCGCGAGGCCCGCACGGTCGAGCAGTTTCTCCTGCCGCGGCTCGACGCGGTCGTGGCGGGCGCGGACCCCGGCGGCGTCACGCGGCAGGCCGACTGGCGCGGCGGCGGCGACTTCTTCCTCAGCGGGCTGCCGGCGCGGATGACGGACGTCGCGTGACCGCCGCCCGTGCGCGCCGCTCGCTCGTCTCGCGGCGGCTCCGACGCGCGTCGAGCACGTACAGGTGCTCGGTGACCCGCCCGGGCCGGCCGCCGTTGCTGCGGAAGCGCGCGACCGGCAGCTCGCGGCGCTCGACGTCGCCGAACTCGGACAGCAGCGCGAGCATCTCGCCGGGCGAGACGAGCGCGTCCTCGCTGTAGCTCAGGAGGACCGTCGGCGCCGCGGCGTTCGCGAGCACCGTGCGAAACGCGTCGCGGACCATGCGCCTGGAGCAGAACGCCGAGTACTGCCCGTACCAGTCGCGCAGCCCGCCCTCGCCGACCGGCTCGGGGTCGTCGTCGACGGCGAGCGTCTCGAGCACGTGGTACTGGCCCGCGTACTGGCGCTTCGTATACGGCGGGTCCAGGTAGAGCAGGTCGACCGGCAGGTCGCCGACGGTGTCCTCGACGCGTCCCTGCACGACGCGGTGATCGCCACCGGCGCCCGCCGGCCCCGAGGGCTCGAGGCGCAGCGGCTCGCGCGCCGCGCGGTTCCACGAGGAGCGGTAGTAGCCGTAGGTGCCGGCGATGTTGGCGACGCGGTTGACCGCCAGGATCAGGTCGTGGAGCAGGAGGTCGCGCTCGGTCGCGGTGAGCAGTCCGCGCCCGGCCCATTCGCGGATCTGCGCACGGATCGCGTCGATGCGCCCCGCGTTGCTGCCCGTGAAGTACGCGCGCGGCCGGCAGCCGTTGCGCGGCGCGCCGTCGACGCTGTACTCGCGGTGGAAGAGGCCCGGCCGTGGCGCGAGCGCGTTGAGCTCCGCCTGCACCTCGTCATAGCCGCCGAGCGCCGCGAAGGCGGGGACCTCCCCGAGGAGCAGCCGCACGCGCGCGTGGAGCACGGGGAACGAGAGCTCGTCCCCCGCGGTGACGGTGAAGCCGGCCCCGGCAAGCGCCGTGGCGACGGTCGCCGTGCCGCACATCGGGTCGGCGACCGTCCCACCCCGCGGAAGGACGTCCGCGACCGCCGCCACGATCACGTCCACCAGCCGGCTCTTGTTGCCCAGGTAGCGGTACGCCACGGGCCGCGCAAGCTATCCGCGGGCGCGGTCAGAAGCGGCCTCAGGCGCCGCCGCAACGGCCGCCGGATCCGCGTGCGCGACGGGGCCCGGGCATCGTCGGCGAGCGCGGTCAGCCGCACGAGTTCGTCGCGCGCGACCAGCGCGGCGCCGCTCACGCCGGGGCGCGCGAAGCCCGCGTGGCGGCCGAGGCCGATGCCTCGTGCTGGGTCACGCGCCTGCGCGCGAGGGCGGCCGGGCCGGCGATGGCCGCCCTCCGTGGCCGGTCGCGCTACCGCCTGTGGACCGGCGGGCGCTCCGAGCCCGTGTGCGCGCTCGCCAGCCGCGCGAGGGTCAGCGCGCCGAGCAGCAGCCCGAAGTCGCGCAGCGCGATGTCGCCGTAGCCGCCCACGAGCAGCAGGTTGAGGATGATGCCGCCCAGCCACGCCGCGACGACGTAGCCGCCCAGGCGCGGCGCGACGAAGACAAGCACGCCGGCCGCGATCTCGACCGCGCCGACGATGTCCATTGCGGTGGCGGCGCTGCCCGGGATCAGGCTGTTGAACTCGCTCGACAGGTACTTCGTCCAGTCGTCGGCGAGGACGCCGGCGAACTTGTCGAGGCCGAACAGGATCGGCGCGACGGTGAACGCGATGCGCAGCAGCGTGAAGGCCTGCACGGCCGGGTCGTCGCGCAGCTCGGTCGAGCGCGGGATCGGCGTGGGCCGCAGGGTGTGCGCGGCGGTGCTCATGGAGTCCTCCTCGAGGCCTTGGCTTGCGGATGTGCCGTCACTCGCGTTGGCGCGCGCCGCGGCGCCGACCTTACGCCGGAATCTTCAGGTGCTCGCCCGCCGAGCACACGGGCGGCCGGCGCGCGTCCAAACCGCTCTTCGCACAGCCGTCCCCGCGACGGTGGAGAATGCGGCCATGGGGGTTCGCCGGAGGCTTCCGGCAGCGCTGCGCCTCGGCCGGTTGGTCGTGGCGCTGCTCGTCGTCGCCGTCGTCGTCGCGAGCTGCGGCGGCTCGAGCCCGGATTCCGACACCGTCGACACGTCCGAACGGCCGCGCCAGACCATCAGCGTCTGGATGCTCGAGGACGAGCCCGCGCGGGTGCGCGCGACGAAAGCCGACCTCGCGCGCTTCACGCGCCGTACCGGCATCACCGTCAACGTCCAGGCGCTCGGGGAGGACGACCTCAGCGGCGCGGTGGCCGACGCCGCGCAGGCCGGCACGCTGCCGGACGCGATCCAGCTGCCGCTCGCCAGCGTCCACGCGTACGCCTCCAACGGCGTGCTCGACACCGTCGCCGCCGAGGACGTGATCGGCCGCCTCGGCGACCAGACGTTCTCGCAGACGGCGCTCAGCCTCGTCAGCCGGGACGGCCGTCCCGCCGCGATCCCCAGCGACGGGTGGGGGGAGCTGCTCATCTACCGCCGCGACCTCTTCGAGCAGGCGGGACTCGCGCCGCCGATGACGCTGACCGACATCAGGAACGCGGCGCGGCGCCTCCACAAGCCCGGCACGCGCGCCGGCATCACGCTCGCGACCGCGCCGGGTCAGGCATTCACAGCCCAGACGTTCGAGCACGTCGCGCTGGCGGCGGGCTGCCAGGTCATCGACGACCAGAGCCGCGTCAGGCTGACGTCGCCGGAGTGCCGGCGCGCGTTCCGCTTCTACGTCGAGCTCGCGCGCAAGTACTCGCCGGGCGGCTTCCAGGACGTCGAGACGACGCGCGACGCCTACTTCGCCGGCAAGGCGGCGATGATCTTCTGGTCGCCGTTCCTCCTCGACGCGATGGCGGGGCTGCGCGACGACGCGGTGCCGACCTGCCCGCAGTGCAAGCGCGACCCCGCGTTCCTGGCGAAGAACAGCGGCCTCGTCGGCGCCCTGAGCAGCGGCTCCGGCCGCGCGCTCCCGTCCCAGTTCGGCGAGCTCTCGTCGTGGGGCATCGTCGCCGGCGGCAACGTCGACGCCGCGGGCCGGTTCGTCGAGTACATGCTCTCCGACGGCTACCTGAGCTGGCTCTCGCTGAGCCCGCAGGGCAAGTACCCGGTGCGGACCGGCGACGCGACGGATCCCGAGCGCTACGCCACCGCGTGGGCGCGCCTCGACAGCGGCGTGGAGCGCAAGGCGCCGCTTCGGCGCTTCTACGGCCGGGCGTCGATCGACCGCCTCGGCGACGGCGTGCGCAGCTTCCAGCGCTGGGGGTTCCAGCAGGGGCAGGCCGCCCTGATGGGCGCGCTGCGCAACCAGGAGCCGATCACGCGGCCGCTCGCCCTGGCGATCACCGGCACGATCGACCCGCTCACGGCCGCGCGCCAGGCGCAGCTCGAGGTCGAGGCGGTGCGCGCGCGCACGCGCTGACGGCGCAACGCGAAAAACTCCCCTGACCGCAGTTCCTAGAGACTAGGGTCGCCGCGAGGCGGTCCCGCAGCTCGAAGCCGAGGAGAGAGCAGTGAAGCACCCGTACCTGGAGATGGGGGTGCGGCGATGAACCGCGCCCCGTTCACGTACCACCGCGCGTCCACGCTGCCTGCGGCGCCCGCGCGCATCGTCGACTGGATTGAGGCGGCGGGGACGCGCTGACCGATGGAGCTGATCGACCTCTCGCAGGAGATCTACCAGGGGATGAACGTCTACCCCGGCCACCTCAAGACCGTGGTCTGGGAGCACGCGTCGCACGAGGAGACCGGCAAGAACTTCGAGGGCGGCTTCTCGTTCCGCTCGAGCGGCCTGCTGATGAGCGACCACGGCCCGACGCACGTCGACGCGATCGCGCACCTCGACCCGCGCGAGACCGCGCCGACGATCGACGTCATGCCGCTCGAGACGTTCTACGGCCCGGCGACGTGCGTCGACGTGTCGCACAAGAGGCCGCACGAGTACATCTCGGCCCAAGAGATGGACGCCGCCGAGGCGGCGGCCGGGACGCGCGTCGAGGCGGGGATGATCCTGCTGATCCGCACGGGGACGGTCGACCGCTTTCACGGCACCCCGGAGTACACGAGCCAGTACCCGGGCCTGGACGAGTCCGCGAGCGAGTGGCTGCGCGAGAAGGGCGTGAAGGCGTTCGGGGTCGACTCGCCGAGCCCCGACAATCCGATCTCGCGGACGTACCCGGTCCACATGATGTGCCGGGCGACGGGGATCACGCACTTCGAGAACCTCGCGAACCTGGACCGGGTGGTCGGGCGGAGGTTCACGTTCATCGGCTTCCCGCTGCGGATCCGGGCCGGCACGGGATCGCCGGTGCGCGCTGTCGCGGTGCTCGACGGCGGTGACGGCGGCGGGGAGACCGGGCCATAGCGGCGCCGCGGGCGCTGGTCGCCGGCGGCTCGATCGGCGGGCTGTCGGCTGCGCTGTACCTGACGGACGCGGGCTGCGACGTGCAGGTGCTCGAGCGCTCGCGCCGGCTGCTCGTCGGTCGCGGCGCCGGCATCGTGCTGCACCCGTCGACCGTGCGGTACTGGCGCGAGCACGACGTGCGGCCGCTCGAGGAGTTCAGCGCGCCGACCCGGATCCTGCGCTACGTCGGCGCGGACGGCGCCGTCGCGCACGAGCAGCCGTTTCACTACCGCTTCAGCTCCTACGACTCGCTGTACCGCGACCTGCTCGCGTGCCTTCCCGCGGAGCGCCACCACCTCGGCTGCGAGGCAGTGGCCATCGACCTCGAGCGCGCGGGCGGCGGGGTGGCGGTGACGCTCGCGAGCGGCAGGACGCTCGAGGGCGACCTGCTCGTGTGCGCGGACGGCATCCAGTCGCGCGCGCGCCGCACGCTGCTGCCGCAGGTCGAGCCGGTGTACGCGGGCTACGTCGCGTGGCGCGGCACGGTCGTCGAGCACGACCTGTCGGAGGCGACGTTCGAGACGCTGCGCGGCGCGATCACCTACCACCTGATGCCGAACAGCCACTTCCTGACGTACCCGATCCCCGGCAGCGACGGCTCGGTGCAGATCGGGTCGCGGCTGACGAACTGGCTGTGGTACCGCAACGTGCCGCCCGGCGCGGAGCTCGACGCCCTGATGACTGACCGCTCGGGCGCGCGCCGCCCGGTGTCGGTCGCGCCGGGGGCGGTCGCCGACGAGCACGTGGCCGCGGTGCGCGCGGCCGCCGCCGAGCGCCTGCCTTCGCCGCTGGCCGAGCTCGTGTGCGCGACGGCCGAGCCGTTCGTGCAGGTGGTGTTCGACATCGAGGTCCCCCGGATGGCCTTCGCCGGGCGGGCCTGCCTCATCGGGGACGCCGCGTTCGCGCTGCGCCCGCACGCCGCGGTCGGGTCGGCCAAGGCGGCCGAGGACGCGTGGCGGCTCGGTCAGGCGATGCGCGCCGCCGGCGGCGACGTCGCGGCGGCGCTCCAGCGCTGGGAGCCCGGTGCACTTGAGCTGGGACGAAGCGCGCTCGCGCGCACGCGCGAGGCCGGCCAGCGCGTCCAGTTCGAGTGCTCGTGGTCTGTGGGCGAGCCGCTGCCGTTCGGGCTCTACGAGCGCGGCGACTCCTGGCTGGACTGAGCGCGCCGGCGCACGCTAGACCGCTGCGCCCGCTCCGCCGACATACAGCCGCGCGGACTCGTTCTCCTCGGCCTGCGGGTGGATGTCGGCGAGGCGCTTGAGCTCCGCGCGGATCGCATCCGGCAGGCGCCCGACGCCGGGCGAGTCGACCTCCACGAGGTTGCCGCCGGGATCGCGCAGGTAGAGCTGGACCGTGTCGCCGGGCAGTTCGTAGAGGTGGTGGCCGAACGCGTCGTGGTCGAACGCGCCCAGCTCCGCGGCGCGCGTGTAGACCGGCTCGATGTCGTCCACGGTCACCGCGAAGTGGTGGTGGCTCGGCGGTGCCATGTCGCGGTTGAACAGGTGCAGCTGTGTGTCGCCGAACCCGAGCCACTGGACGGGGAAGCCGAAGTTCGGGGTGGCGATCCGGCGCGCGCCGAACAGCTCGCCGTACCAGGCCACCGAGGCCTCGAGGTCGGGAGCGCTGACGCTCACGTGGTTGATGCGGATCGCGGGGGCGGTCGATGTCGGTGTCATGGCCCGACCGACCCTATCCGAGCCACGCCGCGGTCGGCCGGCAGGACCGCGCCCGACACACACACGGCGGGCGCGGTCCTTTCGTGCCGGCTTCTCGGCGCCGAGCCTGCACCTCCCGGCGCGCGAAGCCCCTCGTCGCCGGTTCCTCCCGGTTCGGCCGGCCGGTGGCGCGGTCGCACCGGCGCCCGGTCGGATGATGAGGGCCGGGGCTGGACGCGACATGGTCCGTCGGCGCGGACGTCCTGCGTGAACCGGGCAAGGAGGTGGTCAGCCAGATGACCGTCCGAGCGCTGCGGCGACTGGCGGCGCATTGCGCGAAACCGCAGTGCGGACGGCGGATATGGCTCTCGGCGGGCGAGCGCGGCGGGGGCATCCTGTGCCTCCGAGCTCTGCCCCCGGCTCGGCGTCACGCCAGCGAGCCATGTTCAGTCCACGCCTCCAGTCCGTCGGCACCGACGCGCCGCCGCTCATCGAGCCCTCGCGCGACGTCGTCATGGCGCCGCTCCTCGATCTCGACCCCGGCCTCGGCCGCGGCCTCACCCCGGCGCTGCGCGAGCAGGTGCGCCGATGGCTGGTCGTCCCGGTCTGGACCCTTCCGCGGGGCCCGTGGCCGGCCGGCGCGGCGCCCGAGGACGGCATGATGGGCATGCTCGTCCTCGATGGCGTGCTGACGCGCAACGTCAGCCTCGGCAAGCTCGCCTATCCGGAGCTCCTCGGCCGTGGGGACCTGCTGCGGCCGTGGCAGCCCAAGGGCGAGGAGGGCGTGCTGCCCGTGGACGTCACGTGGCAGATCATCGAGCCGTGCCGGCTGGCTGTGCTCGACCGGCGCTTCGCGAGCATCGTGTGCCGCTGGCCGGAGGTCGTCGACGAGCTGCTCGACCGCGCCCTGCGGCGCGCGCGCGAGCTGGACCTCAACATGGCGATCGCGCAGCTGCCGCTGCTCGAGCTGCGGCTGCTCGGGCTGCTCTGGCACCTCGCCGACCGCTGGGGCGAGCCGTGCGACGGCGGCGTGCTGGTGCCCGTCCGCATGACCCACGGGCTGCTCGCGGCGCTCGTCCTCGGTCGGCGACCGTCGACAAGCCGGGCGCTCACCGAGCTCACGCACCGCAGCCTCATCGCCCGCCACGAGTACGGCTGGGTGCTGCAAGGCGAGCCGCCCACCGAGCTGCACAAGCTCTCGCGCCGCGACCTCGGCGCGCTCGGGCGCTGACGGCTCAGGCCGCCCGCTCGAGCATCCAGTCCGCGAGTTCGGCCGGCAGCTCCGGCGCCGCGGCGGCGCGCGCGAGCAGCCCGTGGTCGATCATGACCGCGCGCGCGACGAACGCGACCGTCACCCCGTGCGCGGGGCGGTCCACCACCTCGACCGCGTCGCCGGCGCCGAGCTCGCCCTCGCGGCGGATGCGCAGGTACGCGCCCGGGCGCTCGGCGCGTGTAAATCGCTTGACCATCCGCGGATCGCCGAAGCGCAGGCCGAGCTTGAAGCACGGGAACCGTGGCTGGCAGACCTCGAGCTCGACCGTGCCGATCCGCCAGCGCTCGCCGACGACCGCGCCGCTGACGTCGACGCCCTCGACCGTGAGGTTCTCGCCGAACGCGCCGGGCCCGAGCTCGCGGCGCAGCTGGGCATCCCACCACGCCGTGTCCTCGGCCGCATAGGCGTACACGGCCTTGTCCGGCCCGCCGTGGACGCGGCGGTCGGCCGGGTCGTCGCCGGCCACGTTGACCCCATCGACGCGCACGCGACCGCCGACCGGCGACTTCGCCATAGCGCTGCGCACCGTGCGCCCGCGGCGCAGGCCGAGCGGCTGCGGCGTACCGACGTTGACGGAGATGAGCCCGGCCACGCCGCCATCCTCGCAGCCGCGGCTAGGGTGGCCGCGTGCCGACGATCTTCACCGTGGGCTACGAGCGGCTGCTGCCGCCCGCGCTCGTGGCCGAGCTCGAGGCCGCCGGCGTGCGGCGGGTGATCGACGTGCGCTTCCGGCCGCAGTCGCGCCGGCCCGGCATGTCGAAGACGCGCCTCGGCGCGCTGCTCGCCGAGCACGGCATCGCCTACGAGCACCGCCGCGAGCTCGGCACGCCGCCCGACATGCGTTGGCTGTTTCACGCCGGGCGCCTGGCCGAGGCCACGGCGGCGTACCGCGCGCACGTTGATCGAGAGAGGCCCGAGGCGATCGACGAGCTGGCAGCGGAGCTCGACTCCGCGCCACCCACGGCGTTGCTGTGCCTGGAGGCCGACCCGGCCGGTTGTCACCGGCGGGTCATCACCGACGCGCTGCGCGAGCGGCGCGGCGACATCGCCGTCGTGGACCTGTAGCGCATGTCCGAAGCGGGCAGTCTCGCAAACCCGTACTGAGCCGGCGGCTCACCGGGCACACGGTCCGGCATGATCCCAGCCGCCATGGCCTCTTCAGAGAACGTCGCCGCGGGCGCCCGCGCCGTCTTCTTCAGCGTCGCGTACCCCGATCCGAAGGACGGGTTCAGCACCCGCGACGCTGCGGGGGTGTTCGAGCAGATCGACGCGCTGTTCCGTGCCGCGCGCGCCGTCACCGACCCGCAGTGGCTCGCCTCCTCCGCCGAGCGCCTCGGACAGCAGGCCGGCGACGCCGCCCCCGACCACGCGATCGAGCCGCCGGCGCCCAAGCCGTCCCAGCAGCCGGTCGTGCGGCGGATCCACATGGACTGGCGCCACATCGAGGTGGCGACCGAGCTGCCGTGGGAGTTCATCGTCGGCGGTGGGCTGGTCGGCCTCGTGACGATGGCCAAGGCGGTCACCGAGCAGGAGCCCCGCATCCAGGTCGCGATCGCGCAGCTCTCGCACGAGCAGGCCGACTGGGAGGCGCGGCGCACGGACGCCGAGCGGCCCGTGATCGAGGTGCTCGCCTCCTACGTGCTCGGCCGCGCCCGCGTGCGCCCGAGCTACACCCAGATCTACCTGGGCGAGGAGGACGAGTTCGAGGGTTGGACCGCGTAGCGGCCGCGCCCGCCGAGCTTGCCGCGCGAGGGGCGCAGCCCACGAAGCCGACAACCTCGCGGCGCCGCGACGCGGCGACGGCGCGGAGCGCCGGCAGAGCGCGCCGGCGGGGCGCCGAGGGAAGACACTGAAGCGGCGCGGCGAACTCCTGCCCACAGGCCAGACGAACGGCCCCTGTGTCGGGCCCAATGTGAGGCGCGCCGCGACACCGGCGAGCTCCCGCCGACACGCCACAAGAGCCGCGGGCGTCCGGTCGAGCCGACCGCGCCGGAGCCGATCCCTCGATGCCGACGAACCCCACGGCGTCGCCGCGCGCGTCGAAGCGGAGCGCCGGCAGAGTGCGCCGGCCGGGCACCGAGGGAACGAGACAGGACGTCCGCGGCGAACTCCGGCCCTACCCGCTTGACGAACGTCCCCCATCCCGGGCCCAACGTCAGGCGGGGCGCCGGTCCGTCCCCCGCCGGCCGCGGCGGTCAGGCATGGCTACGACCTTATGCGGGCGGTGGGCCGAGCCGGCGAGGAACTGCTGCGCACGCTGATCTGCGGCGGGTTGTCGACCCACCCGCACTGGTCGAAGTAGCGCCGCTGCCGCGGTTCCATGAGCGCGCGGGACCGGCCCGACGGTTGTGTGACGACGCTCACGGAGCAGTCGAGCGTTCCGGGTACCTTGATTCCCGAGGTCATACGCGGTTGGAGGGCCTGGGCCGCCCGGCGGGCAACCGGGACGCGAGCCCAGGCGAGAGAGCCAACCGCGTGGGGCCGACACGAGACGGCGCTGCCGCAGGCCCCAGCGGGCCCACGGGCCGCCGTGAACGAACTGAAAAACGAGCCGGCGAGGGCGGTCGAAACGTCCATGCCGATGTGAGGTGTTCGATATGAAGGGCATCACCAAGGTCCGCAAGCAGCTCGAGCGCTCGGCCCTCAAGGGCTGGCGCATGCGCTACTACATGCAGTAGTCACCCGGGCACCCGATGCCCGGCACCGAGCGCCCGGAGGTCCGCCTCCGGGCGCTCCGCGGTTAATCGCTACGCTGTGTCGTCCGGCGGATCGCCCACTCGGCCGGAGTGCCCTCGGGCACTCAGCCGGGCCACGCGCCGGCCCTCGCGGTCGGCGGCCAGTCCCGGTGGTCGGGAGTGTCGACGCCGCCCAGGCATGACACTCAAAGTCCTGGGACGTAGAAGTACAGCGGCGATCTATGACCGGGCGGCAACGGGCGAGCGCAAGGCTCGCCCGGTCGCGTTAAGCGGCTGTCTCGGCCAGGAACGCGCGCACGGTCTCGATGACAAGCCGGTGGTCGTCCTCCTGCGGCAGGCCCGACACCGCGACGGTCCCCATCGCGCCGACGTCGCGCACGATCACCGGGAAGGTGCCGCCGTGGGCCGCGGACTCGCGCTCGTCGAGCACGAAGCGCTCGGCGATCGTGGTGCCGTCGGGGCGCAGGCTCGCGCCGACGTACCAGGCGTCCAGCCCCGAGGCCGTCCGCGACCACGCCAGGGCGGGCGAGCTTCCGGTCGACGAGATCATCGAGGTCGCCGACATGGTCATCGTCCGCGAGGATCCCGTCCCGGCCGCCTGACGAGCGCGCCGCGCGCTCGCCGCCGCTTCGCCCCCGACACGGCCTGCGCGGATGTTGATCGTGCCGCGAGCGGGTAACAGCAGTGCGCTGTGCTGACCGCGGTCCTGTTCGGGGCCGCTGCCTCCAGTGCGCTGGCCATCGGCGCCGCCATCGGGTCGGCCTGGTCGCCGCCGCGCCAGGTCACCGGCGTCCCGCTCGCGTTCGCCAGCCGGGCCTGATCTCGGCGCTCGGGTTCGAGCTCTTCGGCGCGCGCTGTTGGCGGCCGTGACGCTCGACGGCGGCCCGGAGGACCTCGCCCTCGCGTCTCGCTCGTGGCGGGGACGTCCTGGACGCTCCTGCTTGCGATCTTCTTCTCGAACCTCCTCGAGTCGCTCGTGGGGGCGGTGGCGATGCGTGAGGGCGGCCACGGCGTCCCCGCCGTCTGGACGACGTGGTTCGCGTGCACCGTCCTCCTGCGCTCGCGGTCGTGGCGGGAGCGGCCTCGCGAGCGGGCTGTGCGACGACATCCTCGCGGTGGCGCTCGGCTTCGCGGGCGGCGCGGACGAGCGCGTCGCGGGCGCGGAGGCAAGCCCTACGGCCCCACCAACTACCCGAAAGGACTGTTGCTACTCGGTCGCACTTTCGAGACAGTCGCCCGACAAGGACCGATGAGACGCCGGCGGTATCGATTCCGAGCTGGAACGCGCCGGGGCCCGAGGGGGCCGCGGCGATGAGACTCGGGCGGTTGCGATCGTGACGCGGCGCAGGACGGCAGCGCTGGTGATCGCAGGCGTCGTCATCGTCGGCGCGGCCGGCTGGTTCGCGGGCCGGTTCATCAGCTCGCCGGCCGAAGAGGCGGCGCGGACGGCGCCGCCCAAGCCGTCGGCCATCCTCGCGTCCGCCCAGATGCGCGAGCTGACCACCGACGTCGTGACCCGCGGGACCGCGAGATACGGCTCCAAGCAGGCGCTGTCGCTGACCGCGACCAACCTCAAGAGCGGGCGCAAGGTCGTCACCCGCCTGCCCGCACCGGACGCCCGGCTCGGCGAGGGTGACGTGGCGCTCACCGTCTCGGAGCGGCCGGTGTTCGTGCTCCGGGGCCGCCAGCCGTCGTACCGCGACCTCGGTCCGGGCCTGGTCGGCCGGGACGTCCGCCAGCTCGAGGCCGCGCTCGAGCGCCTCGGCATGAGGCCCGGGGCGGTCGACGGACGGTTCGACGTCGCCACCGGCGCCGCGGTTGCGCGCATGTACTCGCGCGCGGGCTTCAAGCCGCTGATGGCCACGGAGGCGCAGCTGGCTGCCATTCGCCCGCGGGAGGCGGATCTCGTCGCGGGTGCGCGGATCGGCCCTGGGGTTCAGGTCCCCGCGGACGAGGTGGTCTTCCTGCGCCGGCCGCCGGTCCGGGTCTCCGAGCGAAGCGTCGCACTCGGCAAGCCGGCCGCGGGACCGCTGATGAGCGTCACGGACAGGACGGTCTCGATCGAGGGATCGATTCGGCTCTCCGAGAGGCAGCTCGTGCGGAACGGCATGAGGGTGCGCATCGACGAGCCCGCGCTCGGGATCAAGGCGGCCGGCGTCGTGAGCGACGTGGCCGACACGCCGGGCACCGGCGGCGTCGACAACTTCCATCTCGCCCTGACCGTGCGCGTGGACCGCGCGCCCCGCAATCTGGTCGGCGCGTCGGTTCGGCTGACGATCCCCGTGCGGTCGACCGAAGGGCCCGTGCTGGCGGTCCCGCTCAGCGCGCTCTCGCTGGCCGCCGACGGCTCCTCCCAGATCGAGCGCCACGACCGCGGAAGGACCGAGACCGTTCGGGTCAGGCCGGGGCTCTCCGCCAACGGATACGTCCAGGTCACGCCGCTGGCCGGCAAGCTTGCGAGCGGGGACCGCGTCGTGGTCGGCGTCGAGCGCCGGGATTCGGCGCTGGTCGCCGGCGCGCCCTCGAATCCCTCCGCTCCGCAGCCCCTCTCCGCCGCGCAGTCCGCACAGAAGGGGGCCGCCGGAGGTGGCTGATCAGCCGCCTCGCCCGCTCATCGAGCTGCGCGATGTCAGTCGGCGCTACAGCGTCGACCCGGAGGTCTACGGCGTCCGCGGCGTACACCTTGTCGTCGACCGTGGTGAGTGGCTCTCGATCGTGGGTCCCTCGGGATCCGGCAAATCGACGCTGCTGAACATCGTCGGCTGCCTCGATCAGCAGACGGCCGGGTCATATCGGTTCAACGGCGTGGACGTCGCGGCGCTGCGCGACGAGGAGCGCGCGGGGCTGCGCAGCCGCGGGATCGGCTTCGTGTTCCAGTCGTTTCACCTGCTGGCAACGCGGTCCGTGATCGAGAACGTCATGATCGCGGAGGCCTACCGCGACGGGCCGCGCCGCGGTCGCCGGGAACGGGCGCGGGCGGTTCTCGAGAAGGTCGGACTCGGCCACCGGGCCGATTACCTGCCGCCGCGGCTCTCCGGCGGCGAGCGCCAGCGCGCGGCTATCGCTAGGGCGCTTCTGGGCTCGCCCCAGATCCTCCTCTGCGACGAGCCCACGGGCAACCTCGACTCCGCCAACACGGCGACGTGCCTCGAGCTGTTCGACGAGATCCACCGTCAGGGCATGACGATCGTGGTGATCACGCACGACCCCGGGGTGGCGGCGCGCGCGAGGCGCCAGGTGCGGATGATCGACGGGGTGCTGTCGGAGGCATGAAGCCGCAGCGGCTGTGGCACGTCGGGCGAGAGCGATGGGGCGCGCTGCGGGCGCGCCGCAGCCGCGCGACGCGAGCGGCTCCGTCGGTGCCGCCCTCGCGGATCTCCGCGGCCGACCTCGCTGACGAGGCGCTGGCGGGACTGTTCGCTCGCCCGGGGCGCACCACCCTCACAGTCATCGCAACCGTCTTCGGACTTGCGGCGCTGGTCGCGACGCTCGGATTGACGCGGACCGCTAGCAACCGCATCATCGGCCGCTTCGACGAGCTCGCGGCAACCCAGATCATCGTCAGCTCCAAGCAGGCCGTCCAGGATGCGCCGACCAACGAGATGCCGTGGGACGCGCCGGCGCGTCTCAAGCGTCTCAACGGAGTGGTGGCGGCGGGGAACCTCAGCAAGGTCGACGTCCGCGGCGCGCTCATCAGCACGTCTCCCGTCAGCGACCCGCAGGGCCAGACCGACCTCAAGCTCGCCGTCCATGCGGCGTCACCCGATCTGTTCACCACGATCCGAGCCGAGCTCGGCGCGGGCCGCCTGATCGACGAGGGCCAGTCCCGACGCGCCGACCGCGTCGTCGTTCTCGGCGTCAACGCCGCAGCCCGACTCGGGATCACCGACCTCGATCGACTACCGGCGATCCGAATCGGAGACGAGCTCTTCCTCGTCACCGGAATCGTCACTGACGTCGCTCGCAAGCATGAGGTGCTGAGCGCCGCGATCATGCCGGAGGGCACGGCGCGCGGCCTCTATGGGCTCAAGAGCCCCGAGACGGTGGTCATCGAGACGCGTATCGGTGCGACGAAGCTCATCTCGCAGCAGGCGGCCCTCGCGCTGCGGCCCGACAGGCCCAGCGGCCTGAAGGTCGCGGCGCCGTCGGAGCAGCCGCGGGTGCGCGACCGCGTCAGGAGTGATCTGAGCCTGCTCTTCGTCCTCCTGGGCGGCGTGTCGCTGCTCGTCGGAGCGATCGGCATCGCCAACGTCACGCTCGTCTCGGTCATGGAGCGCACCGGCGAGATCGGATTGCGGCGGGCGCTCGGCGCGACGCGACGCCAGATCGCCCTTCAGTTCCTCCTCGAGAGCAGCGCGATGGGGTTCGCGGGCGGCGTCGCCGGGGCCAGCCTCGGAACCCTGGTCGTCGTCGGCGTCTCGGCGGCTCAGACCTGGACCCCGGTCCTCGACCCGATCACACCGTTCGTCATCCCGCTCGTCGGCGCGGTGACCGGGCTGCTCGCCGGCAGCTATCCCGCGCTCCGCGCGGCGCGCATGGAGCCCGTCGAAGCCCTCCAGGCAGGTACGTGAGCGCGCTCTCGGCCGCCTTGAAACCTCCGACCCACACAGAGGACATGAATTCCAAGTCGCCCCAGCACCGCGTCGTCGGCTCACGGCGCAGGCACCGCCGGCGCATGCGGACCGGCCTCTTCCTGACGCTGTCAGCGGTCGTCGCCGTGACTGCGGCGTGCGGCGGCGGTGGCGGCGGCGGCGGGGGCGGCGAGGGCGACGGCAACCGCGCCACCGCGGCGTCCCAGAAGCGCCCCGCCAAGGGCAAGCTGCCGGGGATCGAGGCCATGGGCCTCACCGAGAAGCAGTTCGTCGAGCACGTCGAGGCGGTCGAGTCCCGCGTCGCGCAATGCATGTCCCAGGCGGGCTTCGAGTACGTCCCTGTCGACGTCGAAACCGTGCGGCTTGCGATGCAGGCAGTCCGCGTCCTGCCCGGGTACACGCCCGAGGCTTACCATCAGACGTGGGGATACGGCATCTCCACGCGCTTCGACAACCGCGTGAAGGAGATCGGCCTGGGACCCAACCTCGCAACGCTGCGCAGCCTGTCCCCGGCCGACCGAGAGGCCTACGAGCGGACGCTCTACGGGGATGAGCCTGACGAGACGTTCGCGTTCGCATTCGACGAGGAGGACTTCTCCTCGACCGGCGGGTGCACCCGAAAGGCCGTCGAGCAGGTGTTTACCAAGGAGCAGGTGCGCGGCGACTACGTCAATCCGAAAGACGTCCTGATCGACGAGGATCCGCGCATCGTCGCCGCCAACGAGCGGTGGATTCAGTGCATGAAGGACCGCGGCTGGGAGACCAAGTACGACTACGAAGACCAGGACGACATCATGGCCGAGCTCGAAAGGCGCTTCGAGAAGCTCGTCGGTGATGACGATCCGCGCACGCTCACAGGCCCGAGGCTGGAGCAGCTCAAGGCCCTGCAGCGGGAGGAAATCGCGATCTCCATGGCCGATTTCAGGTGCGAGACCAAGCACACGGACCCCGTCTACCGGCAGGTCGAGACCGAGGTAATCGGCTTCCCGCTCAACTGACGCTCGCGGGCCGTCCCGACAGAGCGCGCCCTCGGCGCTATCCCGCGAGGCATGACGTCAGTAGCTGAACTTCGGCGCGATCGGCCTGCTCCCCGTGCTGGTTCGAGGCCCGTCGTCCGCTCTGTGACCGGTGGCCGTTCGGCTTGCATGCCCGCACGCCGCTCGGGGCACGCTGCGGGCACCACCTTCCTCGAAAGGAGCGCACGTGACTGACCACACCGGACGCACTCCCGGCGCCGACCACCTGCCGGGCAACAAGGGCCTGGAGGAGGAGGTCCGGGAGAAGAACCCCGACCTGAAGGACGCGCCGGCCGCCGACGAGGTCGACGAACGCGAGCTGGTCGGCGACCCCGACGAGGAGACGCGCTAGCCGCCTCGCGGTCCGCCGGGCGGTAACCGAAGACCGCCCGGCGGCCCGTTCCGGCCCGTCGTTCGACGCGTCCTCGAGGCGGCGCGGGGCCGATCCCCGATTCGCACCACCGGATGGTGTGCC
>DATAAR010000205.1:0-1541 GCA_036259975.1 Solirubrobacteraceae bacterium | reverse complement strand
GACGCGGCCTGCGCGCGCTCGCCCCAGCGGCGCTCCGCCCACAGGCCCGCGCCGGTGGACACGGCGATCGCGAGCGCGACGAGGAGCACGTCGCGTCGCCGCCCTAGAACGGCGGCCGGACGAAGCCGCTCGACGTCAAGGGCGACCGCCGGACGCCGGAGCCGCGCACTCTCTCAGCTCGGCCGCCGCCCGCTCCGGCGCCACGATGTTCAGGTGCACCCCGGTCCCGAGCTCGAGGCCGGCGAGGTGCGTCAGGCGCGGCACGATGTCGATCCGCCAGCAGAAGTGCTCGGCGCCGCGCGGCGCGGTCCGCACCCAGAGGTTCAGGGGCGGGCTCGCGCCCAGCCGGCGGCGCAGGCGCAGCAGCGCGTCGTGCAGCAGCGCGGCGCCGGTCGGCCCGTCCTCCTCGAACCGCGCGCGCACCGCGCGCGGCGCGATCATCATCTGGTAGGGCAGCCGCGCCCCGTACGGCGCCATCAGCACCGCCTCGTCGTCGATGGCGATGACCCGCACGCGCTGGCGCACCTCCTCCTGGACGAGGTCGGCGAGCAGGTTGCCGCCCATCGTGCGCGCGGCGTGCGCGCCGAAGCGCTCGCGCTCGCGCGCGATCTGCGCCGGGACGAAGTCGAGCGCGTACAGCTGCGCGTGCGTGTGCGGCAGCGACGCCCCGCCCTCGCGGCGCTCGTTGACGAGCACGTGGACGTACGAGGCGCCGCGGTGCGTGCGCATCCGCTCGCGCCACACGTCGACGGCCACGGCCACCTGGGCGGCCTCGAGGTCGGCCAGCGAGGTGACCGGCAGCGGGGAGTTGACGATCACCTCGTGGGCGCCGCGGGCCGGCACCGCCGTGAAGAGGTCGCGGTCAGCGTGCGCCTCGGGCTCCGGGCTGTCCGGGTGGAGCGCAGGGAAGAGGTTCGGCACGACGCGCACCCGCCAGCCCGGCGTGTCGCGGGCGCCGCCGCCGGGGCGCAGCGCGTACACCTCCGGCGGGGTGCGGTCCTCGTGGCCCTCCAGGAACGGGTCCTTCTCCGGGTCGATCGGCGCGGCCGGCTCGGTGGTCAGGCCGGCGCCCGGTCGCGTCGCCCGCTCGCCGGCGACGACCGTCCTCAGCCCGCTCAGCGGATCGACGCGGACCTCAGGCACCGGCGTAGCGCTCGATGTCGTCGAGCAGGTCCTGCTCGTCCGAGTAGCCGCCCTGGTGGACGTACGTCCGCTCGCCGCGCCGGTCGTAGAAGACGGTCACCGGCGCCCCCGTCGTCCCCGGCGCGGCCTTGCGCGTGATCCGCGCGCTGCCGTCCTCGAGCGAGGGGTAGGGGAGCGGCCGCTCGGCGAGGAACTCCTCGGCGTTCGAGCGGCTGTCGACGAGGTTGATCCCGAGGAACGCGACGCGCTTGCCGAGGCGCTGGCTCGCGCGCTGGAAGAACGGGAACTCGTACTTGCACGGCCCGCACCACGAGCCCCAGACGTTCACGACGACCGGGTACCCGCGCAGCGCCTGCAGCCGCCGCTCGAAGTCCTCGGGGCTGGACTCGACGACCCGG
>DATAAR010000204.1:0-1609 GCA_036259975.1 Solirubrobacteraceae bacterium | reverse complement strand
CGGATGCCGCTGTTCGTGTGGACGATCCTGATCTACGCGTACCTGATCATCCTGGCGCTGACGTCGCTGGCCGCCACGGTCACGATGCTGCTGCTGGACCGCAACTTCGGGACCGAGTTCTTCGTCCCCACCGAGGGCGGCTCGGCGCTGCTGTGGCAGCACCTGTTCTGGTTCTTCGGCCACCCCGAGGTCTACATCCTCGTCCTGCCCGCGTTCGGCGTGTTCTCCGAGATCCTGCCCGTCTTCGCGCGCAAGCCGATCTTCGGCTACAAGGCGATCGCGGCCGCCACCGCCGGCATCGCGTTCCTGGGCATGCTCGTGTGGGCGCACCACATGTTCGCGACGCCGATGAGCACGGTCGTGCTCGCGTTCTTCATGCTCTCGAGCTTCCTGATCGCCGTGCCGACCGGGGTGAAGATCTTCAACTGGGTCGCCACGCTGTGGCGCGGCACGGTCGAGTTCCGGGTGCCGCTGCTGTTCTGCGTGGGCGGCATCGGGACGTTCCTGATGGGCGGGATCACCGGCATCTTCCTCGCCGTCTTCCCGGTCGACTGGCAGCTGACCGACACCTACTTCGTCGTCGCCCACTTCCACTACACCGCGTTCGGCGCGTCGGCGTTCGCGATGGTCGCGGCGCTCTACTACTGGTTCCCGAAGATGACCGGCCGGCTGATGTCGGAGAGCCTCGGCAAGGCCTCGTTCTGGCTCTTCCTGATCGGCTTCCACCTGACCTTCCTCGTCCAGCACTCGGCCGGCCTCGACGGCATGCCGCGGCGGATCTACGAGTACTCGAACGAGGACTGGACGATCATGAACCAGATCTCCTCGCTCGGGGCGTTCGTGCTCGCCCTCAGCGTGCTGCTGACGATCGTCAACATGGTCCGGTCGCTCAAGAAGGGCGCGATCGCGGGGCCGGACCCGTGGAAGGGCAACACGCTCGAGTGGTTCACCCCGTCGCCACCGCCCGAGAACAACTTCGACCTCGTCCCGCGCGTGCGGTCGGTCGAGCCGATGAAGGACATCCGGCGCCAGATCGAGCGCCAGACCGGCGTGCCGCAGCGGTTCGAGGCCGGGAAGCCGATGGTCCGGGTGTAGTGGAGGCCTCGCGCGCCACCACCGCCGAGGCGCTCGCGCTGGGCGGCGTCCGCCAGGTCCTGGCCGACTACGTCACGCTGACCAAGCCGCGCGTCCAGCTGCTGCTGCTGCTCACGACCGTGACCACGATGTACGTGGCCGGCGACCCCTCGATGTCGCTGGTCGCGCTGACCGTGCTCGGCGGCTCGCTGTCGGCCGGCGGGGCCGCCGCCGTCAACCACTACTGGGACCGCGACATCGACGCGCAGATGGCCCGCACCGCCACGCGGCCGGTGCCGTCGGGGCGCGTGCCGCCGCGCGCGGCGCTGATCTACGGGCTCGCGCTCGGGGCGCTGTCGTTCGTGCTGCTGGGCGCGACCGTCAACCTGCTCTCGGCGTTCCTGGCGCTGGCCGGCTTCCTCGGCTACGTGCTCGTCTACACGATCTGGCTCAAGCGCACGACGCCGCAGAACATCGTGATCGGCGGCGCCGCCGGCGCGGTCCCGCCGCTGGTCGGCTGGGCCGCGGTCACCGG
>DATAAR010000203.1:0-2216 GCA_036259975.1 Solirubrobacteraceae bacterium | reverse complement strand
GCCGGGGGCGCCGATCTTCTCCTTGACGAGGACCCGGCGCCGGTCGTTCCCGGAGGCGCTCACGCCGGCGCCGGCGCGACGCCGGCCTGCAGGAAGACCTGCTGCGCGGCCGCGACGCCCGCGCCGAGCTCGACCTGGTGGCCGAGCTGGACCAGCGTCATCTCGAGGCCGGCGAGGGACACGATGATGTCGAACGCGCCGAAGTAGCCGGTGTGGGCGATGCGCAGGATGCGGCCCTTGAGCCGGCCCTGGCCGCCGTTGGCGGTGATGCCGTACCGGTCGCGCAGGATCTTCGGGACCTTGCCGCCGTCGATGTCGTCGGGGAGCTCGACGGCGGTGACGACGTTCGCGCGCTCGTCGGGATCGCCGAAGAGCTCGAGCCCCATCGCCTGGGCGCCGGCGCGGGTGGCCCGGGCGAGCAGCGCGTGGCGGGCGAGGACGTCGTCGAGCCCCTCCTCCTCGATCATGTCGAGCGCGACGTCGAGGGCGGCGAGCAGCGTCACGGGCGGGGTGAAGGGCGAGTTCGGCGGGTCCTGGCGCTGGTTCTTGGCAGTCGTGGTGAAGTCGAAGTAGAAGCGGCCGCCGGGGCGCTGCGCCGCGTACTCGAGTGCCTTGTTGGAGACCGAGCACAGCGCGATGCCGGGCGGGCACATGAGCGCCTTCTGCGAGCCGGCGGCGACGACGTCGATGCCCCACTCGTCCTGGCGGACGTCGACGGCCCCGAGGCCGGAGACAGCGTCGATCGCGAGCATCGCGTCGCGGCCGTTGACGACCTCAGCGATCGCCTGGACGTCGTGGACGATGCCGGTGGAGGTCTCGCTCAGCGTGGCGAAGACGACGCGGACGTCGGGGTTCTTCTCGAGCAGCCGGTCGATGTCGGCCGGGTCGAGGCGCCGCCCCCACCCCGGCTCGTAGCGGACGGTCCGCGCGCCGTACGCGTCGGAGAGCTCGATCCAGCGCTCGCCGAACTTGCCGGCCGCGCAGGCGAGGACCGGGTCGCCGGGGCGCACGAGGTTCGCAACCGCGGCCTCCATCGCGCCCGAGCCGCTCGACGCGAACAGCAGCACGTCGTTCTGCGTGCGGAACACCGCCGGCAGGCGCTCGAGGACCCGCGCGTACAGGGCGACGCCGGCCGGGTCGCGGTGGTAGAGCACCGGCTCGGCCTGGACCTGGCTGACCCGCGGCGGCAGCGGCGTCGGGCCGGCGGTCATGAGGTACTCCTTGATGAAGGGGTTGGGCGTCATCTCTTCGAGCTCTCTCGCGGCGGGTTGCGGCGGTGGCGGCGGAAACGATGCCCAGGCGCGCGGCGGTGATTCTGTACGCGTCGCTCCCGGGCGGTCGGGTCCACCTCGAGGCGCCAGTCGCGACGGCTGCTGGACTGTAGCGAACGGTTCCCGGGACCTCTGACGCCACGCGCACCGTACGACACGCGTGGGTGAGACGATCGCCGCCATGACGCTCGGTCGCTTCCGGGTGGTGGGGCGTGGCCGCGCCGCGTGACGCGGCCCTGCCCGCGGCGGCGGGCGTCGTGAGCGCCCGACGCGCCGCCGGCCGGCGGCGCTCCGTCGAGGAGGGCGCGCTCGTCCGCGCCGCGCAGGGCGGCTCGGCGGAGGCGATGGAGGAGCTCTTCCGCCGGCACTGGCCGGCGGCGCATCGCGCGGCATGGCTCGTGGTCCACGACGCCGCGGCGGCCGAGGACGTCGCGCAGGAGGCGTTCCTCGCGGCGGTGCGCTCGCTGGATCGCTTCGACCGGGGGCGGCCGTTCGGTCCGTGGCTGCACCGGATCGTCGTGAACCGCGCGATCGACCACGCGCGGGCGCGGGCGGTGCGGCGCGAGGTCGCGGTCGAGGCGCTGGGCGAGCCCGCGGCCGGCGCGCCGCGGGGGTCCGCGGGGCCGTCGGGCGACGTGCTCGAGGCGCTGGCCGCACTCGCGCCGGAGCAGCGCGCGGTGATCGTGATGCGCCACCTGCTCGGCTTCACGCCGGGCGAGATCGCGCGCGCGCTCGGCCTTCCGCGCGGGACGGTGAACTCGCGGCTGCGGCGCGGGCTCGACGCGCTGCGCGACCCGCTGGACGGGCAGGGCGCGCGGTGAGCGACCCGGAGCTGCGCACGCGCCTGGAGGACGTCGAGGTGCCGGACGCCGCGGCGGCGCGCGAGCGCGCGTGGGCGGCGGTCGACGCGGCGTTCGCGTCGCGCCCGCCGGCCCGGCGCGGGCG
>DATAAR010000202.1:0-48237 GCA_036259975.1 Solirubrobacteraceae bacterium | reverse complement strand
ACAGCGTGCCCGCCGGGCGGTCGGCGAGGTGGCGGGCGCCGATCGCGCTCAGGGCGGCGAGCGCGCGCTCGCGGCGCTCGGCCCGCCCGACGCCCCACCACCCCAGCGCGGCCTCGACGTTCGCGCGCGCCGAGCGGCGGGCCAGCGCCGGCGCCTGGAGCGCGGCGGCGACGCGGCCGGAGCGCTCGATGTCGCCGCGCGCGACCGGGAGCAGCCCGCCGAGGGCGGACAGCAGCGTGGACTTCCCGGCGCCGTTGGGGCCGATGAGCACGACCACCTCGCCGGCGTGCAGGTCGACGTCGGCGTGGCGGACGACCTCGACTCCGGCGCGCGCGACCGCGACGCCGCGCGCGCGCAGGACCGGCGCGGCCCCGGTCACGACGGGCGCCCGAGCAGCGCGCGACGCTCGTGCTGCTGGGCAAGCGTCAGGCCCGCGGCCAGGACGAGGATCAGCCCGAGCAGGATCGTGCCGAGCGCGATCGCGCGGCCGTACTCGCCGGCCGACACGCGGACGAGCACCGCGCTGGCAAGCGTCTGGGTCTCGCCCTCGAGGTTGCCGCCGACGAGCACGATCGCCCCGACCTCGGCGAACGCCGAGCCCATCGCGGCGATCGTCGCCGCGAGCACGCCGATCCGCGCCTCGCGCAGCGCGAGCAGCGCGACCTGCGCGCGCGACGCGCCGAACGCGCGCGCCTGCTCGAACAGCCCGCCGGGAAGCGCCTGCACGGCGGCGGCGGTGAGCGCCGCGACGAGCGGCAGCCCGAGCAGGGTCTGGGCCAGCACCATCCCGTTGAACGTGTAGAGCAGGTTCAGCCCACCCAGCGGCGCGCCGCGGAACAGCAGCAGCGCGACGACGAGCCCGACGACCACCGGCGGCAGCCCCATGCCCGCGTTCGCCAGGGCCAGGCCGGCGCGGCGGCCGCGGAAGCGACCGAGCCCCAGTGCGAGGCCGAGCGGCAGGCCGATCGCGAGCGCGAGCAGCGTCGACCAGAACGCGAGGCGCAGCGTCGTCCCGACGACGACGGCGATGTCGTGGTCGCCGGAGACGATGAGCTCGGCGGCCTGGCGCAGCCCGTCGAGCAGGAACGACGCCGCCGTCACGGCACGCTGACGCGGCCCACCGAGACCCGCAGTGCGCTGAGCTGCCCGAATCGCGGCGCGCTGAGCACGAGCTCACCACTGCGCTCGACGCGCCCCGTGAGCCGGAACGCGCCGCCCGCTGCGGTGCGGGCGCGGGCGAGCGGCGTGCCCGCATCCGACCGCACGAGCGCGAGCGGCAGGCCGGCCGGCGCGGCGGCGGCCGGAACGGTCGACTCGACGCGACCGGCGACAGTGACGGACTGCCCGGGCGCGAGGCTGGCGGGCGGCCGGCTCGTCAGGCGCACGCGCGGCGCGGCGGCGGGGAAGAAGCCCGGCCGCTCGCGCGACGGGTAGCGCTCGAGCGCCTGCTGGAACCGCCGCGAGGTGAGGAACTGCATGAATGCGCGCGCCCCGGCGATCTTGGTCCGCGGGTACTTCGCCGGGTTGATCGCGTAGACGTCGTAGACGTTGAGCATCAGCCCGGCGCCACCCTTGGCATCGGCGGTCTGGCCGTCCATGACGATCGCCAGGCGCCTGATCGCGCCGTTGCCCGCGAGCTGCTGCAGCGTGCCGCGGTCGGTGATCGTGTAGCAGTCGCGACCGAACGGGCACTGCTCCGTGAGGCGCAGCGTGTCGGCCATCCCCAGCCCGGCCTTGCGGTACCACGCCGGCCTGCGCGACCCCCGGGCGGGCTCGCCGTCCGACGTGCGCCGCATGCCGGCGAGCGCCCACAGGTCGAGCTCCTTGACGTTCGTGCCCGACTCGTCCCCGCGCGAGACGAAGTGCGCGCGCCCGGCGGCGCCCGCCGCCGCGATCGCGCGCATGGCGCCGACGGCGTCGTGGCGCCCAAGGCGGCGCACGCCGGCCGGATCGTCCGGCGGGCCGACGATGACGAAGTCGTTCCACATCACCGTCCGCCCGGTGCGCTCGGCCGAGAACCCGTCGGCGACGAATGCCTTCTCGGCCTTCGGCGAGTGCGCGATCAGCACGTCGGCCTGACCGGCGCGCGCGTTCGCGATCGCCTCGCCGCTGCCCACGGCGAGGAACTTGAGGTTCCACCGCGGGTGCCGACGCTCGAACTCGGGCCCGATGAGGCGCTCGAGCAGGCCCGAGTCGCGCACGCTGGTGGTGCTCTGGACGATGAGGTCCTCGCGCGCCGGCGGGGGCTCCGAGGATCCGCCGCCGCACGCCGCGGCGCCGAGCGCCATGACGGCGAGGCCGGTGACTCCAAGATCTGTGCGCATCTGTACTGCATCATATGCTTGCAGCATGGCTCCGCGCTATCTCGCCCTGACCGCCGCGCTCGCCGAGCGGATCGCCGAGGGCGAGCTGCCACCGAGCGCGGCGCTGCCCTCGGTCCGCGAGCTCGCCGCCGCCGAGGGCACCACCGCCGCGACAGTGAGCCGCGCGTACCACGAGCTCGCCGAGGGGGGCGCGATCGTGCTCCAGCCCCGCCGCGCGGCGCGCGTCGCCTCCCGCGGCGCGCTCGCGGCGCGAGCGCTGCTGCGTGGTGCGGCGCCGTTCCGGCTCGCGGGCAGCGACGACCCCGCGCTCAGCCTGCTGATGGCCGGCGTCGCGGATGCGGTGGCGCCGATCGGCGCCTCCGGCAGCTACCGCGGCCTCGCCGCGCTGTGGTCGGCCCGCGCGGACGGGGCGGCGCTGCACCTGCGGCACCGCGACGGCGAGTACAACGCGCCCTTCGCCCGCGGGCTGCTCGCCGGGCGCGAGCCGGTGCTGGTGCACCTCTGGCGCCGCGAGCAGGGGCTCATCGTCGCGGCGGGCAATCCGCGCGGCATCGAGCGGGTGTCGGACCTCGCGGGCGTGCGGGTCGCGCGGCGCCCGGCCGGCACCGGCACCCGCACGCTGCTCGACCGGCTGCTGCTCGAGGCCGGGGTCGACCCCGACGCGGTCTCCGGCCCGTCGGTCGAGCTGCATCTCGACGTCGCGCTCGCCGTCGCCACCGGCGAGGCCGACGCGGGGCTCGGCCTGCGCGGCCCCGCCGCGCGCCTCGGGCTCGACTTCGTGCCGCTCGGCTGGGAGCCGTTCCAGGTGGTCACGACGCGCGCCGAGTCCGGCGGCGTCCGCCCCTTGCTGACCGCCCTGTCCGACCCCGGCGTGGCCGCGAGCATCGTCGCGCTGGGGGGCTACGACCTGGACGGGGCCGGTGACGTGCTCGACGTGCGCTGACGCGCTCGGACCGCTACTTCGCGCGCTTGACCGCCCGCTTCAGCTCGTCCTTGCCCATCTTCGAGCGCCCGGGGATGTCGAGCCGCCGCGCCTCGGCCTCGAGCTCCTTGCGGGTCGGGGCGTCGCCGCGGCGCACCGCCGCGGCCTCCTTGCCGAGCGCGCTGCGCGTCTCCTTGTCGAGGCGCTTCAGCGTCTGCTTCTCCGTCGCGGCGGCCTGCGCCTTCTTGACGTTGCGGCGCGCCGCCGCCCGCTGCTTCGACGTGGCCATGACACCTGGATACCCGCCGTGGCGGCCGCGTCACAATCGACGCCATGCCGCGCCGAAGCCGCTGGACGTCGTTCGTCGCCGACCGCGACGAGGAGCGCTCGCGGACGCTGCACGAGGACGGCAACCCGGCGCACCGCCTGCGCGTCGAGCACGACGACCGCACGCTGCTGATCCACCTCAGCGGCGAGGACGGCAGCGGCTGGACGGTCTTCGCCGTGGACCGCGCGACGCGCAACGTCGCGATCGCCGAGGCCCGGCGGCAGATCGACGCCGCGGCCGAGGCGCACGGGCGGCTCTACGGCCGCGGCGATCGGGACTGACGCGCTACCTGGTCCGCTTTTCGGCGGCCGCCGCCAGCGCCTCGACGAACGCGAGCGCGCGCGGCCGCGCGCCGACGTCAGGCGTCAGCGCGTACAGCCGCCGCGAGGGCGCCTCGCCGGCCAGGGGGATGGTGCGCAGACCGTCGAGCTGGCCCGCGAGCAGGCGCGGCGTCAGCGTGACCGAGAGCCCCGCGGCGACCAGGCCGCGAATCGCGAGCGGGTCGCGCGTGACGTAGTCGATCCGCGGCTCGAAGCCCGCCGCCACGCACGCGCGCCGGACGAGGTGCTCGCGCGACGGGGCGACGAACGTCTCGCCCGCGAGCGCGCTCAGCGGGACCCGCCGTCGGCGCGCGAGCCGGTGGCCCGGCCCCACGGCGGCGTCCATGGGCTCGAGCGCGAGATCGTGCCGGCGCGTGCCCTCGTGCTCGCGCGGCGGCGCGGACGCGTCCTCGAAGCACATCGCCACGTGCAGGCGGCCGTCGCGGACGCCGGCGGCGGCCTCCGCCGACGAGACCTCAACGGCCTCGACCGCGACGCCGACCGCCCCGCCGCGCCAGCGCGCGACGGCATCGGGCACGACGGTGCCCATCGCGCTCGCGAACGCGCCGACGCAGAGCCGCGCCTCGCGCCGGCCGGCCAGCTCGGCGAGCTGCGCGTCGGCGACGCGCAGGCGCTCCCACAGCGCGTCGGCGTGCCCGAGCAGCACCTCGCCGGCCTCGGTGAGCGCGAGGCCGCCCGGCCGGCGGTCGATCAGCGGCATGCCGACCTCGCGCTCGAGGGCCGCCACCTGCTGCGACACCGCGGGCTGCGTGAGCGACAGCGCCTCGGCCGCCCGCGAGAACGACCGGCGCCGCGCGACCTCCCGGAAGGTGAGCAATCGCCGCGGCTCCGGCATAAGCAGACCTTATCGAAGTGCGAAAACGATGATTTGAACCTATGGCACCGCGGGCGCACACTGCTCCCCATGCATCCCATCGCCATGATGCAGGCCACCGAGATGACCCGCCGTGCGGTCCGCGGCGCCGGTCCGGGCGATGCGCCCGACGGCCGCACGCGGCGCCACGCCGGGCGCTCGCGCGGCGCCGCGGCCGCCCGCTCGACCCGGCCGGCCACCGCGGCTCCCGCCGGTGCCGGGCCCGCCGCGCCGGTCCGCACCGTGAACGTCGTCGACTAGTGCGGGTCCGCCCAGTGCAGCATCGTGGCAGCCCGACGGAAGCCGGCGCGCGCGTAGACGCGCTGGGCGGTGTCGTCTCCCGGCGACAGAACGCACAGTCGCGCGCCGGCGACGAACGCCGCGCGCGCCGCCGCCGCCGTCACCACACCGGCCAGGCCGCGGCGGCGCCAGCGCTCCGCCGTCGCCACGCCGGCCACCTCGCTGCACCCGTCGATCACGCGCGTCCACACGGCGACTGCGACCGGCGTGCCGCCGGCGCGGGCGAGGACCGCCCCGCCGCCGGCCGGTCGAACGAAGGACGCGGCGGGCGCGTCGGCAGCGTGCGGGTCCATACCGAACGCAACGCGCTGCAGGTCCGACGTCTCGCGCAGGTCGGCGTCGCCCACCGGGGCGACGGACAGATCCTCGACCTCCGCCGAGGCCTCGACGAGCTCCGCCGGCCCGCACGCCATCAGCGGGGTGCGTAGCTCCTGCACCATGCCCGCCGCCGCGAGCACCGGGGCCACCCGCGGCGCCGCCTCCTCCACCCACTCGAGCCGCGGCAGCCGCTCACGGGCGCGGAACGCCGCCCGCAGCGCCTCGACCTCCGCGGGGGCCGGCTCGACGTCGCCATCCGGGATCGCGTAGTTGAGGAAGCGCAGCGGGTTGGCCGGGTTCAGGTACGCGGTGAACGGCGGCACCGGCACGACCGTGCGCCCGGCGGCGGCCGTCGCGCGCAGGAACGCCTGCAGCTCGACGGCCGCGCCGGCGCTCATCGCAGGCGGTCCAGGCGCATCTACGCGGACGCGCCGCTGTCGCCGCCGGCGAGCGCGAACGCCATGTGAACCTCCGTGCCGGCCTCGTTGCTGACGATCTGAAAGCGGCTCGTGACGCTCGCGATCAGCGGCATGCCGAGGCCGAGGCCCGGGCTGTCGGGGCGGGGCGCGAGCCCGACGCCGGTGTCGCATACCACGACGATCAGCTCACCCTCGCCGACGCGCGCGCGGACGCGGAGGTCACCCGCCCCGTCGCGGTAGGCGTGCACGACGGCGTTCGTCGCGGCCTCCGACACGGCCAGCCGCACCGCCTCGATCCCGTCCGCGTCCATGCCGCAGCGCTGGGCGAACGCCGCGATCTCGCGGCGCATGGCACCGACCCCCGGCGGCGTCGACGGGAACGTCGCCTCGAACGATGCGCTCACGCCTCTTGCCTACCCTCCGTGAGAGACGCCCTACCTCTGGAGGCGTCGAGGTCTTACGCTGGCGTCCATGGACTCGGAGGGAAGGCAGCGCGTCGCCATGAACGAGGCGACGTTCCGCAAGGTGAACGAGGGCATGGAGGCCCGCCAGGGCCCGGACGGGCTGCTGACGTTCATGTGTGAGTGTGGCCGCCTCGGCTGCAACAAGCTCATCCAGCTCTCCCGCGACGAGTACGAGGACGTCCGCGCCAGCCCGCGCCGGTTCGCGGTCGTGGACGGTCACGAGATCCTCGAGGTCGAGCGGGTGGTCAGCCGCACCGAGCGCTTCATCGTGGTGGAGAAGGCCGATCAGCCCGAGGCAGACGTGGTGGAGCGGACCGATCCGCGCCGCCCGCTCGACGACTAGGCGAGCCGCGCGGGCGCCGCCCATACAATCGGGCCCGATGGACGTCGTCGCCCGCAACAACGTCTCCGTCCGGGGCCGCGAGGACGGTCAGCCGATGATGTTCGCCCACGGCTTCGGCTGCGACCAGAACATGTGGCGCCACGTCGCGCCCGCGTTCGCCGACGCGTACCGGATCGTGCTGTTCGACCACGTCGGCGCCGGCGGCTCGGACCTGGGCGCCTACGAGCCCGCCCGGTACTCGTCGCTCGACGGCTACGCCGACGACGTGCTCGAGATCTGCGCCGAGCTGGCCCTCGAGCGCGTGATCTTCGTCGGGCACTCGGTCAGCGCCATGGTCGGGGTGCTCGCCGCCAAGCGCGAGCCCGAGCGCTTCGACAAGCTCGTCCTGGTCGGTCCGTCGCCGCGGTACGTCGACGACGCCGACTACGTCGGGGGCTTCAGCGCGGAGGACATCGAGGGCCTGCTCGATTCGCTCGACAGCAACTTCCTCGGCTGGTCGGGCGAGATGGCACCGATGATCATGGGCAACCCCGACCGGCCCGAGCTCGGCGACGAGCTGACCAACAGCTTCTGCCGCACGGACCCCGAGATCGCCAAGCACTTCGCCCGGGTGACCTTCCTCTCCGACAACCGTGCCGACCTGCCCGCGGTGCGGACGCGGTCGCTGATCCTCCAGTGCTCCGACGACGTCATCGCGCCACGCGCCGTCGGCGAGTACGTGCACGGCCGGATGCCCGACAGCGAGCTCGTGCTGCTGGAGGCGACCGGCCACTGCCCGAACCTGAGCGCGCCCGAGGAGACGATCGCCGCGATCCGGGCGTTCCTCTAGCTGCGGTGTCCCGGGAGCCGCGCGACCTCGTCCGGGAGGCGCTGCTCGAGGAGAGCGCCGAGGACCTCTACGACAATGCGCCGTGCGGCTACCTGTCGACGCTCCCGGACGGGCTGATCGTCAAGGTCAACCAGACGTTCCTGACCTGGACCTGCTACGCGCGCGAGGACCTCGTCGGGCGCCGGCGCTTCCAGGAGCTGCTCACGCCCGGCGGGCGGATCTACCACGAGACCCACTTCGCACCGTTGCTGCATATGCAGGGCGCCGTGGGTGAGATCGCGGTCGAGGTCGTGCGGGCCGACGGCGGGCGGCTGCCAATGCTCGTCAATTCGGTCCTGCGTCGCGACGAGGCAGGCGCGCCGCTGCTCGTGCGCACGACGGCGTTCGACGCCACCGACCGCAAGCGCTACGAGCGCGAGCTGCTCGCGGCCCGGGATCGCGAGCGCGCCGCGCGCGAGCGCAACGAGCAGCTGCAGCGCGTGACGGCGGCGCTGGCCGCCGGGCTCGACGAGCGCCAGATCGCCGAGGCGATCGTCGGCGAGCTGGTGGCGGCCACGGGGGCGGTCTCGGCGGTGCTCGCCGTCGCCGACGAGGACGCCGGCCCGCTGCGGGTGGTCCTCGCGCATGGCCCGCCGCTCGACCTCCCGGCCGCACCGCCCTCCGAGCCGGTGTTCGACGAGGGCCCCCGATCGCTCGCCGCGCTCCCGCTCGGCGTCGGCGGCCGCTCGGCCGGGTTGCTGTGCCTGGGCTTCGCCGAGGCGCGCCGGTTCTCCGCGGACGAGCGCGCGCTCCTGGTGGCGTGCGCCGCCCAGTGCGCGCAGGCCCTCGAGCGCGCGCGCCTGCACGAGCGGACGCTCGAGGCCGCGCGGCGCATGGCGCTGCTTGCCGAGGCGGGCCGGGCGCTCGACGAGGCGCAGGGCTTCCAGGCGCGCGCCCAGCGACTGGTCGATCTGGTCGTCCCGTCGCTGGCCGACGAGGCGTGGCTGCAGCAGCCGGAGGCGAGCGGCCTGCCGCCGACGCTCGCGGCGGCCCAGCCGGCACCGATCTCGAGCGCACGGGCCGCCACGGCGCAGCTCGCGATCGCGACCGGCGAGCCGCAGCTCGCCGCCCGCGAGCCGGCCGGCGGAGGCGGCGGCCCGGCGACATCGTCCGTGGCCCTGCCGCTGCGCGCCCGTGGCGGCGTCCTCGGCGCGCTCACGCTCGCGCGGCACGCCGACGACCCGGGCTTCACGCGCGACGACGTGCCGTTCCTGCGCGAGCTCGCCGACCGGGCAGGGCTCGCGCTCGAGAACGCGCGCCTGTACGAGCAGCAGCGCTCGGTCGCCCACACGCTGCAGCACAGCCTGCTGGCCGGCGCGCCGCCCGCGGATCCGCGCTTCGCCGTCGCCGCGCACTACCAGCCCGGCGTGCGCACCCTCGAGGTGGGCGGCGACTGGCACGACACGTTCCGGATCTCGGAGGACCGCATCGCGCTCGTGGTCGGAGACGTGGTCGGCCGCGGCATCGACGCCGCCACCGCCATGGGGCAGCTGCGCAGCGCGATCCGGGCACTGGCGGGCGCCGACCCCGACCCCGCGCGCCTGCTCGACCAGCTCGACCGGTTCGCCGCCCGCATCGACGCTGCGCAGCACGCGACGGTCGCCTACGCCGAGGTGGCCCTCGACAGCGGCCGGATGCGCTTCGCGTGCGCCGGCCACCCGCCGCCGCTGCTCGGCCCGCCCGCGGGCGAGCCGCGGCTGCTCTGGGACGGCCGCTCCGCGCCGCTCGGCGCGTACCCCGGCGCGGCCGAGCGCGCGGAGGCCGAGGTGACGCTCGAGCCCGGCGCGCGGGTGCTGCTGTACACCGATGGGCTCGTCGAGCGGCGCGGCCGGTCGATCGACGCCGGGCTCGACCGCCTGGTCGCCGCCTTCGCGCGCCGCCGCGACGCCGCGCTGCCCGCGCTCGTCGGCGATCTCCCCGAGCTCCTGCTCGACGGCGCGCACAACGACGACGACGTCTGCCTGCTCGCCTTCATGTACGCCCCGGCCCCGGCCGCACGCTAGGCGAGCCCGTACAGGACGAGCGCGTTCTCGCGCAGGACGCGCCGGCCCGCCTCCTCGGCGTCGGCCGGCGGAAGCGCCTCGCCGAGCACCTCGGCCAGCGCCGCGCGCCAGCCGAGCGCGGCGAGGTAGTACAGCTCGGGCGTGCGCGACGCGTCGGAGGCGTACAGCAGCTTCGAGGTCGGGGCGAGCTCGAGCGCCTCGCGGACCATCTCGGCCGCGCGCCACACGTGCGGGATCGTGAGCGAGACGTCGAACCACACGTTGCCGTAGACGTGCGCGAGCCACCCGGCCTGGCGGACGAACGGGTAGCAGTGCAGCAGCACGAACGGCGTGGCGCCGAAGCGCTCGATCAGCGGCCCGAGCAGCGCCGGGTCGGCGCGCGGGAGCAGCAGGTCGGAGTCCCCGAAGCCGGTGTGCACCTGCACCGGGAGCGGGTCGGCCGCGTTGGCCTCGAGCGCGTCGAGCAGCAGCAGCTCGAGCAGCGCCCGGTCCTCCAGCCGCGTCGGGCGCGCGGCGAGCGCGCGGTCCGCCGCGTCGGCATCGGGCTCGACCGCGACGTCGAGCCCCGAGCGGTACGCCGCGATCGTCTTGAGCCCGACGAACCCGCGCCCGATCGCCCCGCGGACCTCGGCGCGGACGTGCTCGCGCAACTCGTCGAGGCGCAGGCCCCGCGCGATGCCCTCCTCGGCGACGCGCTCGATGCGCATGACCGGCGCGGCGCGCGCCCCCGCGAGCTCGCCCATCCGCTCGACGTCCGCGCCCCGGCCGGGCGGAGGGAAGCCGTCGTCGATCAGCAGCCACTCCGTCCGCGTCGCGCGGAGCAGCCCGGCCGCATACGCGTCGGGGTCGGTGGCGGCGCGGCGCTCGTACACCCCCGCCTCGCTCGGCTCGCAGCCCAACAGGGCCGCGAGGTCGCGCAGCGCGCGGCGGTAGGTGATCGACGTGGCGACGTGCGGCCACTGCCGCGCGTCGGGGCTCTCGGAGAACAGCCCGCGGAACTCGTCGAGCGTGGCCGGCGGCGCGACGATGCCGTGCGCGTGGTGGTCGACGAGCGCGATCTGGCTCAGTACTTCATGAAGTGGCCCTGCTGCTCGAATGCCGCATCCCCGTCCGCGTAGGCCTCGGACTCGGACAATCGCACGGCCAGGTAGGACTGCGCCAGCACGGGCCCGAGCGCGCCGGTGAGGACGTCGTCGCGGGCGAGCTCGTCGAGCGCCTCCGCCTGCGTGCCGGGCAGCTGCGCGATGCCGAGGCGGTCGCGGTCCTCGAGGGACAGCGTGGCGGGGTCGACCTCGACTGGCTCCGGCGGCTCGAGGCCGTGCTCGAGGCCGTCGAGCCCGGCGGCGATGAGCCCGCCGATCGCGAGATAGGGGTTCGAGGTGGCGTCGGCGGCCTTCAGCTCGACGTTCGTCGACGCCTCCTCCATGCCCCAGAACAGCGACGGCAGCCGCAGCGGCGCCTCGCGGTTGTCGTGTCCCCAGCACGTGAAGGCGCCGGCCCAGTACTGCGGCACGATGCGGTGATAGGAGTTGAAGCTCGGCGCGGTCAGCCCGCACAGGCCGGGCAGGTGCTTGAGCACGCCGGCGAGGAAGGAGCGGCCCTCGGCGCTGAAGCGGTCGGGGGCGTCGGGGTCGTGGAAGCGGTTGCGCTCGCCATCGGCGTCCCACAGCGAGAAGTGGATGTGGCAGCCGTTTCCGGCGCCCTCGGGCCACGGCTTCGGCGCCAGCGTCGCCACCAGCCCGTGCTGCGCGGCCACCCCGCGGATCGTCTCGCGGACGAGGATCTGCTCGTCCGCGGCGCGGAGCGCCGGCCGGTGCGCGGTCGAGATCTCCTGCTGGCCGTGGCCAAGCTCGGAGTAGTACTGCTCGAGCGGGATGTCCTGCGCCTCCAGCGCCGCGACGAGCGCGTCGACGTACTCCTGGGCGGCGGTCATGCCGATCGTCGAGAAGCAGAGGCTCGCGTCGAGCGGGACGAACGCTCCGTCGTCGCCGCGCGTGGCGAGCGCGAACTCGTTCTCGAACGCCACCTCGAGCGACGCGCCGCGCTCGGCGAGCCGGTCGCACATGCGACGCAGGAACGCGCGCTGGTCGACCGCGGCGGGCTCGCCGGACAGCGCGCGCTGGTCAACGAGCATCGCGCCGGTCCGCGGTGCGTAGGGCAGCACGCGGAACGTGTCGGGGTCCGGCACGAGGCGCAGCTCGCCGACCGGCCCCATGTCGGGGACGGGCTGGAGGTGGTCGAGCCCGTTCATCGCGTTCATCGCGACGGTGAGCCCGATGCCGCTGCGCACCCGGCCCTCGAGCCCGTGCATCGAGGACGCCTTGGCGCGGACCGTGCCGTCGTTGCCGCACCAGAGGAAGCGGACGAGGCGCAGCCCCGCCTCCTCCGCGCGCTTGACGACGCGCTCAGCGTCGACCGTCTCGAGCAGCGCCATGCCACGTCCTCCCAACCAGAGCCCGCCGGTGTTCCTGCCGGAAGCATTCTCGTCCGGTCGCGGGGAGACGTGCAACCGCCGGGCGGCGCGCCCTACCCCCGCCGTACCGCGACCGCCACCGCCCGCCCGTCGCGGAGGATCCACAGGGCCGGCCCGAGCACCAGCGCCGCGCCGCCGACCGCCAGCGCCGCCACCCCGAGGCCGGTGAGCGCGACGCCGCCGGCGAGCGCGAGCGCCGCACCGGTCAGCGCGGACAGGAAGTCGTTGAAGCCGAGCAGCTTCCCGCGCTCCCAGGCCTCGGTGCGGTCCGCGAGCTCGGCCGTCGCCGCGACGAACGACAGGTTCCACCCGAGGCCGAGCCCGAACAGCGCGGTCGCGGTCGCGGTCACGCTCTGGATCCACAGCAGGCTGATCACGGACACGGCCATCAGCACCAGCCCGCCGGCCAGCGACGGCGTGCGCCCGATGCGGTCGATCACGTCGCCGACCACGATCACGAGCGCGTACATGCCGACGACGTGCGCGCCGATGATCGGGAACACGTGCTGCGCGGGGTGGTCGAAGTGGTCGACGACCACGGCGCCGGTGAGCGTCATCACGCCCACCATCACGGCGAAGCTCGCCTGCGCGGCGAGCAGCGCCGGGATCACGCCGGGGCGGCGCAGCAGCTCGCGCAACGGCGCGGCGGGCGGCGGCGCGGTGTCGTCGCCGTGCTCGCCGCCGCGCGCCGCGCGGGCCAGGAGGGCCGCGATCCGGCGCGGGTCGGGCCGCACCGCGAGGACGAGCGCGAGCCCGACGAGCATGAACCCCGCGCCGGCCAGCCAGAGCGGCGCGAGCGCGTCGCCGTCGAGGTCGCGGCCCGCGAGCAGCGGACTGAACACGAGCGGGCCGAGGATCGCGCCGAACACCGCCCCGAAGAGCACCAGCGCGATCCCACGCGCGCGGCGGGCGGGCGGGTACATGTCGCCGGCCGCGGTGCGGGCGAGCAGCGCGGTGCCGCTCGCGGCGCCGACCGCGGCCAGCCCGGCCAGGACCAGCGCCGCCGAGCCGGCGGCGCTGCCGGCCGCGGCCAGCGCGCACCCGGCCGCGCCCGCGCCGAACCCGCCGGCGAGCACCGGGATGCGGCCGATCCTGTCCATGGCGCGGCCCGCCGGCAGGGCGGCGAACGCGCCCGAGGCGAGCACGATCGCGGGGCCGAGCCCGAGCAGCCCGCGGATGTCGAGCACGAGCACGAGCGTCAACGACGCGACTGCGGCCGACAGCTGCAGCATCGCCGAGTTCGCCGCCAGCGCCGCGGCGAGCAGGACGGTGTTGCGCCGGATCGGGAGCTCTGGGGCGGCGGCCACGTCGCGCGAGCCTAGAGCGCGCGCAGCGCCGCGGTGACCACCGCCGCGGTCACGACGCAGCCGATCACCGAGTGCGCCTTCCAGGCCACGAGCCCGCCCGCGACCACCCCGGCCGTGTCCGGGCCGATCGTCAGCCGCTGGCCGTCGGCGAGCGCCTGCGTCGCGACGAGCGCCGCGAAGAGCGCCGGGGCGAGCAGGATGATCACGCTCGTGAACCACGGCGGCAGCTCGCGGCCGCCGAGCGCCATGGGCCCCGCGCCCTTGATAGCGAACGTGACGGCGGCGCAGCCGGCGATCACGGCGACGCTCGTGCTCACGCCGCCGCCTCCTGCTCGCGCTCGCGCGCGGCCGCCCGCGCGGACGCGCCGTGCAGGCCGAGGAGCGCCGCGACGCTCGCGGCGAGCACGGGCACGCCGGCCGGCGCGAACGGGATCAGGACGAGCGCGATCAGCCCCCCGAGCGCGGCGACCACGCGCGAGCGCCGGTCGCCGAGCTCGTGGAGCAGCAGCGCGAGGAAGAACGCGGGGTAGACGGCGTCGAGGCCGAGCGTCTCCGGGTCGCCGAGGACGTTGCCGCCGAGCGCGCCCACCGCCGTGCCGCCCACCCAGCCGACGTACTGCGGAGCGGTCGAGCCGAACAGCCTCCAGCGGTCGAACGTCCCGTCCCCGCGGGCGGCGATGGCCCATGACGCGTCGACGACGGTCTGGCCCTGCGCGGCGCGCCACAGCGGGCCGCCCGGCAGCGACGGACCGAGCGCCGCGCCCATGGGCAGGAAGCGCGAGTTGACAAGCGCCGCGGCGAGCACCGCCGCGCCGACCGAGCCGCCCGCGGCCAGGATCGAGATCGCGGTGAACTGGGCCGAGCCGGCGAAGACGATCGCCGACATCGCGATCGCGGCCAGCGGCGACAGCCCGGCGCCTTGCGCGACCACGCCGAACGACAGGGCGACCACCGCGCCCGCGACCCCGAAGGGGGCGCCCGCGCGGACGCCCTCCATCAGGCGCGCGCGGCGACCGCGGTCGTCAGCGGCACTGGTCATGCCACCAGGGTTCCACCGCGGCCGCCGCCCGGCCACGACGATGCGCGCCCGCAACCATCAGCCGCGCTGATGGATCAGCGCCGGCGCGCGGCCGGGGCCAGGTCCGGGTTCTGCCATCCGGCGTCGGCGGGGTTGACGTTGGTTCCCGGGGCCACGATCTCATCGATGCGGTCCAGCAGCGCCTCGTCGAGCGTCACGTCGGCGGCGCCGAGCTGGGATTCGAGCTGCTCCATCGTCCGCGGCCCGATGATGGCGGCGGTCACCGCGGGGTGGCGGACCACGAACGCGATCGCGAGGTGGATCAGGGACAGGCCCGCCTCCGCGGCGAGCCCGGCGAGCTCCTCGACGACGTCGAGCTTGCGCTGGTTGGCCGGGAGCGAGAGGTCGTAGCGAGACGGGATGCGGTCAGCGCGGCTGGAGAGGGGCGGCTCCTGGCCTCGGCGCCAGCGGCCCGACAGCCAGCCGCCCGCGAGCGGGCTCCACGGGATGACCCCCATGCCGTGGCGCCGGCACGTCGGCAGCAGGTCGCCCTCGATCCCGCGCACGAGCAGCGAGTACGGCGGCTGCTCGGTCACGAACCGCTCGCGGCCGCGCTCGCGCGCGACCCACTGCGCCTCCACGACCTGCGACGGCGGGAACGTCGACGAGCCGATGTAGCGCACCTTGCCCTGGTGCACGAGGTCGCTGAGCGCGCCGAGCGTGTCGTCGATGTCGGTGTCCGGCTCGGGGCGGTGGATCTGGTAGAGGTCGATCCAGTCGGTGCCCAGGCGCCGCAGCGACGCCTCGACCTCCCTGACGATCCACCGGCGGGAGTTGCCGTACTCGTTGGGGTCGTCGCCCATCCGCCCGTGGACCTTCGTCGCCAGCACGACGCCGTCGCGCCGCCCGCCGGCGAGCGCCTCGCCGACGATCTCCTCGGACTCGCCGCGCGAGTAGACGTCCGCGGTGTCGATGAAGTTGATCCCCGCGTCGAGCGCGCGGTGGATGATCCGGATGCTGTCGTCGTGGTCCTTGTTGCCCCAGTCGCCGAACATCATCGCGCCGAGGCACAGGGGGCTCACTTGGACGCCCGTGCGTCCGAGGCTGCGGTGGTCCATGGACCGACCCTAGATGACGGCCGCGGCACGCCCGGGAGTCGGGTGGCGGCGCGAGTTCTCGCCGGCGCCGAACGCGCCCGCGCCGACGCTCGCCGCCGCGCAGGCTGCGCATCAACGCCGGCACGTGCGGCACAACGAGCGCGGCCCGACGCGGCGGCGTGCTGGCGCTCGCGCCCGTCAGCCGCGTCCGACGAATGGCATCCGCGTCGCCATGACGGTCATGAACAGGACGTTGGCGTCGAGCGGCAGCCCGGCCATGTAGAGCACCGCGTCGGCGACGTGGGCGGCGTCCATCGTCGCCTCCGCGGCGGTCGAGCCGTCGGCCTGCAGCACGCCGCGCTCCATGGCCCGGGTCATCTCCGTGGCGGCGTTGCCCACGTCGATCTGCCCGCACGCGATGCCGAGGTCGCGGCCGTCGAGCGCGATCGCCTTCGTCAGACCCGTGATGGCGTGCTTGGTGGCGGTGTAGCCGACCGCGCGCGGGCGCGGCGTCTGCGCCGAGATTGAGCCGTTGTTGATGATGCGCCCGCCGCTCGGGTCCTGCTCGCGCATCGCCCGGAACGCGCGCCGGGCGCACAGGAACGCGCCGGTGAGGTTCGTGTCGACGAGCGCGCGCCAGGCGTCGAGCGGGTACTGGTCGATCGGCGCGCTCGGGCCGAACGAGCCGGCGTTGTTGAACAGCAGGTCGACGCGGCCGAAGCGCTCGAGCACGGCATCGAAGAGCGCGTCGACCGCCGCGGCGTCGCCGACATCGGCGGGGACGATCAGCGTCGCGGCCGCGTGGCCGGCGCCGGTCTCCTCGAGCGTCTCGGCGCGCCGGCCCGCGAGCGCGACGCGGTATCCGTGCTCCAGCAGCGCGCGGGCGACATGGCGGCCGATGCCGGATCCGGCCCCGGTGACGACGGCGACTGGCGGCTGCTCGGGCATGGTGCTCCTCGGTCGGTGGCAGGTGCGGCTCGGGCCGAAGCATGCTGGTAGGTTCGGCGCGATGCCGGCGCGCCGCCTCGCCCGCGAGCTGACCAGCCGTCCGCCGTCCGTGGCCGTCCTGGCGCTCGGGGCGGCGCTCGGCCTCGGCCTCGCGGGCCGGGTCGCCGTGCACGCCGGCGCGCATCTGCCCCACGGCGACGAGCTCGCGGCGCTCGGTCGCGCGACCGTTGCGCTGGGCGCGCCCTGGCTCGCGGTCGCGTGGGCCATCGGCACGGTGGCGGGCTCGCCGGCGCGCGCGGCGCTGAGCGGCGCCGCCGGCCTGGCCCTCGGCACGCTGGCGTGGTACGCGCTCAGCGTCGCGGCGAACGGCCGGCCGGCTGGCGACTACGCCGTCGTCGCGTCCGCCTGGGCCGCGATCGCGCTCGGCGCGGGGGCGCTGTTCGCCGTGGCCGGAGCGGCGTTCCGCGGCGGCGGGCGGGCCGCGCGGACCGGGGCGCTCGCGCTGGTGGCGGGCACGCTCGCGGGCGAGGCGCTCCTGCTCGCGACCGAGTGGTCGAGCCGGGCGGGCCGGGCGGCGCTGGCCGTGGAGCTCGCGGCGGCCGCCGCCGTGCTCGCGCTGGGCGCGCGCCGCACCGCGCCGCTGCTCGCGGTCGGGCTCGCCGCGCTCGTCGCGGTCGGCGTCGCGGGCGCCGAGGACGCCGTGCGCGACACGCTGCGCCTCGCGGGCTGGCGCGGCCCGTAGCGCCGCCGAAGCGCGGGGTGGGGATATCCCCACCTGCCCTCACATGGCTCCCGGCCTGTGTCCGGGCCGGCGCGGCCGGAGAATCGTCGGTGCGATGGCCGCCACCGCACTTCCGCTGATCCGATCCGGCCGCAGCCGCGAAGAACCGGGCAGCGAAACGCTGGGAGGCGCCACGCGACCGACCGTCACCATGTCCGCCATCGCCGACACGCCTCCCGAGCTCGCGCTGCCGGCGCTCGACCTGCGCGCGCTCGCGCGCCGCGCCGCCGTGCTCGCCGCGGTCGTTGCGCTGCTTGTGGCCGCGCTCGTCGCGCTGGGCGGGCCGCTTCACACCTTCGCCGACGCGCTCGGGCGCGCGCTGCGCGCCGACCCGCGCTGGGTCGGGGCGGGCGCCGCGTTCGAGCTGCTCTCGTTCGGCGGCTACATCGCACTGCTGTGGCTCGTCGGCTCGCGCAACAGCCCGCGCCTGCACCTGCGCGCGACCGCGCAGATCACGCTCGGCGGCGCCGCGGCCACGCGCATGCTGCCGACCGGCGGCGCCGGGGGCGCCGCGCTGACGCTGTGGGCTCTGCGCCGCGCGGGCCTCGGCGCCCGCGGCGCGACGCGCACGCTTCTCGCGTTCCTCGTCCTCCTGTACTCCGTGTTCCTCGGCTCGATCGCCGTCGCCGGCGGCGCGATCGCGCTCGGGATCGCCCACGCCGACGGCCCGCTGGCGCTGAGCGCGATCCCGGCGGCGCTCGCCACCGCGGGGATCGTGGCCGCGCTCGCGCTGGCCGCCCGCCCCGGCGCGGCCGCCCCCGTGGTGGAGGCCGACGCCGGCGCGCCGCGCGCCGCCCGGGCCCGCGCCGCCATGCGCAACGCCCCCGCCACGCTCGGCGGCGCCGTGCGCGACGCCATCGCGCTGCTGCGCCGCGGCGACGTCCGCCTCCTCGGCGCGCCCGCCTGGTGGGCGTTCGACGCCGCCGTGCTGTGGGCGATGCTCAACGCGTTCGGGGCCCCGCCGGCGCTCGCCGTCCTCGTGCTCGCCTACTTCGTCGGCCAGATCGCGAACACGCTGCCGATCCCGGGCGCCGTGAGCGGCGGCATGGTCGGCGTCCTGCTCGCCTTCGGCGTCGAGCCCGGGCTCGCGCTCACCTCCGTGCTCGCCTATCGCGCGATCGCGATCTGGCTGCCCACGCCGATCGGCCTGGCGGCGCTCGGCGGCCTGCGCCGGACGATCGCCGGCTGGAGCGCGGAGGACCGGCCGGCCGCCACGGACGCGCCAGAGGCGCCCGCCGCGCCGGAGGTGCCCGTCCGCCGGCGCGACCCCCAGCCGCGTCGTTCGCTGCGCCGCCCCGAGCCTGCGATGGACCTGGCGGCATGAACCTCCGTGCCGCCACCGTGCCCGAGACCGCGCCGTCGCGCCTGTCGCGTGGCGCGATCCTCACGGGCGGCGTGCTCGCCGCCGCCGTCCTCGCGGCGTTCGCCGCCGGCATCGTGCGCCCGCCGGATCTCGAGGGCGCCCTGACGGACCTCTCCGACACCCTCGGCGCGTGGACGTACGGGCTGGTGGCCGCGCTCGCGTTCCTCGAGACCGGCGCGTTCGTCGGCCTGGTCGCGCCGGGCGAGACCGCGATCGTGCTCGGCGGCGTGGTCGCGGCCGAGGGCGACGTCAACGTCGGCGCGATGCTCCTGATCGCCTGGCTGGCCGCCGCGGGCGGCGACCTGGCGAGCTTCCTGCTCGGCAAGCGCCTCGGCCGGCGGTTCCTCGTCGCGCACGGCCCGCGGCTGGGCGTCACGGCGCCGCGCCTGGAGCGCGTCGAGGAGTTCTTCGACCGCCACGGGCCGAAGGCGATCCTCGCCGGCCGGTTCATCGGCATCGTGCGGGCCGTCGCGCCGTTCCTGGCCGGGGCCTCGGGCATGCGCCTGCGCGCGTTCGTCCCCTGGAGCCTGCTCGGCACCGCGGTGTGGGCGACCGCGTTCACGCTGATCGGCTACGCGTTCCACCGCTCGTTCAGCACCGCGGCCGACGCCCTCACGCACGGCGCGCTGGGACTCGCGGTGCTCGCGGCCGCGGCGATCGCGCTCCGCGAGTACATCCGCGCGCGGCGCCGCCGGGCGACCGCCTGACCGATCTCCGACCCCCGGGGCGTGCGCTAGCTGATAGCAGGGTAGAGTGCTAACTCCGCTAGCACTCAACAGAAACCGGAGATCGCATGTCCACCGCATTCGACACGCCCACCGCTCCCCTCGCGGAGCTCTCGACCCAGCTCCTCGAGGCCTCGGCCCGCGCCATCACGGTGTCGGCCGACCTGTACGCCCAGGTCGTCGCGTCGCAGGCCGACGCGACCGCCGGCCTCGTCGAGGCGTACTTGGCCGCCGGCCGCCAGGGCGCCGGCGCCGGCCAGGAGACCGTCGCCACGATCGACGAGACCGCCACGAAGGTCGCTCGCGGCACCGCTCGCGCGACCCGCCGCGCGACCAAGCGCACCGCCGGGGCGGCGCGCAAGGCCGCCGGCGCGACCCGCAAGGCCGCCGCGGCGCCGGCCAAGGCCGTGGAGGCGCCCGTCGCGGGCTACGACGACCTCACGGCCGAGGAGCTCGTCGCCAAGCTGCCCGAGCTCTCCCAGGCGCAGCTCGCGCAGGTCGCGGCGTACGAGCAGGCCCACGACGCGCGCGCGACCGTGCTCGAGCGGGTCGCGGCGCTGACCGGCCCGGAGCCGGTGCCGGGCTACGACGAGCTCACCGCCGACGACGCCCAGAAGCTCGTGACCGGCGGCGACGCCGAGCTGGCCGCCGCCGTGCGCGACTACGAGCGGCGCCACAAGGGGCGCACGAGTGTCATCGACGCCGCCGTGCGCAACGCCGACGCGTCGTAGCGCCACCGTGCGGGGGCGCGGATCGGCCGCGCCCCCGTCCGCGGCGTCAGCGCAGGAACCGCGCGAGCGCCGCGCCGGACAGGTCGTGCTTGGCGACGAACCCGCGAGCGCCGTTCTCGAGCGCGCGCTCGGGGTAGAGCGGGTCGTCCGAGCTCGACGTCACCACGACGACCGGGCCGCCGCCGCCCCTGGTCAGCCGCTCGGCCACGGCGAACCCGTTCATGTCGGGCAGGCGGACGTCGAGCAGCACCACGTCCGGGTTGAGGTCGGCGGCGGCGGCGATGCCGGTGCTCCCGTCGCCGGCCTCCCCCACGACGTCCCAGCCATCGATCTCCAGCAGAGCGCGCGCCGTCGCCCTGAACGTGGCGTGGTCATCGACGATGAGGAGCGTCGGGCGACTCATTCGGTGAGGGCGTACGAGGCCACCTCCGGCACACGAAACTGGCCGTCCGCTCCCGTGCAGAGGGTACAGTGACGCCCGCCCAGGAAGGCGATTGACAGTGCGACGGACCCTCAGGACACCGATCACCACGCGCGTGGTGCTGCTCAGCGCGACGGCGTCGGTCCTGGTCGGCACGGTCCTCGTCGTCCTCATCGTCGCGGTCACCGGCCAGCGCGATGCGGCGCGCAGCGCGTTCCGCTCGCAGGAGGCGCTGACCGCGGGCAACCAGGTCGAGAAGTCGCTGATCACGATCGAGAACGGGCTGCGCGGGTTCGTCGCCAGCGGGTCGCGAAGCCGCGAGCGCTTCCTGCAGCCCGCCACGCGCGCGCTCGCCGCGTACCCGCGCGACCTCGGGCGGCTCGAGCGCCTCGTCGCTGACGACCCGGGCCAGCAGCAGCGCGTCGACCAGATCGCGGTCGCGATCGACGACTACGTGCGCCTGTGGGCGCAGCCGCTCATCGAGCTCGCGAAGACGCGGCCGGCCGCGGCGCGCAGCGTCGTGGTCACGAATGGCGGCCGCGAGCGGCTCGACCAGATCGGCCGCGAGTTCGCCGCCCTCTTCGCGCGCGAGCGCGAGGTGATCCGCCTGCGCGAGGACCGCGCCGAGCAGCGCTCGGCGCGCGCGATCGGCTTCGGCGCCGGCGGGCTCGTGCTGGTCCTGCTGATCGCCACCGGCGTCACGGTCTACCTGCGGCGCGCGGTGGTGCGGCCGGTGGTCACCGTGGCCGAGGCGACCGGGCGCCTCGCCTCGGGCGAGCTGTCCGCGCGCGTGCCGATCGAGCGCCACGACGAGCTCGGCGACCTCGCGCGGGGCTTCAACGCGATGGCGGACTCGCTCGAGCAGCACCGGGCCGAGCTCGAGCGCTCCAACGCCGAGCTCAAGCGCTCGAACGCCGAGCTCGACCAGTTCGCCTCGGTCACCTCGCATGACCTCCAGGCGCCGCTCACGACGATCTCGATGTACGCGGAGCTGATCGAGCGCCGCCACGGGGCCGACCTCAACGGCGGCATGGCACTCGTCGACGGCATCCGGACGGCGACCCAGGAGGCGCGCACGCTCATCCGCGACCTCCTCGAGTACTCGCGCGCGGGACGGCGGCCCCTCATGCTCGAGGAGGTGCCGGCGGGCGAGCTCGTCGGCCGCGCGCTGGAGGCGCTGGCCGGTCCGATCGCCGCCGCGCACGCAGACGTCACCGTCGACGCGCTGCCGGTCGTGACCGCCGACCGTGCGAGCGTGACGCGCGTCTTCCAGAATCTCGTCGGCAACGCGATCAAGTTCACCGCCGACCGCACGCCCGAGGTGGCGATCGGCGCCGAGCGCAATGGGCGCATGTGGCGGTTCTGGGTGCGCGACAACGGCATCGGCATGGAGCCCGAGGACGCCGAGCGGATCTTCGTCCCGTTCAAGCGCCTCCACGGCGAGGAGGCCTATCCGGGGACGGGCATCGGCCTGGCGATCTGCGAGCGCATCGTCGGCCAGCACGGCGGGCGGATCTGGGTGACGAGCCGGCCGGGCGCCGGCAGCGAGTTCTCGTTCACTCTGCCGGCGGCGGAGGCGTAGGGCGTGCGCCGCCTGCTCCTCGCCGTCGTCGGCGGGCTCGTCCTCGCGCTGGCCCTCGCGGCGTGCGGGGGCGCCGACGACAGCGGCGGGCCCGCGACGCGGGCGTCGGGAGACGAGCCGGCGCCCCTGCGCATGGGCACGAAGAACTTCCCCGAGGCCGTCCTGCTCGGCGAGCTCTACAGCCAGGCGCTGCAGGCGAAGGGCGTGCGCGTCGTGCTGAAGCCGAACGTGGGCAGCTCAGAGATCATCCACGAGGCGCTCACCGGCGGCGCGCTCGACATCTACCCCGAGTACATCGGCGTGCTGCTGTCCGAGGTGGCGAACGACCGCTCGCGGCCGTCCGACCCGCGCGCGGCGTACCGCGCGGCCGACGCGTTCGAGGAGCGCCAGGGATTCACGCTGCTCGGGATGACGCCGTTCAGCGACTCGAACGCGATCGCCGTGACGCCGCGGTTCGCGCGGGAGCACGGGATCCGCACGATCGCCGACCTCGGCCGGGTGCCGGGCCGGGTGCGCATCGGCGCGCCGCCGGAGTTCGCGACCCGCTTCGAGGGCCTCGTCGGCCTGCGGCAGCGCTACGGCCTTCGCAACCTGCGCACGACGCCGCTGATGATCGGACGCCAGTACCGCGCGCTCGACTCGGGCCGGGTCGACGCGGCGGCCGTGTTCACCACCGACGGCCAGCTCTCCGGCAAGCGCTACGTCCTGCTCGAGGACCCGAGAGGGGTGTTCGGCACCCAGCACGTCGCGCCGGTCGTCAGCCGCAAGGCGCTTCGGGACCACGGCCCGCAGCTCGCGGCGACGGCCGACGCGGTGAGCCGGCGGCTCACCGCCCGCGCGATGCGGCGCATGAACGCCGAGGTCGTGCTGGAGGGCCGCGAGCCGCGTGCGGTCGCGGACGAGTTTTTGCGGCGCGCGAAGCTCAAGTAGCGCGCATCGCGGCCCGTCGCGTAGCGTTCCATCCCCGATGGAGGAGACGACGATCCGCGTCGCGGTGTGCGACGACGCCCGCGCCGTGAAGCTGTTCATGCGGCAGGTGCTCGAGGAGGAGGGCGACATCGAGGTCGTCTCGACGACGAGCACGGGCCGCGCCGCCCTCGACGACCTCGGCCGCTGCCGACCCGACGCGCTCCTGCTCGACCTCGTCCTGCCCGACGTCGCCGACCCCGGCGTCCTCGTCCGCCGGCTTCGCGAGCAGTCGCCCGGGACGGCGATCCTGCTCATCTCGAACACGCCCGAGCCGCAGCTCGAGGAGGAGGCCCGGCGGCTCGGCGCCGACGGTTGGATGCCGAAGGCGCAGAAGCCCGAGGCGCTGCGCGCCGGGGTGCGCCAGGTGGTGGCGGCGGCGCGCCGCGGCGCACCGGCCCGGCCGGTCAGTCATCCCGCGGCGGCGGGCGGAACAGCACCTTCTTGAGCTCCGAGACCGCCGCCCCGCCCAGGCGCAGGGCGGTGTGGAAACCCTCGGCGCCCATCTCGCCCGCGTCGAGGCTGCGGCGCAGCTCGTTGAGCGCGGCGCGGTCCTCATCGGCGGGGCGGCCGGCCTCGACGAGCATCAGGTGGCGCGGGCGCTCCGCGGCCGCGGCGAGGCGGACGAAGTGCTCGCGCTCCTCGCGACCCAGCCCGTCGGCGACGAGGACGACGGTCTGCCCCGCGAGCAGGCGCTTGCTGACGGCGGCGTCGAGCAGCTCCGGCGCACGCGCCTCGACCTCCTCGTCCGGGACGCGGCCGGAGAGCAGCGCGCGGACCTTGTCGAGCGACAGCACGGCGCTGCGCTCCTCGAAGACGCGCTCGGCGAAGCGCTCGCGCTCGGCGCGCACCGGCACGACGACGACGAGCAGGCTCCCCGGCGAGTAGCGCAGCCGGTCCGCCGGCCTGAGGATGCGCGAGCGCACCGCGATGTCGACGGGGCGCGGCGGGCGCTCGCCGCGGCCGGGGCGGTCGGAGGTCCATGCCCCGCGCTCGTCGTCTGAGATCTTGACGCTGCGCGGTCCGGGAGTCGTTGACATGCCTCCATCGTGCCCTATGGCGCGGCGAAGCTGCCATCGGCGTCCGTCGCGGCACGCCCTGCGGCCTCAGACGACCGAGAAGGCGACGCTGCGCGTGGCCGGGTCGGCGCGGTCCACGCGCACCGTGACCTCGCTGCCCGGCTCCGGCGTCGCGGCCGGGTCGATCCGCGCGCGGACGGCAGGATCGCGGAGCTGCACGAGCCCGTCCTCGATCACGACCGCGTCGAAGCGCTCGCCCTCGCGGCCGGCGAGGACCACCGCCTCCACGAGGTCGATCACCCCGCGCTCGACCGCACCGGCGCGGCGGGCGCCCGCCGCCATCGCGTCCGGCAGGGCGGCGAGGCCGCCGCGGACCCAGCCGGGCACGGGCTCTCCGGCGCACGCGGCGAGGCAGCACTCGGACACGAACCGGTCCTGGAGGCGGCGCAGCGGCGCGGTGGCGTGGGCATAGGCGGCGGCGATCGCGAAGTGCTCGGCACCGGCCGGCGGCTCGCCGTCGAAGACGGTGTAGCCGGCGCCGCGACCGACGCCGGTCGCCTCGTGCATGAGCGCGGCGTGGGCGGGAGTGGCCGGATCGAGGCGCCGCACGAACTCGGCGTATGACTCGCCCTGCGACCAGTCCACGCCGAGCGCGCCGGCCTGTCCGCGCAGGCGCGCGAGCGAGCGCTCGTCCGGCGGGGCCTGCGTGCGGAGGACGCCGATGCCCGCACGCAGCATCAGGGCGGCGGCGGCCATGCCGGTGAGCAGCGAGAGCTGCGCGTTGTGGTCCTCGGTCGCGAGCGGGACGCGGTAGTGCACGGTCCACGAGCCGTCCTGGCGCACGACCTCCTGCTCGGGCACGTTGAGCCGCACGCCGCCGCGCTCGCGCTCGAGCGCCATGCGCCGCTCGCCGACCTCCGCGAGCAGCTCGCGCAGCTGCGCGGGCACGTCCTCGTAGGTGTGCTGCGCGGTGCTGCAGACGTGCGCGCGCGCGACGTCGGTGCTCGTGAGCTCGCCGCGCGCGTCAAGGTCGAGCGTCCACAGCACCGCCGGCCGCCACTCGCCCGGTAGCAGGCTCGCAGCGCCCTCGGAGAGCACCGGCGGGTGGAGCGGCGCCCTGCGGTCGGGCGCGTACACGGTGACCGCGCGCGCATGGCTCTCGCGGTCGATCGCGCCGCCCGGCGCGACGAACGCACCGACGTCCGCGATCGCGTACGAGACGCGGTGCCCGTCGCCGCGGCGCTCGATGTGCAGCGCCTGGTCGAGGTCGCGCGAGCCGGGCGGGTCGATGGTGACGAACGGCAGGTCGACTCGGTCGCCGCCTGCGGCGCGTGCGGCTCGCGCGGCGGCCGCGGCGGCCTCGGCCTGCGCGTCGGTGACGAAGTCCTCGGCCACGCCGGCCTCGCGCCGGATCGCCTCGAATCCGTCGCGGAGCGCCGCCGCGGGGTCGACGCGGATGCGGCGAGCGGGCATCGCTAGCGGGCGACCGCGCCGGCCCGGACGGCCCGCTCGACGCGGCCCGCGCTCCCGTGCCGGCCGCGCGGCTCCAGGCTCTCGACGTGCGCTCCGGCGCTGCCCACGCTGGTCCGCTACCCCGGCGGGCCGGCCCCCGAACGTGTCGAAAAGCCCCAGACGGGGTGCTGGCACATCGTCGCCGCCGCATGCAGATCGCCGGTCGGCTCGTTGTACTCAGGAAACTCTGAGTTACGTTGTCCACCTTTGAAATGCACAGCGTCGCGCTCGCCCGCGGACGCTCGCCGGCGCGCCCGGGATCGCCTCAGAGCCGCCGCCGGGCGCCAGATCGCCGCCGCGCTGGCCTCGCCCTCGCCGCACGGGACATTTGGCCGCCGTCGGTCGCCGCTGTCCCTGCGAGTCACGAGCGGCGGGATACATGCCGCCCCGATCTACGGCAAACAAGCGGGTGCTCCGCCACGGGGCGCGGGTACATGAGTGCGTAATGACGGCTCACGACCGAATCGGCAAGGAGCGGGTCGGCCGGAATGAGGCGACGTTCCGGCGTATCAACGAGAGCGTCGAGACTGACTACGCCGAGACCGATTACTCCGGGTTGATCGGCTTTCTGTGCGAGTGCGGTGACCCGCATTGCGAGCAGACCATCGAGTTGACCCAGATGGAGTACGAGAGCCTCCGCGCCAATCCTCGACGATTTGCGGTCATCGGTGACCACGCGATCGAGACGACTGAGGACATCGTCGAGCGCCATCAGCGATATGCCGTGGTTGAGAAGCACGAGGATGTGGCCGACCTCGTCGAGCGCTCCAACGCGCGCCGACAGGGCACACCACCAAGCACCTGACGTGTTTTCGTTGGCTGGGTCCAGGCGCCTTCGCCTGCCCTGACTTCGTTCTGACGAACTCGTGGCGGTCCACCCCAGTGTGGCGGGCGGGGCCAGCCACCCGGCTTGGGTTCGTTAGCCAGTCGGCGTTGTTTCGGCGGCGCGCCAGGGAGCTTGGTGCTTCCTCGCACCAAGAACCTCAAGCCGGGCCCGGAGGCGGGCGATGACAGCCGCGAGGCGCGGACGGTTCGGGGCCGCCGCCCTTGCTGAAGACCCTCAGCGGTCGAGCAGTGCGCCGGAGTGCGTCGGCGCCCTGCTCGTCCGCATGCGCGCCACACGACGTCCTTCGTGTCGGTGTAGCTGCACGCCAGCCGGCGGATCTCTGCGCCGCGCCGACGCAAGCGTCGACCCCCCGCTCCAGGCTTCGCGCTGCTCGGCGCCGACGCCGCTGGCCGTTTCGGGCCCACCCTCCCGGGCCGCGCGGGCGCGTGCCCTGAGCGGGCGGTGCAGTGTGATGCCGCTCAGGCCATGCGGGCCCGCGCGGCCCGCGGCCGCGTCAGATCTTCGCCTCGTCCTTCTCGTCCGGTCCGACGAGCGGCTCGTCGTCCACCGGGCCTCCGAGGCCGGCTGCGCCACCCTGCCGGTGTCCTCGAGTGGTCGCCGCGGCACCGCCCGCCTGCTGTTCGGCCGCGCGACGCGCGGGGCTGTAGAGCGGAATGTCGTGCGGGCTGAGCTCGTCATGGGCCTCCGGCGTGTCCCCGAGCGGACGCGAGCGGGTCGCCGGCTGCTTTGGGAAGGAGTCGGTGTGGTCCGCGTCGTCGCGGTTCGACCCCGCGATGAGGCGGTAGACGACCGCCACCGCGACGCAGAGCGCGAACAGGATCAGCAGGGGCCATGCCAGGCCGGCGTCGGCAACGAACGCGACGATGAGGACGACGGCACCGAGACCCCCGCCAACGGCGAGCAGTGCGGGGAAGCGTCGGCGCTCAGCGCCATCAAAATCGTCTGAGCCGGCGGGGGATGAGGCGGGACTGCTCATGCATCGTCTCCTGGGATGTCAAGATGGATCACCGGCCGGCCGCCGAGGTGCTCCGCGAGGGCGGGCGTCGAGGACTTCCCGGAGAGTGGTTAGCGGGCGCGAGACTGGACCTGCCCGCAGGTTGGAACTACCCCAGTATGGGAGGTACGCATTCGTGCGTGTCGTCATCACCCCAATTCGGGCGCGTCGGCGATCGGCGCCCGACGTCGTGCTTAGCTGCTGCTCAGCCCGGTGCGTGCGTGCGACGCGCTCGAGGCGAGGGCGTTCGCGTGGGCGCGAGCGCATCCCGGTGGACCGCGCACCCCCCCGCCGTTCGTCATGGATGACCCCAACGTCTGACGAGAAACCCCCTCGAGACGATGGCGGTGGTTCTCGTTCACGGACGGGTACCGGAGGAATGGCGTCGTCTGTGGGAGGAGCACGATGCAGGAAGTGCTGGAGAAGATCGCCCGTGTGCAGCAGTGGACCGGCTTCGCCGTGGTCTGCGCCTTTGCTGGAGTCGTCATCGGCCTTCGTTAGCGCCACGTCGCCTCCGACACCCGGCGACCGTCGTTGACGCCGCGCTGATCCTTGGCATCCGTGCGACGAAGTCATGTGCTCTGCCGCGCCGCGGGGCCGGCACGTGTGATGACGCCCGAGGACCGAACTGCCACATGGCACACGCGTAGCAACAACTCGCCAGCCACGCTGCCAGCAGCCTTCTCAGCGCGCGGGCCACGTCTACGTCGCGACGCGCATCGCGGATGCGGCGAGCCACCCGCCTCACTTGCGTGGCTCCGTCAAAGCCTTGCGGCCTAGGACGACGCGAGGCGGACGGTCCGCGAGCGAAGGGAGAGCTGCTCGCGAACCGCCGCCGTCGCGGGCCGGCGACCTAGCGGTGGTCGGCGTCCACGTCGATGCGCTCCTGGCGCACCTGCTCGGAGACCGTCTCCTCGTCGGTGACGGTGTCCTTGTCGAGTCGCACGCGCTCCTTGGGCACGGCGCGCTTGTCGACGACTGGCTCCTCCGTGTGGAGCGTGACCTCGTGCTCCTCCTCGGAGATCTCGGGGCCGTCCATGGCGTCGTCGGCGTTGGCGTCGGTGATCGGCTCGCGCTCGATGCGGACGTCCTCGCGCTGCACCGGGACCGTCTGGGTGACGTTCTCGGTGACGACGTACTTGCGCAGGCGGGCGCGGCCGGCCTCGCGCTGCGTGGTGCCGACGCGCAACTCCTCCTCGGAGCGCGTCATGGCGCGGTCGGTCTCTGGGCCGCTGACGTCGTTGCCGACGACGTCCTGCGAGCCCTGCGGCGTCGGATCGCCGGAGCGGTCGGACTGGTCGCGCGGCCTGCCCTCGCGCTGGCCCTCGGCCATGCCGGAGTCCGAGTGCGCCTCGCCGTAGTCGAGGCCGTAATGGCGGTAGAGCTCGGCCTCCTCCTGCTCGGAGAGCTCGCCGTCGGCGTCCGCGTGCGGGGCGTCCTTGATCGTGGCCTCGTCGTAGGGCACGACGACGGTGTCGCCGTCGACGCTCGCCTCGGTGAGCGGCACGAAGCTGACGTGGCCGCCGAGCAGGCCGGTCTTGATCGCCATCCACTCGGGCGTGCCGGTCGTCTGGTCGACGTAGATGTCCTCGATCTTGCCGAGCTTGTCGCCGTCGCTGCCGACGGCGGTCATGCCGCGCATCTGCACGGCGTCATCAGTGGTAGGCACGGTGGCCCTCCCTTGTCTGGTTGAACGGGTCATGCTGGGTGTTGGGTGTGTACGTCACCGGCGGACGCGATCCGCGGTGTCGCGGGTGCGGCTGGTGCTGAGACGGTCGCTATCCAGGCGGCGGTCGTCGGCACGGTCGCGACGGTGCTCGACGGCGGGCGTGTCGGCCTCGCCTCGATGATCGTCGCCCCGCGACATGAGCGCGGTCAGGATCCCGAGGGCCGACAGCGCGATGTGCAGGACGTTGTCCGCGCCGTTGACGGGGATGATCCCGAGGACGTCGCTGCCGTCGATCAGCCCGATGGTGGCGACGACCCCGTAGACCACACCGAACGCCAGGGCGACGGTCTTTGCCGGGCCGCGGCGACGGAAGGCGGCCAGCAACACCAGCCCCGAGAGCAGGTGGACGATGTTGTGCCAGGCGTTGACCTCGAAGCCGAGGAGGCCATCGCCCTGCACTTGCCCGTCGGCGTTGCCGAGTCGGTCGGTGTCGGCCGTGCCGCTGGTGTCAAAGGATGCGTCGGCCAAGAAACCGAACGCGCCGGCCAACAGCAGCGACAGCCCGACGAGCAGGCAGTACCACTGCGCCGGGGTCAATCCCCGCCGGCGGCCGCTGCCGTCGGCGTTGTCGTCGGCACGTCCCACGGATCGTGCTCCTACCTGTGTCATCGAAAATCGGTCCTTTCTGATTGCTGTGGCGGCTCACGCGCGGGCGCTGCCGGGGGCGGGCGAGCCGGCGCCCGGCTGGCCGTTGCGGTCGTGTGACTTGGCCTCCTGGTGGGCGCGCTGCTTGCCCTGCTCCATGTCGCGCTTGACCTGGTGCTTGTTCTGCTGGCCGCTGCCATAGGCGTTGCGCAGCAGGTCGGCCGCGACCTCACGGCCCCCGAGGCCGAACGCGAGCGCGCCGGCGAGGGCGAGCATCCCGAGCAGCGCGGCGTAGGTGATCGTCACGATCTGCGGCGCGATCTGGAGCTGGTCGAGGACCATGAAGGTCCCGATCGCCAGGATCAGGCCGGGAATCACCGCGCGGACGATCTTGCCGGTGGGCGTGTCGCCCATGAGCTTGTGCGCGGCGCCGCCGACGACGCCGGCGAGCGCGGCGGCGACGACGAAGATGATCGCGGCCACGATGATGTTCGGCAGGAACGCCTGGACCTGTGCGATGAAGTCGCTCAGCGCCGGGACCTTGAGCGCGCCGATGGCGGCGGAGATCGCGAACAGGAAGACGAACCAGAACGCGACCGCGCCGATCAGGTTCGCCGGTGAGGCTCCGGGGCTGACGCGTTCGACGTACTGACCTGCATCGCTGTTGTGCAGGGCTCGGTCGAGGCCGACCTTCTGCAGGAGCGCGGCGATCGCCTTGCGGGCGACCTTGGCGATGATGTAACCGATGAGCAGGATGACCAGAAAGCCCACGATGTTCGGCACGAAGCCGAAGAAGCTGTCGAGGGCCTGCTGGAGGCTGTCGCCGATCTTGACGGCGGCAAGGGGCATGTGTGTTCCTCCATAGAGGCGAGGGGATGGGCTGGACCGGAGACGCGGGGCCGCCGGCGGAGGCGGGTGCCGATCGGACACCCGTTGCTCTCGCCGTTCCCTGTGCGACCACTCCGGGAACCCCTGTGCAGATCCCGTCCAGATCGGCGACGACCGTGCCTCCTCTCACATCTGCCTGGATGCGCATCGGCGAGCTCAGCCGGCGCACCGGCGTCAGCCCCGAGCTGCTGCGCGCCTGGGAGCGCCGGTACAGCCTCGTGCGGCCGCGGCGCACCGACGGGCGCACGCGCCTGTACTCGGCCGCCGACGAGACGCGCGTCCGGCTCATGCGGCGCTACATCGACGACGGCCTGGCGCCGAGCGAGGCGGCCGAGATGGTCACGGCCTCCCGGCTCACCATCCGGCCCGGGAGCGTGGCGTCCATCCCGCCCGCCGAGGTCAGGCTCGCACACGACGAGATGCATGCGTCCCTGGACCGGTTCGACGAGACCTCCGCCCAGCGCGCGCTCGAGACGCTCTTCGCCACCTACTCCCCGCTCACGGTCGTACGCGACGTGATGATGCCCTACCTGCACGAGATCGGCGATCGCTGGGCCGCGGGCCACGTCAGCGTGGCCCAGGAGCACTTCGCCACCAACTTCCTGCACGCCCGCCTCCTGGCGTTCGCGCGCGGATGGGACCGCGGCCTCGGCCCCCGGGCGATCCTGGCGTGTGCGCCCGGCGAGCAGCACACCTTCGGGCTCATCGCCTTCGGCGTCGCTTTGCACCAGCTCGGATGGCGCATCACCTACCTTGGCGCGGACACGAGCGTCGCCATGATCGAGGAGGCCGCCGCCCACGTCGCGCCCGACTTGATCGCTGTCTGCGCGGCGATGCCAGAGCGCATCGCCGCAATCGCGGACGATTTGCAAACGCTCAGCCAGCGCCGGACGACGGCAATGGCCGGCGCCGGGGCCTCGCCAGCGATCTCCGCCCAGATCTCCGTCCGACGCCTCGACGGCGACCCGATCACGGCCGCCGAACGCGTGGCCGTCCACGGCTGAACGGGCCGACCCCCTTCGCATCCCGGCGAGCGCGCGCCAGCGGCGCCAAGTTCGCCCGGTCCGCAGTGCGCCGAGCGCCGCGCACGGGGCCGCTCGACCAGGGCGACCGGGATTGGCGGTCGCCCACGCACGCCGGATGAGGGCGGCAGGTGCCGAGCGCACGTAGCCGCCGTAGTCGGCGTTGGTGGTGGGCTTGCGCTCCATGACGTTCTCGAGGTGGGCGATGCAGGCGTCGCCCGCCTCGACGATCGTTCGCCGCTGACTCTGCGCGACCACCCCGGGCGTCGACCCCGACGGCGCAGTTCGCGCTCGGCCAGGATCCGCGTGATGCCGTCGGCGTTGCCGGGTGTGCGCCTGAGGCCCAGCTTGCGGTTGACGCGCCGTGCTGCCGACCGACCACGATCCCTCCCAGCTGGCGCGCCCGCCGCGGTCGACGACATAGAGAGGCGTCCGGTGCCGTAGGAGTGCTTGGCCACGCGGAGGATATGCCTGACGGATTGGGACGTCCTGCCTGGGCACTTGAACGCTATTGGAACGTTGAGCCGGTTCCGGGACGCCCCGCAACGCCGCACGACGAAGCCGCTGAGCGAGGGAACGGCGGGCGCCCAGACACGCGAAGGCCCCGCACGTGAGCGCGGGGCTTTCGGTCGTCGGCGGCGGTGCTGTCACCATCGTCGCCGGCGGATAGCCGGGGCGGGACCCGAACCCGTGACCTTCGGGTTATAAGAAGTCGCGAGGGGACTCGGCCTAGGCGAAGTTCCCGCTATTGCGGTGAATTCTTCGGGTTGGCTGGGGCTTACTTCGCTCAAATTGAAACCCTATTGGACCCTTGGCGACCGCCGACGGACGTGGCACGCTCGGCGCACTCTGGAACGTACGTAGGCGACGGAGGGGAGTCGTTCCGCGCGTCCGGCGCGCAGACTCGGTGCTGGATTCCATGTGGAACTCGATCGTGCGGATGGCGCCGCTGCGTTTGGGCGTAAGGAGGAGCGACGTGACGGCCGATCGCGGTCGGCGGACTGCTGGTGCTCGTCCGAAGCTAGAGCAAGTAGGGCATCGGTGTGCGTGGCCGCTCTACTCGCGGTGTGGTCGCCTGCCTGTGGCCGAGGGCTGTGCCGCGGATCGACTTCCATGCTCTTGATGGCCCCCGATCAGCGGTGCTCGCACATGTCGCATCATCCCGGCGTCGTGGGTACCGCGTACGTCTGACCGTGCCCGGTGCCTCCCTCGATCCCCTGCAGGAGTCCTATCGGACCTGTCGGCGCCTCCAGCGCCGTCATGATCCGACGTACTGGTGCGCGACGGCCTGCCTCCCTCGGGAGGTTCGGCCTGCGGTCCATGCGCTGTACGGCTTCGTGCGCGGTGCGGATGAGATCGTCGACGGCCCGCGTCGGCTGCCGGGAAGTGCCGCCCGCCGCGCCGCTCTGGACCTCTGGGCGGCTGAGCTTGCGCGGGGCTTGGAGGCCGGCCACTCTGAGCACCCCGTGATCGCTGCGCTCGTCGACGCCGGCCGCCGCCACCGACTGCCGCTGCACCTCCTCGACTGCTACATGGCCTCGATGCGGGTCGACTGCGACGAGCCGGTGCGGATATCGAGCGAGGCGGATCTCGACCGCTATATGGATGGCAGCGCGGCCACCGTCGGCCGGATCATGGCGTCGCTGCTTCAGGCGCCCGAGGACCTGCACGAACGGTTCGGTCGCCTGGGCGTCGCCTTCCAGCTCACGAACTTTGTCCGTGACGTGGCGCTGGACTGGGAACTCGACCGCATCTACCTGCCCGGGTTGGCTGAGGACGATTTGCGCAGCGGGGACGCGACGGCCGCGCTGCGCGAGCGCGTCGCCAGCCATGTCGCGCGCGCCCGCGCGCTGTTCGCCGAGACCGCACCTGTGACCGACGCCCTCATGCCGACCATGCGCTCGGGCGTCAGAGTCGCGATCGGCGTGTACGCCCGCGTGCTCGACCGCGTCGAGCGAAACCACTTCGACGTCGTCGGCGCGCGCGTGGCGCTCGCGCCGTGGGAAGGCGCGCGCGCCGCCGCCGGGGCGCTGCTCGTGCGATGACGGTCCGCCCGACGAGTCGCGGGGCCGACCGGACGCCGCTGCAGGGCACGCGCGCCGACGTGCTCGTATGCGGCGCAAGCTTCGCCGGCCTGGCGGTCGCTCGCGAGCTTGCGCGCACGGGCGCCGATGTGCTCGTCGTCGACCGCTACGAGATCGGTGCGCGCGCGACGTCCGCGTGCGCAGCGCCGACCCCATGGCTGCACGCTATGGGTGTCGCCGCGAGCATCCGCCAGGAGCTTCCGGCGATGACGTTCACTACTCCGCATGGCAGCGTTCGCTACCGCCTGCCGTGGAGCTGGTCGGCGTTCGACTACCGAGCGCTGTGCAGCGGGCTCTGGGCGCAGTGCGGCGACGCGCGCTTTGAGACCGCGAAGGTGGACCGCCTCGCGCGTAGCAGCGCGGAACACGTGGTCCGCACGGACCGCGGCAACCTGCGCGCGCCGTTCGTCGTCGATGCGCTCGGCTGGCGGCGCGTGCTCTCGGAGCCGCACTACCAGCCGCCGAACGCGCCGCTGAGCCGGGGGCTCGAAGTGCACCCGGCCGCGGACGGTGCCTCCGGCGACGCGCTCGACGTGTGGGTCGAGCGCTCGCTCGTGCGCCGCGGCTACGCGTGGCGGGTGCCCGCGGGCGCCGAGGCACGCATCGGCGTCGGCTCGTACGACCCGCGCGGCCACGTGAAGGAGCCGACCGTTGCGCTGGCGCGGCGCCTGGGCGAGGACGCGGTCCGCTACCAGGGCAACTGGTTCCCGCACCGCCTCCGATCGGCGGTCGAGGACGGTGTCCTCTTCGTCGGCGACAGCGCCGGGCACTGCTTTCCGCTGTCGGGCGAGGGCATCCGGACCGCGTTCTACTTCGGCATTGCCGCCGGGCGCGAGATCGCCGCCGCGCTGGCCGGCGAGCAGTCCCGCGATCGCGCGCTCGAGCGCTACGCCGGCTTCCACGAACGCCACCGCCCCGCGTTTCGCCGCGCGCTGGCGCTGCAGCGGCTCGTCCCCGCTCTGCCGCCGCGAACGCTCACGCTCGGCCTCCGTGCGCTTGCGCGCCAGTCGCTGGTCGACCGCGCGTTCAGCTGGTACCTAGACCAGGCGCACCCGCGCTTCGCCGCGGCCCCGCCCGACCGGGTCCGCCCCGATCCGTTTCCATCCGGCGTGAGCGGTCTTGGGGGGCGGCCGGCACGAGGCGCCGTGGGCCCACCGCGCGGCGGTCAGGTCCCAGGCGCGCAGTAGCCCCGCACGCCTGTGACGTTGCAGATCCTCGGGCCTCCGGTCGCAAGCGCTTACGACCGCTTGATCGAGACGCGGTCAGCGGAGGCGCGCGCCGGGCGAGCTTGACGCGCCAAGTTCCCGGCTCTCGCGGGTATCGACCTTTGCGCGAACTCGCTGCAGGGTACGGCGCCACGACTGTTCGAGCCTAGGAGGATGCGGATGGAGACCCCAGAACGGACGATGGCGACCGCCAGCGGCCTGGGTGCCGGTGGTGGCGTTCTAGGTGCGGCCGGTGGAACGATGCTCGCCACGCTGGTTGCCGGCGGCCTCGGCTTCATCATGGGCCTGATGTGGGGCATGGCCAAGGGCGAGGAAATCGGCTACCTGAAGGGACGGGCATGAGCGAGCCACAGACGACAACGGGCTCCGAGGGCATGGCTCGCGAGGCCGGCACGGCGACGACGGCCGGCGTTGCGGCGGCGGCCGCCGGAGGCACGGCGGGCATCGCCGTCGGCGTTGTCATTGGCAGCCTCATGGGCTTTCTGGCCGGGGCGCTGGTCGGGACGGCGCTGGGCGAGAGGTCGGGCTTCTGGCTGGCGCGCGGCAGGCGCTAGAGGGCGCGCTTGTCGTCGGAAGCAACGCGCGGCCCGCCGCGTCCCGCATGCCGTCTTTGAGCCGCCCTACGAGCGCGACGCTTACGGCGTCACTGCGCCGGCCTCACATGTGAGGCGGCAGCCGGTCTTAACCGATGACGGTACACGTGGTCACCCACGGAGCCGCCGTGCGACCTCGACTCGGCGGCGGAGCTTCCCTATGCGTGGTCAACATGGCGTAGACGTCAAGATTGATTTTGGGGCACGCAGATTAATCCTCACCGAAATTCGCGACCGCCGGCCTTGTGGCAGCTCCGGCGTGCAGCTCTCCAACGCCGTCATCCACTTGCGCAACCGGAAACGGTCTGGCGGCTCAAACGCTGGCGGAAATCGCGAGAGCGCCTGGTGACTTCGGCAGCGTTGACCGCGGGACTGCGCTTCCCTCGCCTCCGCTGTGCTCGCCGCTGAACCGAATGGACACGAGCACGGCTGAGCCGACAGGGCGACTCTGCCGAATCTGTATTTCGACACCTGCGTGGTACGAGAGGGCGTGCCGACGGCCTTGCTCCGACTGCGCGCGCGTTTCTCTTCGATGCCGGAGGTGAGAGCGCCGATGCGATGGGGTAGTGCACGATATGTCCAAAATCAAGCTCCTCACCTTCTCGCTTCCCGTGATCGGCGGCCTCAACTGGGGCCTGGTCGCGGCCGCGAAGCTTGACCTGGTGGCCAAGCTGACCGGCAACCGCTTCGGCGAAACGAATGCCGCGAGCCGAGCGATTTACGGGGCCGTCGGCGTGGCGTCGCTCGTCGCTGCCGCACAGCTCGTCCGCATCCGCCAGCAGGGCGACTAGCTCAGGCGCTTCGCGGAGGACCGCCGACCTTCTCGCGGATGGTGCTTAGGAAGGTTGTAAGTGGCTGCTGCCAGGCGGCGACCAAGGATGGCAGCCCTTCGCCGAACGCCCTTCGAGCTGCCGGTGCTCTGACGCCCCAGTCGCCCTCCTTGGTGGCGGAGCCCTCCGCAAGGCGCGCAAGCCTCAGGAGGGCGAACATCTCCTCCACGCGTTCCAGGACATCGTTGGCCGCGCCGACTCGCGCCGGCATCACGCTCGATCACTATGGAGTCGGCACCGGTTGTGCGCGGCGTCATGTGGCTGCTGCGCTGGCGCGCGGCCGTCCTCGGCGAGCGCCGGCGTTCCGGCCGCAGCCGGACCTCGGGGACCGGGGCGCGCGCCCGCCATCCGTCGACCCGCACGCCCGCGCCGCGCGACTCCCACGGTGCGTCGCGGAGCCGGGCAGCGCACGGCGAGCGGCGAGCGGGCGGTGTGCGGCGTTCATGTTCTCGAGCGGGACGCCGACGGCCGCGCGGCGGTCGTTGAGTACGAGGTCGACGCGCGCCTGCGTAAGGTGCGCTATCGGCTGCGCCAGCGCTACGAGGGGCCGTGCGTCGTCCGCAGCGAGTATCTGGGCGGCGACTTTCGAGACTTCGGGGGCGAATGGCGCTTCATTGGCCTCGCCGGCACTCGGACGCGCGTCGAGCTCGATCTGCATATCGATCCCGGGCGCCTGGTCCCCCGACGTGCGCGCATGTCGATCTCGGACGCCGTCATGGGTCGCGCCCTGCGCGACCTCAAGGCGCACGTAGAGCGCGGGGAAGGTGCATGACGGCCCGCTTCGCGGGGCGGTGTATCAGCGCGAGGTGCGTGCCGCCGCCACGACGCGTTCGGCCGTGTCTTGAAGCGTCGCACCGCGGCGGGCTTGCCGCCACGCCCACTGGGACATCGGATAGGCGTACCGTCGCATTGCGTTGAGCACGCCTGCCGGCTCGAGGCCTCCGCCCGTGTTCCAGGGGTTGAAGCGCAGGGCGTCGGCGGTGGCCGGCAGCGGGGCGCCGATGCGGATGTCCGCGACTGGCCGGAACGTGCCCATGATGGACGCCACTGCGAGCTGGAAGCGCAGTTGTCCGGTCGCCGCGGCGGCACGCAGGCGATGGAACTCGTCGTCGCCGTCGGGACGGGGCGAGCGCTCGTCGGGTAACGCGCCGACGACGAACAGCGTTCCGCCCGACCGGTATGGAAGCGAGGAGGTGTAGGGACGCTGCTGTGTGTCGGCGGCGGGCAGGAAGACGTGGTGCAGTACCGGCAGATCGGCGGAGCTGACGAGGAGGAAGTCCTGGTGTCGGCCGCTGCCGTACGCGTCGAGCACCCGGATCGACATCCCGAGCAGGTCCGGCAAGGGGCGTGGGAGTCCGAGCGACCGCGAGAAGCGCACGATCGCGCGGTGCACGCCGGCCGTGCGCAGCAGCAGCGAGCCGGCGGGCGCCGTCGCTGCGCCGAGGACACTCAGTTCGGCGACGTAGCTCTCCCCATGGGGATGTACCGCCTTCGCGCGCCGCGCTGCGGAGATCGCTCCGAGGAGGACGCCGGTTGCAATGCCGCCGGCGGCGCCCAGCGTACGGGCCACCAACGATGGAGCTGCGGAGTGGTCGTCACCGCCGTGCTCCGTCGCGCGCCCATGTCCTGCCGTCGCTGCGCCCGCGCCCTCGCCAGTCGCGAAGGACGCGTGATTCGTATCGGCGCCGCCGGCGACCATCGTGTAAGGCTCTACCCGCGTTGCCGATCGCAGCGGCGCCACCCCTCCGGCTTGGCGCAGCGCGACATACGCGCGATGGCGCTTGCGTTTGGCACGGGACCGGAACGGCGGGCGACGCGGACCGGACCGCTTCACGGCGACGTGCCTCGGGTACGTCGCCGGGATGCGTCAGCGGATTGGCGGCGACCCGCCGGGCCGGCGGGTTGGGCGTGTAGCGGAGGCGGCCGGGCGCGGTCTGGCGGCGGGCGTTGCCGGCACGGCGGTGATGACGCTCTCATCGACGCTCGAGATGAAGTGGCGGGGCCGAGCGCCCAGCACTGCCCCGGCGAAGGCCGCAGGTCGGCTGCTGCGGGTGCAGCCGACCAGTCCGAGGACGACCAGCGGTTCGCGACGGTCGCCCACTCGCTGACGGGCGTTTCGCTCGGCGCGGCGCGCGGGCTTCTCGAAGTCAGGAGGGGACTCTCCTAGGCAAAGTTCCCGCTATGCGGTGAATTCTTCGGGTTGGCTGAGGTTGACTTCGCTCAAATTGCTTCGTCAGCCCGACCGGCTCGTCCGTGCCGGCCGGGGTGGGCGCCCGCGCGGCGTGGGGTGCGGCTCGGGCTCACCGATGCGGCGTGGGGCGAGCGGATCTCCCGCCGCAGGTGTCAGCGCCGTGCGCCGGAACGTCATCGAGACCTCGCGGCCACCGTGCAGGTTGGACCGACGCGGACGTCGTCAGCGAGCGCCGCGAGGATCACCATCCCCATGCGGATCGCTGGACCGTCGATGTGCGGTGTCAGCCCCACGCCAGCGCCGCGGACCACCACCGTCACCTCGTCGTCGCCGATGTCGCCGTCGACCGTGATCTTGTCGGTCGCGTCGCCGTGCAGCGCGACGTTGGCCACCATCTCGCCGACCGCGAGGGCCAGATCGGTGAGCACGGCGCCCTCTACGCCGTGCTCACGGGCGAAGGCCACCAACTCACGACGCACGTGCCCTACGTGCGCCAGCTCTGAGGTGGTGACCCACTGCTGGACGCCATCCGCCACGTTCTTTACAACGAGCGGCCTTGATGCAAGCACTTCGTATGGTCGTCGACGCTTCTCTTGCCGCCGGCGCGTGAGGATGCTGTCAACCGGCTCCGCACGACGCGAAGGGAGGGGCGGGATGCCGCATCACCAGGAGCGACCCGCGAGTGCGCTGGCGCACGGTCCGGCCAAGCCGAGCGACGTCGAACGCGTACGGCGCCAGATGGCGAGGGCGTCGGCACAACATGCGACGCAAGAGCCGGTGGTCGAGCGCACCATGGGCGAATGGCCGCCGCTTGCCAGACGATTCACAGGGACCTGAACGAGATCAAGCGCGCCATCGCGACCGAACGCTCGCGACGAAAGTCGGGCACGGGCAGGGCAGAGGAGCTCGTAGATTCAAAACCCGCCGTATCGCTGGCGCAGCTGGCTGCTCGTCACAGGCGGCCGCCGCACCGATGTGTTCCGGATGACTTGTAAGCGGCGCCGCGCGCGAGGGGTGTCGGCGCCGGCGCCGCCTGAATACTCACCCTCTGTCGCCGGTTGAATTTCACCCCCTGATCTGTCGGGCGGGGGGCGGACCCTGGCGCGGTGAACGCGACCGAGCCGGGCAGGAGGGGTGCTCGACGGGGGGCGGTGGGCCGAGTTGCGGCGCGAGCACTTCGTGCGCAGGGCTTCGATCAAGGAGCTCGCGCGGCGGTTTGGGATCGATCGCAACACGGTCCGTCGCGCCTTGCGTCCGAGGAGCGCACCGGTGTATCGACGCGCGCCGGCGGGCTCGAAGCTCGATCCGTTTAAGCCCGAGATCCACCGGTTGCTGGGAGCGGACGGATCGATGACCGGGCAGCGGATCCGCGAGCTGATCGCGCCGCTGGGCTTCACCGGCGGCAAGACGATCGTCGACGACTACGTGCGCGAGGTGCGCCCGCTGTTTGCGACGCCGCGGACCTATCAGCGGACCGTCTTATCGGCCGGGCGAGATCTGCCAGTTCGACCTGTGGAAGCCGCGCGCCGAGGTGCCAGTCGGCCACGGGCAGAAGCGCAAGTCGTGGGTCGTGGTGGCGTGCCTGGGCTACTCGTGCGCGGGCGCCGGTGCGCTGATCTTCTCCACGCAGGTCGCGGATCTGCTGTTCGGGGTCCGTCGCTGTCTGTGGTCGCTGGGGCGCTTCCCGAGACGCTGGTGCGGGACCGCCAGTCCGGGCTGCACGCAACCGGTGGTCGGCCGACGGCGGAGTTCACCGGCTCTGAGCTCGCTCTGCGAGGTGTGCCCGCGCCACCCGCGGCTGCTCGGCCTCCACGCGGGCGGCCGGACCTATGACGAGATCACCGCCATCAGCCGGCGACTCGTTCCGCACAATCGACCGCCAACTCGGGCGAGCGCGGAAGCGGCTGGCCGCCGTCGCCGAGTAGCGCACCCGTGCTGCGCGCTCAGGCGGTCCGGTGCCCCACGGACACCGACCGCCCCCGCAAGTCGTGAGCTCGGCGCCGACGCGCCGGGCGGCTCGAGTGCCCGAACCGTGCCCGCGGCGGTGTCGGCGGTGCACGGCGTCGCCCTCCGCGCGCCCCCCGCATAGAGCCGGCCGACGCCGCTCGCGTCGCCGCCCGATGCCCCGCGCTCGTCGACCGGGCCAGGCGCCCGAACGGAATCGCCGCTAGTACCTTCCGCGGCGTGCGGTGGAACCGCGCGCGGCAGTACATGGCCGAACTGCTGAGCGTGCCTTTCGGCGTCCTGCGCGGCTTCGCGCCCAAGTCCCGCGTTCTGCTCGTGCTGTACCTGTGGTCGTGGGCGCGGCCGTGTGCGTTGGACTCATCGCTCTCGCAATCGTCGGCGTACTCGTGGCCAAGATTCGGACGGTCTTCGCGCTGAAGCGCGGTCCGAGCGCTTCCGCGGCCTTAACCGTGAGCGCCAACGCCACCCGAGGGCTCAAGGGCCAGGACGCGATGCCGATGACCGGTTCGTGCCCGTTACGAGAACAGCCGCGAGAGCGCGCAACGGCGGCCGCCTGCTACTCCGGCGTTGGTTCGATCGGGCGCCGGTCGATGTACTGCGGCGCATTCGCTCGCCGCTGCCGCAGGGCCAGCTCCTGCCGCACGCAGCGTGGCGTCGTCGCCATCGGGGGATTGTCGTGGTCCTGTGGCTCCACGCGGCCGGTCTGCTGGCCATGGGACTGGCAGGAGGCTATCCCCTGTCGCACGTGCTCATCGACGTCTCTGCGATCGTCGTGGCGGCCGCCGTGGCGAGCCGTGGCGCGCTGGGACGGCGGGTCCGCTCGCTGGCCGCCGCGCTCGGACTGGTGACGTCGTCCGCGATCCTTGTGCACTTCTGGGGCGGAACGATCGAGGCGCACTTCCACTTCTTCGTGGTCATCCCCGTCCTGGCGCTGTACCAGGACTGGGCCCCGTTCATGTTTGCGCTGCTCTACGTCGTCGTGCACCACGGTGTCCTCGGCGCGGTCGACCCGGGCTCCGTCTACAACCATCCCGATGCAGTGGCGCAGCCGTGGCGGTGGGCGCTCATCCACGGGGGCTTCGTCCTCGGCGCGAGTGCCGCGAGCCTCGTCAGTTGGCGCGGTAACGAACAACTCCTTCATGAACCGCTGACCGGGCTTCCTGGGCGGGCCGTCTTCCTCCACAGCGTCCACCGCGCGCTCGAGAGGCTCTCTCGCCGCCGCGGCACGCTGGCGGTGGTCTTTGTTGACCTCGACCGCTTCAAGCTACTCAACGACACGCTGGGTCACGCATTCGGCGACGCGCTGCTGGTCGCCGCGGCCGATCGACTGCGCGCCTCGGTCCGGCGGACCGACACGGTGGCCCGGCTCGGCGGCGATGAGTTCGCGATCCTGTGCGACCGCATGTCCGCAGAGGACGACGCGTTTACGGTCGCCGCACGGGTCAAGGCCGCCCTCGACGCGCCGTTCGTCATCGAGGGCTCCAACGTGGTCGCCGGTGGCAGCATCGGAGTGGCCATGACGACGTCCAGCAGCGTGGCGGCCGAAAGCCTGATCGCGGACGCGGACGCGGCCATGTACCGCGCGAAGAGCAGCCCCGGCGAACCGTTCGTGGTCTTCGACGAGCGCATGCGGCGCGAGGACGCAGAGCGACTGGCGACCGAGACGGCGCTGCGCCATTCGCTGGAACGCGACGAGCTGCGGCTCGTGTACCAGCCCATCATGGCTACCGCCGGCCAGGTCGTCGGAGTCGAGGCGCTTCTGCGCTGGCACCATCCCGAGCGCGGCGTCGTCCCGCCCGCGGAGTTCATTCCGCTTGCGGAGGAGTCCGGTCTCATCGTCTCGATCGGCCGCTGGGTGCTTCGCGAGGCGTGTCGCGAGGCCAGCACGTGGACGGCATGCGGGCCGGACGGCCGCGCGCCGTACGTGTCGGTCAACGTCTCAGCGCGGCAGTTCGCCCAGCCCGATTTCTGCGCGATGGTGGCCGAGGTCCTTGAATCCACCGGACTGGAGCCCGACCGGTTGGGCTTGGAAATCACCGAAACCGTCCTCCTCGAAGAGGCGCAGTCGCCGCTAGACACGCTGTCGGCGCTCAAGGCGCTGGGCGTTCGGCTGCTCCTCGACGACTTCGGCACGGGCTACTCGTCGCTGGCGTACCTGCAGCGGTTCCCGATCGACACGCTCAAGGTCGACCGGTCCTTCGTCGCCGCGCTGGGCGAAGACCGTCAGGCCAGCGGCATCCTGTCGGCCGTGGCCGAGCTTGGGGAGGCCGTCGGAATGACCGTGGTGGCGGAGGGCGTCGAGACCGCAGACGAACTGCATCAGCTCACGGAGCTCGGCTACCACACCCTGCAGGGGTATTACTTCTCGGCGCCACGGCCGGTAGACGAGATCGCCCCGCTGCTGCTCGCGCCCGCCGCCGCGCGCGCTTGACGCACACATCGGCGCGCGTGCAGTCGGACGCCGCGATCGCTCCGTCGCAGCGCGGGATGCCGAGCCGGCGACCTCGCGGATGGCGTCGGCGTCGGAGGTCGCCTCGTCTGAGGCCCGTGAGCGCGGCGGTGAGGTAGATGGCGGGGTCCTCGTCGTGTGCGGGGCAGCGTGTGTGGTCGCCGGAACGCGCCACGGCATTGCCGGGCGGCCGCGCCTCGAGTCCGCCGCGCGGATGTTGTCCTCAGGCATGCGGCTATCCCGCTTGACCTTGCGCCTGGGGCAGGGTTTACCGTCCCTGGGGTGCGGATCGGGACCTCGCACAGTGAACGGGCGTGAGCCAGAAGGCGTTGCGTTACTACGAGCGGCTCACGGCCTGGCGCCGGTGCGCGGTGAGAACGGCTATCGGGAGTATCCGGAGGCCGATGTTCGGCTTGAGGTTGTGCGGTCGCTGGGCGTCTGGGCATCCCAGTCGAGCTGACGCGCCCGTTTCTGGACTGTCTCGGCGCGGGGCACGAGTACCCGGACGATTGCATCGCGTCGATGGCCGCCTAGCGGACGGCGATCGCCCAGCTGACCGAGCGCATCGACGCGTTGGCGGAGATGCGCGACGAGCTGGTCGCGCGTTGCAGCGCGCCGCGGCAGAGCGGCGGCTGGCGCAGCACCACCGCGCGAGTCCCGGCGACCGCGTCGTAGTGGCTCCCGTCCCGATGCAGCACGTCACCGAACATCGCCTCCGGGCGGAGCCGCCCCGCGCCGAGCAACACCGTGCGGCCGTCGGCGAGCACGGCGCCGCGAAGAACCCAGCACGCGGCGGCCACCTCGTCCGCAGAGGCGTAGATCGGCGTCGCGAGCTTCACTACGCGTTCGCACACTTCGCCCGTGACCCGGCCGGCCTAGACGCGCTGGTCGCCGCAGCCGCGCGAGCAGCGCGTCCGTGCACGCGCTGACGCGATGCGCAGGTCGATCGACGAGGAAGAGCTACTCCTCGACCCGATTCGGACCAGAGCCGTTCGGGGCCGCTAGCCCTGATGTAGTGTCGCCGACGCGGTGAACGATGATCGTGCTCCGGGGATTCTCATGGCTCAACACGCGCGGGTGATCGTCATGGGTCCAGGCGACGGTCAGACGGTCGCGAACCCTGCCCACGGAGGGCTGACCTACAAGGCCCGCAGCGGGCACACCAGGGGAGCACTGACCGCGTGGGAGAGCACCGCCGCACCTGGACAAGGCCCGCCCCTTCACCTGCACGTCAACGAGGACGAGGTCATGTACGTGCTGGAGGGCCGGCTTCGCTTCAGGCTGGATGAGACCGACCACTCGGCGCCCGCTGGCTCATTTGTGTTCATACCGAGGGGCGTTCCCCACACATGGCAGAACGCGGGAGACGGTCAGGCCCGCATTCTGTTCGTTTTCACGCCGGGGTCGCCCGGCATGGAGCGCTTCTTCGAGCGTTCCGCAGAGATCCCCGAGGACACGCGGATGGCAGACGCTTTCAAGACGCTCGCGAGCGACGCGGGCATGGAGGTCCTCGGTCCTCCGCTCGCCCCGATCTGACACTGGGCCGTGGATCCTTCGGGTCCATCGCCCAGCCGGCAGTGCGAGACGTACCCTCCCCGGCGCGGCACGCCTGCTCTCGCGGAGCACCGAGTGAGTCGACTGACCGCGGTGACCTCCCCGGATCGACGACAACCAGCAGCGGCCGTCGAGTCGGATGGGCGCTTCTGCTTTTCGCCTGGACGGGGCGGCGGCGCGGACGTGAAGACTGGCGCTTCTCGTCTCTATGAAGGAGGACACGGTTGTCAACGGGGTCGGTCGGGCCGCGGTTAGGGCCCGCGGGCGGGTTGGGCGTGTCGAGCGGTGCTCATGTCTCTATCGCCTCGTCGGTTCGCGGGGATTTGGCTGAATCGGTGCTGCTCGTCCGGCGGCGCATTCCAAAGTGAGCCGTCAAGGCGGCTACACACAGGGGCGCCGCGTGTCGTCCGAGCTGACCGAGACGGTGTCGACCTCGGCCGTGCTGCAGGCAATCTGTTCGAGATCTCGCAGGGCCTCGACCGCGTGGTCGTGCAGCTCTGCGCCGAGGGCTCGGACCGCGTTGAGCCCGTCGCGGGCCGCAATGGCGGGTGACCTATCCGCCTGAGTGGCCGCCCGACCCGATCCCGCCGGTTCGTCCCGGCACTGGGCCGGCGCGGTGTTCAACCCAAGGTGCCCGCGGTGCCGGGCGCTCGGCGCGGCGTGCGAGGACGCGGAGAAGCCATAGAAGCTCGCCCTACGGCCGAACGGCGGCGGGAGCGGTGCCCGCAAGACTGGTTCTCTTCGGCGATGCGGTAGCGAGCGCCAAATGAAGCGAGGCGCGGAAGAGTGCTGCCTTCGTCGACGCGCAAAAGGGAACGTTCACAAGCGGAGCAAGCGCCGAGATGCGACCGCTCGTGGTGGCGGTGCGTCAGGGCGAGACCGGTGTCCCGGCACGATGAGGAAGGCGGTGAGCGCCATCGTGCCGGACAGGACTAGCGGGGTCTGGAGTAGCCCGAGGAGCTTGCCGGCCCGGGGCAGATTCGCGACGAGGCGCCCGGCGACCTCCGCGTCGGTGGGCCGCCACAGGTCGGCACGGGAGCGGTTGTCGCCGCGCGTTGTGAAACCCGAGCGGCCATTTCCTCCGATGATCCGATGGATGATTACGGTTCCCGCGCCAACCTCGCCCTGGGGGATGCGGTACGCGATCACGTCGCCGCGTCGATATCGCCGGCGTTGCTGCGTGAGCACGAGGTCCCCGTTGTGGAGTCGTGGTTTCATGCTGTTGCCTGACACGAGCACCCACGTGGCTGGGCCGCCCAGCGCCTGCGGACGCAGCAGCAGCGCCCAGACGACGAGGAAGGTGAGCACGCTCACGAACCGGACCGTCGCGAGTGCGGTCCGCCGGGCCTGACGGGAGGGAAGCGCTGGACGCGCGTGCCGGAGGGCGTTCCCGTCCGTATGGCCCGCGTCGCGGGCGGGGACGACGCCCGAGGACCGATCGGGGCTGATGTGGTCGCGCGAGGCGGTGACCTGGGGCCCGTACGGTGGGAGCGCGTGCTTGGGCGGCGGTTGCGGCGCGGCGGAGCGCCTGCGGCACGAGCGGCGCGTGACGATCATGCCCGCCGCGATCGCGGCGAGCAGGCAGGAGACGCACAGGCGCGGAGTCACGGGTAGTAGTCGATCGTCAGCTTTGGTCGCTCGGCCGCCGTGGCGAACTCGCGTGAGCGGTAGACCGCTTCGACCGCGGTCGCGGCGCCCTCGGCCGCGTCGCTCACGCGCCAGCCATAGTTGGGCGTTCCGCCGTGGAACGCCCGGACATCGGCCAGCACGTTCCAGCTCAGCGTTGCGCCGGCTGTAGTTCCGGTGTCCTGGGTCGCCGTCTCGGTCGCGGCCACGGCGGGCTGGTTGAAGCTCGAGACGCCGGTCTCGGTCCACGCCGCCGTGACGCGCCAGATCTTGTGCGCGCGGCTGGATGCTGGCGCCGTGCCGAGCACGAGAGAAAGCGAGGCCGCGCGGATCGCGTCGTCGGCGTCGAGCCCACAGCTCGCCAGATCAAAGCGGATAAAGGCGCGCCGATTGCCGAGGCCGCTGGACCGCACGCGAAGCGTCGTCGCGGTTCCCGTGTTTAGTGCGGTGTCGACGTCGGAATCGGCCACCGGGCTGAGGGTGCAGCGCTCGAGCGGCACGGACGTCGCGCCGGTGTCCACGGTGAGCCGCTGTGCGGTGACTGCGGTCCCGGCGGCCAGACCGAGCGTCATCGCGCTCGCCGAGAGCGTGAGCAGCGCGGCGGCGAGCGACAGCACCCCGGTCACGGGCCGACCACGGAGACCGAGAAGCCGTCGACCTGCTGAGCCGGCGGCTGCGGGGCGATGGCCACAGTTAGGGCGTCATCAAGCGTGTCGTCGTCCGCGGGCACGGTGACCGGCCCCGCACCGCCGGCGGCGGCGCCGGCCGAGGTGAGTTCGACCGAGAGCTGCCCGCCGGTGCAGCCGGGATCCGCGATGTCGGTGACGGTGACGCTTGTCACCCGGCCGCCGACGGTGACGTGGCGGATGCCAAAGCCGTCGGGGTCGCATGCCGCGACGGGGGCCGACCCTGCCCCGAGCAGGGGCGTGCCGGCGCCGCCGAGCGATGCGGCGGCGCCGACACAAGTGAAGCTGAGGGTGGCGATGATCACCGCGCGGAGGATCCTGCGCATCGTCGGCCGGCTCCCGCCGGGTCAGCCGGATCAGGCGATCGTCACGTGAACGCCGGTGACCGCCTCGGCGTCTGCACCAACGGAGAGCGGCACCGCGTGGTTCACGGCCGCGCTCGCCGGAATCGACAGCACGCCTTGAGTGATCTGCGCGTCGGCGGAGTCCGTGACCGTGACCTTGACGGTCTTGCCGTCGCAGGCGTCATCCACGCCGCCGACCGTGACGGTCGTCACCTCGTAACGCTTATCGGTCGCATCCCCACGCGGAGTCATACGTCGTGGTGACGCCGTTGGCGTCGCAGCTTGCGACACTGGCGCTATCGGCGCCGAGCGAGCTGCCATTTATGCCGCCGAGCGTCGCGGCCGCACCGAGCGTGGTAGCAAAGACGGTGCCCGCGACAAGCAGCCTGACGAGAAGGGCTCGTGCCATGATGCCCGATTAATCGGCCGCTCGCCTGTGACCTTGAGGTGTGTTTGCGCCGTTCGCGTTCCGGGGCCAGGCTCGGCCAACGGTGCGTGCTCCGTGGGAAGGCCAGCGGCTGAGCGTCTAGCCACGGCCCGGACTGCCACGCCGCGTCGTTCCGAGGCCGACGCGCGATGAGGCTTCGTCGGCGGGCGCCTCGAGGAAGCGGATGAGCTTCCCCACGGTGTGATGGCGTTGCCCTCGCCGTCGGGCCGCACCTGTGGCGCCGGCGTACGGGTTTGCGCGACCGCCTGACCCCAGCGCCGGCGCGAGCCCGACCGTCCTCCGGCGCTCCGCGGGTGGTACCTCCGGCCCAAGCGGAAGCGTGCATCAACGAAAGATCGGCGCATGGCACGGTTCCCTGCCCCGCAAGCCCATCGCCGGCACCGGTCAGGCCTGCATGAGTGACGCGGGCAGCGGCCCGCCATGGGCGGCCGCCGCTTGCGTCAGCTGCTCGCCGGGGACCGCCTCGACGCCGAGCAGCTGCGCCACGCGAATCACTGGTCCTGGCCTGCTCGGCGGAGAGGGCAGCGCAAGTGCGACGATCCGGGCGAACTCGGCGCGCATCCCCGCACCAGCATGCACTTCGATGCGTCCCCACAAGACAACGGCGCCCCGCACCAGCGCGAGCGGATCGCGGCCGCGGCGATCGTGCGGCGCGAACAAGGCGTAGATGCCACACACGCAATCCGAGTCCGGAGCCGGACCGGGATGCGGCGACGGCCGTCGCCAGAGCCCGCCCGCGCGACGGCAGCG
>DATAAR010000201.1:0-7864 GCA_036259975.1 Solirubrobacteraceae bacterium | reverse complement strand
GGCGCGAAGCGCAGCGGCGAGCCGCCGAGCGTGCCCGCGAGGCGGACCGTCCGCGCCGCGCCGCGGTTGCGCACGCGCGCGCTGACGTCGACGATCGCGGCGCCGCCGCCGGCCAGCCGCGTGACGATCGCGGGCGCGTCGACCTCGCTCGCGCCCAGCCGGCGGATCGTCACCTCGCGATTGATCCCGCCGAAGTTGAACCAGCTGCGGTGCCACGCCGTCCGCTTCATGCGCGCAGGCGACCGCCAGTCGGCGCGGACGAGGAGCTCGTGGGGGCCGACGCGCAGGCGGGCGCGGGCCTCGAACGGCAGATAGGCGCCAGTGTGGCGCGCGACGAGGCGCCCGTCGAGGTACACCGCCGCGTGGTGGTGGACCGACTCGAAGCGGATCGCGTAGTCGGCCGTCGCGGGCACGCGCACGGTCGTGCCGTACGTGGCCGTCGCGCCCTCGTAGCTGGCCTCGGCGCCCGGCCCGCTGACGGTTCCGGCGTTCGGCGAGTACGGCAGCCGGATGCGGCGCGGCGGCCCGCCGGCGACCCGCACCGTCCACGGCCCATCGAGCGCCTGGCGGCCGGTGGCGCCCGCGACGACGACGGGCTCGTGCGCGGCCGGGTCGCGCGGCGGCATGCCGCCCGCGCGCGAGCCCAGCCCGAAGGCGAAGAGCGCGAGCACCGCCAGCGCGGCGGTGAGGGCGGCGCGACGGCGGACCATCTACCCGTCGGCGGGAGCGGGGCGCGGGGCGCTGACGATGACCGGGCGGCGGCGGGTCACACCGCTTCAACGCGCCCGCGGCCGGAGCGGTTGCGCGTCCGGACGAAGATCACACGTTCATCGCCACGTACTTCGTCTCGAGGTACTCCTCGAGCCCCTCGGGTCCGCCCTCGCGGCCGAAGCCCGACTGCTTGACGCCACCGAACGGCGCGCCCGCGTTGGAGACGATGCCCTGGTTGAGGCCGACCATGCCGGTGTCGAGCTTCTCGATCACGCGGAACGCGCGGTTGATGTCGCGCGTGAACAGGTAGGCGACCAGTCCGTACTGGGTGTCGTTGGCCCTCGCGATCGCCTCGTCCTCGGAGTCGAAGCCCTGCACCGGCGCCACGGGGCCGAAGATCTCCTCGCGCAGGAGGTCGGCGCCCTCCGGGATGTCGGTGAGCACGGTCGGCTTGTAGAAGTAGCCCGAGCCGTCGATGTTCTCGCCGCCGACGAGGACCTTCGCGCCCTTGCCGACCGCGTCCTCGACCAGGCCCGCGACCTTGCCACGCTGGTCGTCGTCGATGAGCGGGCCGACCTTGACGTCGGGCTCGGTGCCGCGGCCGACCTTGAGGTCGCCGATCCGCGACGCGAGGCGCTCGGCGAAGTCGTCGGCGACGGCGCCGGCGACATGGAAGCGATTGGCCGACGTGCACGCCTCGCCGCCGTTGCGCATCTTCGCGATCAGCGCACCCTCGACCGCCGCGTCGAGATCGGCGTCGTCGAAGATCAGGAACGGCGCGTTGCCGCCGAGCTCCATCGACACGCGCAGCACCTGCTCCGCCGACTGTTCGATGAGCTTCTTGCCGACCTCGGTCGAGCCTGTGAAGGACAGCTTCCGCGCGCGCGGGTCCTTGATGAGCGGCTCCATCGTCCTGCCGGACGACTTGGCGGTGATGACGTTGACGACGCCGCCGGGCAGCCCGGCCTCCTCGAGGATCTGCGCCAGCGCGAGCATGGACAGCGGCGTCTGCTTGGCGGGCTTCGCCACGCACGTGCAGCCGGCGGCGATCTGGGGGCCGATCTTGCGCGTGCCCATCGCCAGCGGGAAGTTCCACGGCGTGATGAAGATGCACGGCCCGACCGCCTGCTGCATCGTCAGCACGCGCCCGGCGCCGGTCTCGTTGACGGTGTAGCGGCCGTTGATGCGCACGGCCTCCTCGGCGTACCAGCGGAAGAAGTTCGCGGCATAGGCGATCTCGGCCTTGCTCTCGGCGACCGGCTTGCCCATCTCCAGCGTCATGAGCAGCGCCAGGTCGTCGGCGCGCTCGGTGATGAGGTCGTAGGCGCGGCGCAGGATGTCGGCGCGCTCGCGCGGCGGGTGGTTGCGGAACTCCTGGAACGCGTCGTGCGCCGCGCCGAGCGCTGCGTCCGCGTCCGCGGCGGTCGCGTCCGCCACCTCCGCGATCGTCTCGCCGGTCGCCGGGTCCTCGACCGGGATCGTGCCGCCGTCGCCGCCGTCCCGCCACTCGCCGCCGATGTACAGCTGGGTCTTGACGCCGTCGATGACGGCCTGCTCCGCCGATGCCGTGGTCATGCCTGAAATCTACCCCTCGGCCGGTGCCGCGGCCGCGCTGGCGAGCGCCTCGTGGCGCGGCCGCCGCGCGTCGTGTAGGTGTCCCTGCGGGCCGCCCGCCGGCGGCCGCATCTTGCGAGCGGAGGAGGAGGCGTGAAGCCGCATCTGCTGGACCTCGGCCTGCTCGAGCACCGCCTCGACAACGCGCTCCAGGCCGCGGGCTACGGCCTCGACGACATCCACGCGGCCGTGATGTCGCACCTGCGCCTCGACCACGCCGGCGGCCTCGAGCTCTTCGCCGGCCGCGACGTCCCCATGTACGTGACGCGGGCCACTTCCTGTTCGCGAGCGGCCAGTTCACCTGCGCGCCAACTACGCGGGGCCGCAGCCGCTCGGCTGGCTCCTGCGCGACCACGCCGCGTGGTGGCGCAGCCACCGCTTCGTCCGCACGCTGGCCGACCGCACCGGCGCGAGGCTCGTGTTCGGCCACGACCGCGACGTGCTCGCCGAGCCGCGCCAGGAGGGGCCCCTGCGACTGAGGGCGCGACGCTAGGCGGTGAGCCCAATCGACAGCGTGCCGAGCGGCTTCACGTGCACCTCGATGCGCTGACCGGCCGCGATCGGCTGCGGCGGCACGACCGAGCCGGTGATCACGACGTCGCCGGCGGACACTCGCTCGCCGCAGGCGCCGAGCTGCTCGGCCGTCAGCCTGACGACCTCGACGAGCTCGCCGGTGAGCGCGGACGGGTCGTCGGTCGCCGCGATCTCCACGCCGTCGCGGAGCACCCGCGCGCCGATGCCCTCCGCCGTCGAGCGGCCATCGCGGACCGCGCCGAGCATGACGTGGCGGTGGAAGATGTTGACCGCGAGCATCGCGGGGATGTCGTCGCGCGGGCCGTCGATGTCGACCAGCTCGATGGCCGCCGCCAACCCGCCGATGGCGGCGCGCACATCGTCCCACGCGGCGCCCGGCGCCACGTCGCGGCGCAGATGTGCGGCGATCTCCACCTCGAGCACCGGCGACGTCCAGGACCCGACCGCCACGCTGGCGCCATCCTCGAGCACCCCGCCCTCCATCAGCACGCCGACGAGCGGCCGGTCGATCTCGAGCGCCGCGGCGGCGGCCGGGGCGCCGAACGCGAGCTTCCACCCGATCTGGCGCTCGCCCGCGCGGACGCGCTCGTCGCGCGCCGCGAGGAGCGCGCGCATCCCCGTCGCGATCCGCGTATCGAGCGCGATCACGCGTCGAACTCGTCGTCCGGGCCGGGGATCGCGTAGCCCGCCGCCTCGAGGGAGCCCGCCCCGCTCCAGCCCCAGAACAGCAGGACATCCTCGTCGGAGGTGTTGTCGAACCCGTGCCAGTTGCCACGCGGCGTGTAGATGACGTCGCCGGCCCGCGACGGCTCGCGGCCCGTGTTCGTGTAGACCTCCCCGCGACCGCTGAGCACGACGAGGAACTCGTCGCAGTTCGGATGCAGGTGGCGCTCGTGCCGCGCGCCTGGCGGCAGGACGGTGCGGCCGACCACGAGGTCCTTCGCGCCGGCATTGTGCTCGGCGATGAGGAACTGGACCTGCATGTCGATCCACCCCTCTTCCTCGCGCAGCCCCTGCTCGAGCGGGACGTCCTCGATGCGGGTCCGGAACGGCTCCCGCGGGGTCATTCCATGCCTCCGATCCGGCGGTAGGCCTCGTGGACGCTGACCAGGAAGTCACGGTCGGCCCGGGCCGAGCTGCGCGCCGCGCTGAGCATCTCGCTCGTCGCGGCGCAGGTGGGGACCGCCATGCCGAGCCCGCGCGCGAGCTCCTGCGCGAGGACCAGGTCCTTCTGCTGGAGCTCGACGTCGGCGAACACGTCGGAGTCGTCGAGCAGCAGCGGCGCACGGTAGCCGATCACCGGCGAGGCGATGACGCTCTTGAGGGCCGCGTCGACGACGGCGGCGCGGTCGACGCCCGCCTTCTCGACGAGCGCCACGCCCTCGGCGAACGCGGTGACGGACACCACGAGCGCGAGGTTGATGGCGACCTTCGTGAGGATCGCCTGCCCGTTCGGGCCGATGTAGGTGACCTTGGGACCGATCGCGTGCAGCACGCCGGAGATGTGCTCGAAGGCGGCCCGGTCGCCGCCGACCATCACGGACATCTGGCCCGCGGCCAGCGTCGCGGGGCTGCCGGACACGGGGCAGTCCAGGAAGGTGGCGCCGGTCGCGCGGACCCGCTCGGCGAGCGCCACGCTCGCGTCCGGCCCGATCGTGCTGATGTCCGCCCACACCGTGCCGGCGCGAAGCCCGGCGAGCACGCCGTCCTCGCCGTCGGCGGTCGCCTCGACCGCCGCGGTGTTCGTCAGCATCGAGAACAGCACGTCGACCGACGCGGCGAGGTCGCGCGGCGTATCGGCCCATCCCATCCCGGCGGCGAGCAGCGGCTCGGCCCTGGCCCTGGTCCGGTTCCAGCCCACGACGTCGAAGCCCGCGTCGATCAGCCGCTGCGCGATCCCGGCGCCCATGGCCCCCAGGCCGGCGAAGCCGATGCGTTCGATGTCGTTGAACATCGGCGGAACGCTAGCCGGACCGCTCCGCACGACGCCTGCGTCGCCGACGGTCGCTTGCGAGACTGGCGGCGTGCGCGAACGGACCGTCGTCGGGCCCCGAGCGGGCGAGGTGATCGGCGACGCGCCCGACCGGCGGGTCGAGATCCTGCTCGAGCACGACGCGCTGCACGCGACGTGCGTCAGGCTCGGCGTCCGGCGGGAGGGCGCCGACCTGCACGTGCACCGCCGCCACAGCGACCTCTTCTCCGTGCTCGAGGGCGAGGTGACGATCCGGCTGGGCGCCGAGGGCGCGAGGTGCGGGCGCCGGCGGGAACGCTCGCGCGCGTGCCGCCGCTCGTGGTGCACGGCTACCGCAACGCCGGCGCGGCCGGCGCGACGTTCCTCAACTGCCACGCGCCCGGCCAGGGCTTCGCCGGGTACCTGCGCGCGCTCCGCGACGGCCGCGGGCACGAATTCGACCAGCAGCCGCCGCCCGCCGACGGCGGGCGCCCGCCGTCGGAGGCGTCCGTCGCCGGCGACGCCACCGTCGTCGCGCGGCCCGGCGTGCGCGTGGCGCTGCTCGCGGACGCCGAGGCGATCGCGCTCGCCGAGGTCGCGATCGGACCCGGCATCCCGTCGCCGCCGGCGCACGTCCACCGCCGTCACGCCGAGTCGGCGTACGTGCTCGAGGGCGAGCTCGCGGTCACGGCCGGCGACCGTCTGCTGCGGGCGGAGGCCGGCACCTGGCTGACGGTGCCGGCGGGCGTCCGGCACGCGTTCGCGCCGTCCGGGACGAAGCGCGTCCGGTTCCTCACCCTCCACACGCCCGGCTCCGGCTTCGGCGGCTTCGTGCGCGCGCTCCGCGACGCGGGCGCCGACGCCGACCTCGAGCTCGCCGCAGACCGCGCCGGCCACGACCGCGAGCGCGCGGCGTAGCCGCGCCCCGGTCAGGGCCGGTCGGCGGCGATCATCGCGTAGATGGCGAGATCGACGTACCGATCGCCGACGCGCTCCGCCCGCCGCCGCACGCCCTCCTGCCGGAACCCGAGCCGCTCCGGGATCGCGCGGCTGCGCGCGTTGTCGACCGCCGCGGCGATCTCCACGCGCTCGAGCCCCCACGCGCCGAACGCGTGGTCGACGAGCGCCCGCACCGCCTCGGTCATCGTGCCGCGGCCCTGTGCGTCCGCCGAGAGCCAGTAGCCGATGCTCGTCGCCCGGTTCGCCCAGTCGACCCGGTGGTAGCCGACCACGCCGACGATCGCGCCGTCGCGGACGATCGCTGTCGCGAGGCCGTCGTTGTCGGCGACCTGGCGGCGGGTGAGGCGGATGAACTCGAGCGTGTCGTCCGGGGCCCGGATCGCCGGGATCCACGGCATCCAGGGCTCCAGGTGCACCCGGTTGCGATCGGTGAGCGCGTACAGCTCGTCGGCGTCGGACTCCTCGAGGAGCCGCAGGAACGCGCCACCCGGGAGGTCGTGGCGGAGCACGCCGCTACATCGCGACGGTCTCGGCCCCGAGCTCCTCGCTGATCGCCACGTCGAGCGAGTAGTCGATCGGCAGCACGATGAGCGAGGGGACGTCCAGGCCCAGCGCGTGGCGCAGGTGGCGGCCGAAGTCGTCGACCCCGTCGCAGCGGAACGCCGGCATCCCGAACGCCTCGGCCAGGCGGACGAAGTCGGGGTTCGTGAAGTCGGTGCCGAAGTGCTCGCCGAACTTCTTGTCCTGCTTCCAGACGATCGAGCCGTACTGGCGGTTCTCCCACACGATGTGGACGATCGGCGTCTTGAGCCGCACCGCCGTCTCGAGCTCCTGGCAGTTCATGAGGAAGCCGCCGTCGCCATTGACCGTGACCACCTTGCGCTCGGGGTGCACCAGCTTGGCGGCGATCGCGCAGGGCACGGCGAAGCCCATCCCTGCAAGGCCGTTTGCGATCAGGACCGTGTTGGGCTCATGGGCCGGGAACATCCGGCCGATCCAGAGCTTGTGGAGCCCCACGTCGGAGATCAGGATGTCCTCCCGGCCGAGCGCCTCGCGGATCTCCCACAGCGCGCGCGGAGGCTGCATCGGGAACGCGGCGTCGGTGCGAGCGGACTCGAAGCGCCCGAGCACGACGTCGCGCAGCCGCTGCGAGCCGCCGGAGTGCGGCACGTCACGGCACTCCTCCGCCAGCCGGCTGAGCACGTGGTAGATGTCGCCGACGAGCTCGACCTGCGGCTGGAAGTACTCGTCGATCTCCGCCGCCTGCGAGTCGACGACGACGATCTTCTTGTCCTTGCGCGGGTTCCAGTGCGCGGGCGCGTGTTCGACGAGGTCGTAGCCGACGGCGATGACGACGTCGGCGTCCTCGAAGCCGGCCATCGCGTAGTCGCGGTCGTGGAGGCCGACGGTGCCCAGCGCGTGGCTGTCGAAGGCGTCGACGACGCCCTTGCCCATGAACGTCTCTGCGACGGCGATGCCGGTCGCGCGGCACAGCTCGCGCAGCGCGGGCGCCGCGCGGGCGCGCACGACGCCGTTGCCGGCCAGGATCACCGGGCTGATCGCGTTGCGGATGAGGTCGGCGGCCTTGAGCAGCTCGCGGGCGGCCGGCTCGGGGCTGACCGGGCGCCGGCGCGGCAGCGGCTCGAGCTGCTCGGTGTCGGCGCCCATGACGTCCTCGGGCAGCTCGAGCATCGTCGCCCCGGGCTTCTCCGACTCGGCCACCTTGAAGGCCTTGCGGACGACCTCGGGGATGATGTCCGGCGCGGTCACGCGCGCGTTCCACTTCGTGATCGGGCGGAACAGGCCGACCAGGTCGATGAACTGGTGGCTCTCCTTGTGCATTCGCTCCAGGTCGGCCTGGCCGGTGAGCGCGACCAGCGGGGCGCGGTCGAGGAACGCGTCGCCGATCGCGGTCACGAGGTTCATCGCCCCCGGGCCCAGCGTGCCCAGGCAGACGCCCGCGCGGCCGGTGAGCCGGCCGTACATGTCGGCCATGTAGGCCCCGCCCTGCTCGTGGCGAACAGGGACGAAGGTCACCGACGAGTTGGCCAGCGACTGGTTGAGGTCGAGGGTCTCCTCGCCCGGGATGCCGAA
>DATAAR010000200.1:0-10129 GCA_036259975.1 Solirubrobacteraceae bacterium | reverse complement strand
CGAGGCCAAGGCGCTGTACGAGTGGAACTACCGCAAGCAGCTGCTGCGCATCCAGGCCGAGGCCGAGGGCGCCGGCTGGCAGCAGGTCCAGGACGACATCTTCGGCGAGGAGTTCCTGCTCGAGCGCCCGCTGATGAGCGCCATCGCGGCCCAGGAGCCGGTCGTGCTGCTCATCGACGAGATCGACAAGACCGACCAGGAGTTCGAGGCGATGCTCCTCGAGCTGCTGAGCGACTTCCAGATCTCGATCCCCGAGCTCGGCGTCTTCGAGGCCCGCACGCGGCCGATCGTGCTGCTCACCTCGAACAACACGCGCGAGCTCACCGAGGCGCTCAAGCGCCGCTGCCTGTACCTGTGGCTCGACTACCCGACGCTCGAGCACGAGCTCGCGATCGTCAAGCTGCACACGCCCGAGCTGGAGGATGAGATCGCGCGCAAGCTCGTGGAGGTCGTGGCGATGGTCCGCGAGCTCGACCTGAAGAAGCCGCCGTCGATCGCGGAATCCGTCGACTGGGCCCGCGCGCTGCTCCTGCTCGGCGCCGACGACATCGACAACGACGTGTTCGCCCAGACGCTGTCGATCATCGTCAAGCACCGCACCGACCTCGACGTGGTCGCCGAGCGCGTCGGGATGAAGCTCCCCGTCCGTGCCGCGCCCGCCGGCCAGCCGTAGGGCCGCGCTCTACGGCCGCACGGCGCCGGAGGACGCGCCGCCCGGCCTGGCGGCGCACCTGCTGCAGTTCGGCGAGGAGCTGCGCGGCGAAGGCGTCGCGGTCGGGACCAGCGAGCTGCTCGACGCGTTCGAGGTCCTGCGCGAGGTGCCCTGGTCGCGGGCCGAGGACTTCCGCGAGGGGCTGGCCGCGACGCTCGCCAAGTCCCAGGAGGACCGGCGCATCTTCGACCTCGTCTTCGAGCGCTTCTTCTTCCGCGCCACCGAGCTCGCCGCCGTGCGCGAGGGGATCGCGGAGGGCGGCGGGATCGACGCGGCCGGGGCGGAGCTCAACCTCGAGACGCTGCGCCAGGAGATCGCCCGCGCGCTGCGCGAGGGCCACGAGAGCACGATGCGCGACCTCGCCCGCCTGGCGATCGCCGCGTTCGGGCGCCAGGGCGAGGGGTCGGGCGTCATCGGCGTGGACGTGCAGCGCATCCGCCGCGCGCTCGGCCTGCGCCCCGAGCCGCAGCCGGACCTGCCGCCCCAGGACCCGCGCGCCCAGGGCCTGCCGCGCGAGGCGCTCCGCCGCTTCGAGGCGCTGCTGCGCCAGGAGCTCGAGCGCGCGCAGATCGAGCGGACGGAGTCACTGCCGCCGGCGCGACCGCTGAACGAGCTCGATCGCGCGCTGCCGTCCGGCCCGCTGCAGGACCTGGCCGCCGTGCACCGGGTCGTCGCGCAGCTCAAGCGGCGGCTCAAGACCCAAGGCCAGGAGAGCCGCGGGCGCAAGCGCCACGCCCACGTCGACGTGCGCCGCACGATGCGCGCGTCGCTCGAGACCGGCGGCGTGCCGGTCGTGCTCAAGTACAAGCCGGTCCGCCCCCGGCGGCCCGAGATCTACGTGCTCTGCGACGTGTCGACGTCGGTGACGAGCGCGAGCGTGTTCTTCCTCTCGGTGCTGCACGCCCTGCACGACTCGTTTCGCAAGATGCGCTCGTTCGTGTTCATCGAGCGCATCAGCGAGGTCACCGACGTCTTCGCGCGCGAGCGCGACTTCAAGGCGGTCAGCGACGCGATCTCCAAGGACGCCGGGGTCGCGGACATCAGCGGCTACACCGACTACGGGCGCGTCTGGAGCGAGTTCGCGACGCTCGTCGAGGACGACCTGCACCCGCGCGCCACGGTCATCGTGCTCGGCGACGCGCGCACGAACGGGCGCGACCCGCGCGCCGACATCTTCGCCGGCGTCGCGGCGCGCGCCGGGCGCACGTTCTGGCTGAATCCCGAGCCGCGGCTGTACTGGAACTACGGAGACAGCGTCATCGCCGCCTACGAGCGCCACTGCGAGGCGTTCGAGTGCTGGACGACCGGCCAGCTCGAGGACTTCGTCAAGGCGCTCACCCGGCCGCTGTCGGGCCGCTGAGGCGCGGGCCGGGGGAGCGGAGCACCGCAACGCACGCACGCCTCGCGGGTCGACCACCGCGCGGCGGTGTAGGCCTGCAGGCGGCAGGACGGGCAGGTGACGTAGGGCATCTCGGGACAGCCTCCTGCTGGTAAGACGCGCGATGTGAGACAGACGTCACGCGCTTTGGGTAAGGAAGGCGCATGCGACGGCTGCTCGGAGTCCTCTCTCTCGTCCTGCTCGTCCTGCTCCTCGCCGCCCTCCCCACGGCTCAGGCCCGGGAGGGATCGCGCTTCCACGAGGGGGTGACCACGCGCCTGGGCGTGGTCGCCACCGAGTCGCCCGCCGCCGCGCGGGTGGGCCGCGGCGTGCTCGAGTCCGGCGGCAACGCGGTCGACGCGGCGGTGGCGACGGTCTTCGCCCTGAGCGTCGCGCGGCCGCAGTCGTGCGGGATCGGTGGCGGCGGCTTCATGGTCTACCGCAGCCGCACCGGTCGCACCGACACGCTCGACTTCCGCGAGACCGCCGGCGGCGCCACGACCCCGACGACGTTCAGGGGGCCGGGGCTCCACCGGACGTTCACCGGCCATCTGACGGTCGGCGTCCCCGGCGTCGTGGCGGGCATGGCCGCGGCGCTGGACCGCTACGGGACGCGCACGCTGGCGGGCTCGATAGCGCCGGCCGAGCGCCTCGCGCGGCGGGGCTTCCGCGTGCCGCTGTCGCTGCAGGGCGCCGCCGAGGACAACGCCCGGCGCCTCGCCACGTTCCCCAACACCGCGGCGGTCTGGCTGCCCGGCGGCCAGCCGATCCGCGCCGGCACCGTGCTGCGCCAGCCCGTGCTCGCGGCGACGCTGCGGCGCATCGCCCGCGGGGGCCCAAACGCGTTCTACCGCGGCACGATCGCACGCCGGATCGTCCGCGACATGCGAACCCCGCGGCCGCAGACGCAGGACGCGGGCATCCTCACGCTGCGCGACTTCGCGGCCTACCGCGCCGTGTGGCGGCGCCCGATCTCGGGCAGCTACCGCGGCCGCTCAGTGCTCGGCATGCCGCCGCCCACGTCCGGCGGCGTCGCGATCCAGGAGATGCTCAACATCCTCGAGGGCTTCGACCTGCGGGCGGCGGGCCAGTCCTCGGCGCTGGCCGACCACCTCATCGCCGAGGCGCAGAAAATCGCGTTCGCCGACCGCGGCGCGTACCTGGGCGACCCCGGCTTCGTGCGCATGCCGGTGGCCGGCCTGGTGTCGAAGGACTACGCCGCGCTGCGGCGCGCCGAGATCGACCCGAACCGGGCGAAGACGTTCGGCCCCGGGACGTTCGCGCTGGCGCCCGCCGCGCGCGCGGCCGGCGCGGTCGAGGCGAACCCCAACGGCAGCACGACGCACGTCTCGGTCATCGACCGGCGCGGCAACGCCGTGGCACTGACGTGCACGATCGAGCAGGAGTTCGGCAGCACGGTGATGGCGCCGGGCACCGGCTTCATCCTCAACAACGAGCTCACCGACTTCGGCGACCCGGGCACCGCCAACGCCCCCGCGCCGGGCAAGCGCCCGCGCTCGTCGATGAGCCCCGAGATCGTCGTGCAGGGCGGCCAGCCGGTGCTCGTCGCGGGCGGCGCGGGCGGGGCGCGCATCATCATGGGCGTCCTCCTGCAGATCGTCGGCACGGTCGACTTCGGGCTCTCGCTGGCGCAGGCGATCGACGCCGAGCGCCTGGACAACCTGGGCGGCGCGACGATCAACATCGAGGAGGCGCGCGTCGACCCGGTGCAGCTGCAGGCGCTCGCCGCGCGCGGCCACCGGCTCGCCCGCGAGGGCGAGTACGGCCCGCGGCCGCGCGTGCAGGTGGCGGGCGTCGACCCGCGGACGGGCGTGCGGACGGCCGTGTCCGACTCGCGCAGCGACCGCGGCTCGCTGGCGCAGCGGCCGCGGCGCTGAGATGCCTGGTCCAGACCGGACCTAGAACGTCACGAGCGGGCTCCCGGTCAGCTTGTCCAGCGCGAAGTTGATGAACCAGAAGCCGAAGTAGACGGCGAACACGGTCAGCAGCACGTATGACCACCATTGCGCGCGCGCCGGCCTGGGCAGCTTGCTGATCAGGTACATCAGCGCGAACGGGAAGATCATCGCCGCCAGGTTCGACATGTTCGCGGCCCACTGGACCAGCTCGACCGACAGTCCCTGGAAGATGATGATCGAGATGACGATCCCCAGGACGATCATGAAGGGGTAGTAGAACCGCCGCGGGTCGCCCCTCAGCACGCGCCGGAACGACTGGCTCGACCCGTAGAGCGCGTCGACCATGTTCCGGGTGAGCATCTCGAAGATGACCATCTGGGTCTTGAAGAGGATGAGGAACCCGATGAGCAGCGCCCACCCGAACAGGAGGTCGCTCTCGCCGGTCGCGCGCAGCTGCTCGGCGACGAAGGTGGGCATCGTCTCGACGGTCGGCGGCGTGCCGGTCTCGTCGGCCAGGTGGCTGACGAGGATGCCCGGCATCAGCATCCCGATGATGGCGCCGGGCACGAAGATCACCCACATCTCGAGGACGAGGAAGCGGTACCAGCGCTTCCACAGGGCCGCGTTCTCGGGCGTCTCGCGGAACGTGGTGCCCACCGGCGCGACCTCGGGGTGCTCCTCGGCGCGCGCGAGCAACCCCGGGAGGTAGCCGGTCTTGCTGCCCATGCCGTAACCCTTGTCGCGGTAGTAGTTCATGAACACGTAGTTCAGGCCCGAGGCCATGGCGGCGAACCCCGCGACGGCGCCGATCTGGGTCGCCTCGGTCCCCTCCGGCGGCAGGGCCGGGCGGACCATGCCCTCGATTCCGTCGAACCAGGCGCTCGGCGGCGCGATGAACAGGACGGCGAGCATGAGCGTGATCAGGATGAAGCCGACGAGCACCCAGAAGATGAGCTCGAGCGTGCGCGAGATCTTCTGCCCGAAGAGCGTGATGGCGAACACCGCGGCCATCAGGCCGACCGCGATCCAGCGCGTGGTGTTCAGGTCGCCGTCGCCCGGGATGTCGCCCGTCACCAGCGTGAAGAAGCTCGCGCCGGCGGCCGACGCCCAGCCGCCCGTGATGAACGCCAGGTAGAAGATCCCGACGGCCAGGATCGTGCCGATGTAGGCGCCCGGGGGGATGCGTCCGAAGCCCAGCGATGGCACCTCGCCGGTCGCCATGACGTAGCGGCCGACCTCCACGTTGTAGAACGCCTGGAGGAGGATCGAGATGGTGATCACGAAGCCGATGCCGACCCAGCCGAGCTCGCCGATCGCCTGCGGTCCGAGGAGCCACTCGCCGCTTCCGATCGAGAGGCCGAGGGCGATGAGCGCCGGACCCATGATCTTTGTGACCGTCTCTTTGAAGCCGGTCCTCGGAACGTCGAAGACGGCCTCGGGAGTTGGCAGGTCGTCCACCGCGAGCGGTGGACGCCCCACGCCGAGGGGATACTCTCCGGGGCGGGCCCCGGCTTCGTCGGCGGGACGTGTGGGTGCTGCGTAGTCCGTCATCCGGCCTCCCCTGAGTGACGGATATGCGGTCGCCGAATGATCCCACGAAATGCCCGCGGAGAGGAGCTTTTCGACGTTTCCGTCGACGGCAACCGGCGGCCCGCGGTGGCGCGCCGGCGCTCAGCTTCGCTCGGGCGGTATGTGAGCCCTCATAGCCCGTCCCGGTGCCGGGCGTCGGCCAGACTCCGGGGCATCCGCCCGCACACTCCGAGCGCCAGCCAGTCGCCGCGCATCGGCTTGAACCTGCGCAGCAAGCGGTGCTCGCGGCGGTACGCGAACTCGCAGCGACCCACCCGCCGGGGCCGCGCCGCCGTGTCGAAGATCGGCCGTGTCCGGTCGCCCATCAGCGCCCAGTTCCAGCACCGCTGGCCCTCCACGCACGCGGGCCGCTTCTCCGGCCTCGCCGGGTTCGGCGCCGGGTTGGGCACCGCCTGCGACGGCAGCGGCATCGCGTACTGACGGCCCTCCGGCGCGAGCGCGAGGCCGATCAGCGCCCCGACCGCACAGGCGGTGACGATCACCGCGACCAGGAGCACCGCGCGACTCATAGCCCTCTTTACAAGATAAAGGCGCGACGCCCGCGTCCGTTGCACACACGTTTGGTCACATGCGCCACCGGACGAGCGGTTTTCAGCGGGCCTGAGCGGTCGTGGTCGTCCGGCCGAGATTCCGCTGCAGGGACTACGGAGCCTCGCAAATTTGGCTCTGCTACGGTGAATTCTCGACGACAACAGGGGAGCCGGGATGGTCGCCCGGCTGAGAGGGATCGCCGCTGCGATTCGACCCTTCGAACCTGTGGGGTAATGCCCGCGGAGGGAGCGATGGACACGAGGCTCGAGGCTCCCGCGGAGGAGCCTCGAAACGTTGAGGGACCTGCCGGCGAAATCCACCTCGCCGGGGTGAGCCGCGCCTTCGAGCGGCGCGACGGCTCGCGCGTCCCCGCCCTCGCGGACGTCAGCCTCGACGTCGCCGCCGGCGAGACCGTCGCCGTCGTCGGGCCGAGCGGCTCGGGCAAGACCACCCTGCTGGAGCTCGTGTGCGGCCTGCAGGCGCCCGATGCGGGGACGGTGCGCGCCGCGCCCGCGGTGCTCATGCCCCAGCGCGATCTGCTCCTGCCGTGGATGACCGCGATCGACAACGCCGCGCTGGCGCTGCGCATCGGCGGCGCGACCCGCGCCCGGGCGCGCGAGCGCGCGCATCCTTTGTTCGCCGTGTTCGGCCTCGAGGGCTTCGAGCGCGCGCGGCCGCACGAGCTCTCGGGCGGCATGCGCCAGCGCGTCGCGTTCCTGCGCACGCTGCTGTCCGGCAAGCCGGTGCTGTGCCTCGACGAGCCGTTCGGCGCGCTCGACGCGCTCACGCGGCGCGAGATGCAGGACTGGCTGGCCGGGGCCCTGCGGCGCGAGGCGCGCACCGTGCTGCTCGTGACCCACGACGTCGAGGAGGCCGCGCTGCTCGCGGACCGGATCCTCGTGCTCTCGCCGCGGCCCGGCCGCGTCGTGGCCGAGCTGGCGGTCGACGTACCGCGACCGCGCGCGGTGACCGATCCGGCGCTGGTGGCGCTGCGCGAGCGCGCGCTGGAGGCGCTGCGCGCATGAGCGGCGCCACGACGCCGCTCCCGCCGCCGCCATCGCCCCCGCGCGGGCGCGCGGGCGCAGCCGGCCGGGTGCTGCCGCCCGCGCTGCTCGTCGCCGTGCTCGCCGGCGGGTGGGAGCTGTACGCGCGCGCGGGCTCGGTCGACGACTTCATCCTCCCCGCGCCGAGCGAGATCGCCGACGCGCTCTGGCGCGACCGCGCCCTGCTCTGGGACAACCTCCTGGTGACCGCGCAGGAGGTGGGCCTCGGCGTCCTCGTCGCGCTGGTGCTCGGGTTCGGACTCGCCGTCGCGCTGCATTTCTCGGGCGTCCTGCGCCGTGGCACCTACCCACTGCTCGTCGCCTCGCAGGCCGTTCCGATCGTGATCATCGCCCCGCTCCTGGTGGTCTGGTTCGGGTTCGGCATCGTGCCCAAGCTCGCGATCATCGCGCTCGTCTGCTTCTTCCCGGTCGTCGTCACCACGCTCGATGCGCTCGACGGCGCCGACCCCGACCAGCTCAAGCTGATGCGCACGCTCGACGCATCGCGCTGGCAGGCGTTCCGCTACGCCGAGGCGCCCGCCGCGCTGCCGGCCGCGCTGAGCGGCGCGAAGATCGCGGTCGCCGTCGCCGTGATCGGGGCCGTGTTCGCCGAGTACTCGGGCTCCAGCGAGGGGCTCGGCCACCTCATGCTGCAGGCGATCCCCCAGCTCGAGACGCCGCGCGCGTACGCGGCCGTCGTGCTGCTGGCGGCCTTCGCCGTCGCCCTCTTCTCCGCCCTCGGGCTGGCCGAGCGCCGGCTCGTACCTTGGGCCAACCGCCGACAGGAAGGACCGTGACCCCCATGCCCCGCCGTCTCATCTGCGCCGCCCTCGCCCTCGCCGCCACGCTGGCGCTCGCCGCGTGTGGCGAGCGGACCGAATCCACCGGGGCGCCCGAGCGGCAGTCCGTCCGGCTGATGCTCGACTACTTCCCGAACGCCGACCACGCCGGCATCTACGCCGCGCAGGGCACGGGCGCGTTCGACCGCGTGGGGCTCGACGTCGACCTCCAGACGCCGTCGGACCCCTCCGCCCCACTGAAGCTGCTGGCGGCGGGGCGCGTCGACCTGGCGCTGTCGTACGAGCCCGAGTTGCTGCTGGCGCGCGACCAGGGCCAGAAGCTCGTCGCGGTCGGGGCGCTGGTGCAGAAGCCGCTGACCTCGCTGGTGTCGATCGGCCGCAACGCCATCACCGACCCCAGGCAACTCGCCGGCAAGACGGTCGGCACCGCGGGCATCCCGTACCAGTCGGCGTACCTGAAGGCGATCCTGGCCCAGGCGGGGGTCGACGCGTCGCGGGTGAAGGAGGTCAACCTCGGCTTCAACCTGGTGCCGGCGATGCTGTCGCGCAAGGTCGACGCGACGCTCGGCGCATTCTGGAACTACGAGGCGGTCGAGCTGCAGCTGCAGCGCCGGCGGCCGAAGGTGATCCGGATGGAGAGCGCCGGCGTGCCGACGTACAACGAGCTCGTCGTCGTCGCCCGCGAGGAGGACATGCGCGAGAACGGCGGCGCGCGCATCCGCCGCTTCATGCGCGCGCTCGGCGAGGGCGCCAGGGCGCTGCGCAGGGACCCCGACAGCGGCATCACGCCGCTGCTGCGCGCCAACCGCGACCTCGACCGGCGCCTGCAGGAGGCCAGCGTCAAGGTCACGCTGCCCGTCTTCTTCCCGGCGGACTCGTCGAAGCCGGTCGGCTACATGGAGCCGGCGGAGTGGGTCCGCTACGGCGAGTGGATGGCGCGCAACCGGCTGCTGCGCAACCCGCCCGACGCGGCGCGCGCGCTGACCAACGAGTTCCTTCCCGGCGAGGGCGTGTAGAGCGAGCGCGTGCCGCGCGCCGCGCGCAGCGCGTGCGCGGCGGCCAGCCCCGCCCAGCCGTCGTAGGGCGCGAACAGCGCCCGCACCTCCTCCTCGGAGGCCCGCGCCCACGGGCTGCCGGTGGCCAGGCGGCCGGCGAGCTTGATCAGGTTCAGGTCGCCGGCCGGGAGCTGGTCGTGACGGCCCTGGCCGTGCAGGGCCAGCATCTCGATCGTCCACCGCCCGATCCCCGGGATCGCGCGCAGCCGCCGCCAGCCGCGCTCGTGGTCGGGCGCGCGGAGGTCGACGCGCCCGCGCGCGACCTCGCGCGCGGCGCGGCGCAGCGAGAGCGCGCGCGCGGCCGACAGGTCGAGGCTCTGCAGCAGCGCCGGGGCGGTGCCGGCGACCCGCTCGGCGCCCGGCAGGTCCCGCAGGCCGGTCGCCGCGCAGCGGCGCCCGAGCCGCCACACGATCCGCCGCTGGATGTCGACGGCGCGCTCGAACTCGATGAGCTGCTCGGTGATCGCCCACGCGAGCGCCTCGAACGGGTCCGGCCGGCGGTGGATGCGAAGCCACGGCCGGTGGCGGACCGACGCGCCGATCAGCGGGTCCGAGCGGAAGCGCTCGTGGAACGGCCGGAGGTCGTCGTCGACGCCCAGCGCGAAGCGCATGCGCGCGATCCCCTCCTCGGCCGCGCCGCGCGCGTCCGCCCGCGCGCCGAAGAGCACCTCATCGCGAGCGGTCTGGGCGACGCGCACGACGACCGGCGCGCCGTCGACGTGGACGAGCCGCTCGAGGACCGAGCCGCGGCGGCGCATGACGCGGTCGGGCGAGCCGCCGGGCAGGCGGAAGACCCAGCGCGGGCGCACGGTGCGGCGGACCTCGAGCAACGCGCCGGACTGTACGCCCGCCGCCCGACGGCGCGGGTCGCCGATCCCGCACGTTGCGGTGACGACGCGCGCCGGCTCAGAGGCCGCTGATCGGCCGCCGCTCGAGCCGCGTGTGCGCGAAGCGCCCCGCGGCCGCCGCGCGCGCGCCGGCGGCGCGGGCGCGCGGGCCGGCGACCACGACGGCCTCGTAGCGCTGGGCGGCGAAGTAGCGCACGTCGATGAGCGCCTCGGCGGCCGTGCGGACGGCGGGGTCGGCGTACTCGTGCCGGAT
>DATAAR010000199.1:0-8936 GCA_036259975.1 Solirubrobacteraceae bacterium | reverse complement strand
GGCCGGTCCGCGCGACCCGCGGCCGCGGCGAGGTCGACCTCGAGCCCGGCGCGCGCGAGTGCGGCGGCCAGGCCGGCGCCGCCGGGGCCGGCACCGATCACCGCCGCGCGGCGCGGCCGCGGCAGGCCGCCGAGCCACTCCCACTGGAGCTCGACGCAGGGCCAGATCCGCTCGGTGACCGCGGCCGCCAGCGCCGGCGAGGGCGACGGGACGCGCGGGAACGTCAGCGCGCGGCCGGCGCGGATGCGGACCCGGCGAGGGCGGATGCGCCAGCCCGCGCGGACGTCCTCGGTGCCGATCACCGCCACCGGCACCACCGGCGCGCCGGTCTCGAGCGCGAGGCGCCCGACGCCCCGCCTCGCGGCACCGAGCGAGCCCGAGCGAACGCGCGTCCCCTCAGGGAACATCAGCACGACGTCGCCGCGCTCGAGGATCGCGCGGGCGGTCGCCATCGCGTCCTGGTCGGACGCGCCACGGTCGATCGGGAACGCCCCCAGCGCACGGAGCAGCCACGACACGACCGGGTGGAAGAGGAAGAGCTCCTTCTTCGCCATGAAGTACAGCGGCCGGCGCGCCATGACCGCGATCACGAACGGGTCCAGGAACGACCGGTGGTTGGCCGCCAGGATCACCGGGCCGGACGCCGGGATGTGCTCGCGCCCGATCCGGCCCAGGCGCAGGTACACGTGGAAGAACGGCTGCAGGACCGCGCGCACGATCCAGTACACGAGCGGGTTGACGCCCCGCGTCCGGGCGCGGGCGAGGAGCGCGTCGCGGTCCATGCTGTGGGATACCAGCGGCCCCGGACGCGGTTACAGTTCCTCGACATCGTGACCGTCGACCGTGGAATCGCAGCCCGCGGCGCGCTCGCCGGCGCCGTCGCCGCCGGGGTCTGGGCGGCGCAGTCGCCGCTCGACGCGCGCGTGCTGCGCTGGCCGTACCTCGACCAGGAGCTCCTCGGCAAGCTCGTCACACGGGGGCGCGGCTGGCTGCCCGTCGGCGTGGCGCTGCACGTCGCGAACGGCGCGCTGTTCGGGGCCGGCTACGCGCACGTCGCCCGGCGTCTGCCCGGCCCGGCGTGGGCGCGCGGGCCGCTCGCAGGGCTCGCCGAGCACCTGGCGACCTGGCCGCTGACCGCGCTCGTCGACCGTCACCACCCGGCGCGCGACGAGCTGCCCGGCCTGGCCGCGGAGCCGCGCGCGTTCGTGCAGGCGACGTGGCGGCACCTGCTGTTCGGCGTGGTGCTCGGCGAGCTCGAGCGGCGCCTCAACCGGCCGCCGGCGCCCCCGGCCCGGTACGCGGCGGCGATGTCCTCCAACGGCCACGGCAACATCGAGCATGCCGCGGCCGGGTCGCAGCGCTGACGCTCCTCTACCTCGACCAGAACTACCTCAGCGGGATCGTCAAGTGCAAGCCGGCGTTCCGCGACCTGGAGCCGGCGCTGCGCGCCGCGGTCGCGCGCGGCGCCGTCGCGGTCCCCGAGTCGGCGGCGCACCGGATCGAGTCGGCGGCGCGCCCCGACCTGGGGCTGCTCGAGCTCCTGCGCGAGCTGTCGGGCGGGCTGCGGCTGCCCGACGAGCCGGGCCCGGTCGAGCGCGAGTGCGAGCGCCGCCTGGCCGCCACCGCCGCGCGCGAGTTCCCCGAGCGCGCCGCGCGCGCCGGCGACGCGGTCGATCTGCGCGCCCTGAGCCTCGCGCTGCCGCGCTGCGGGCTCGTCACGTGCGACGCGTTCATGGCCGACGTGGTGCGTCGCACGCGCCTCGACGCGCGCTTCGGATGCGAGCTCTTCACCGGGCGCCGCGGCGACGTCGATCGCCTCAGAACGCGCCTCGAGGCGCTCGACGGGTAGTTTGCCGCGCATGGGCAAGCTCGTGCGCAGGACGTTGGGCGGGGACGAGACGGTCGCGGAGTGGTCGCGGGACGATCCGGACTCGGTGCGCCAGGCCGCCGACGCGCTCCGTCGCGAGGTCGACGCGGGCTACGTCGCCGTGAAGGGCGGCGAGGGCCGCAACGAGCCGGTGGACGAGCTGCCGGCCGACGCCGACCTCGTCATCCTCACGATGCCGATGGGCGGCGGCTGACGCGCTCGCCACCGCCCCCGGCGCACCCTAGACTCGGCCTCGCGCCGGAGTAGCTCAGCTGGTAGAGCAACGCTCTTGTAAAGCGTGGGTCGTGGGTTCGAGTCCCATCTCCGGCTTGGCGCGCAACCGCGCGGCCACATAAAAGCCCTGCGTCCGGTTGGTTTCAAGCGTCGCCGGGCGAATGCACCGGGCAGTGGGGTAACACAGCGCCGTCCGGTCGCCGGCCCATGGTGTACCGGCGATGACGCGCCTGGCCCGCCCCCTGGCGGCGGCCGAGGCGAGACCCGAGCAGCAGGATGGGCGGATGCTGAATCAGCAGCGCATCAACGCGGTGGAGTACGAGATGAGCCTCATCGACGAGGAGATCGCGCGGCTGTACGCGAAGGGGGACAGGGCCGAGGCCGACCGGCTCCTCGACCGGCGCGCGGAGCTGCAGCAGCAGAGGTGGGCGCTCAGCATCGGGCTTGCCCCGAACGGCTGAGCCGAGCGCCCGCCGCACACTGCCCGTGGAGGTCACGAGGACCGCTGCGTCCTTGCAGCGGCCCCCGAAGCCTTCCTGTACAGCCCCCCGGAAGACCCTCCGTCTGCTGTGAACGGGCGACGTGCGCGAACGTTGGGTTCTTTCCATCACCGACGTGCGGCGTGGCGCGCCGCCGATCGGGTAGAAGGCGCGCGTGTCCTCCGCCCCGGCCGCCGCCGTGCCGCCGTCGCCCACCCGCGCGGCAGCCGACCGCGGGCACACGATCGAGATGGCGGTGGCCAGCCGTCCGCTGCACGCCAGCGTCGCCGTGACGCTCTGGAGTCCGCCCGGCGCGGGCGACGACGAGCCGCTGCCGGCCCTCGCCGTCCACGACGGGCCCGAGTACGCCGAACGCACGCGCCTCACCGAGCTGGCGCGCGGGTGGATCGCCGACGGCCGCGTGCCGGCGCACCGCATCGCCCTGCTGCACCCGGGCGCGCGCGAGGAGTGGTACTCGGCATCGGCGCTCTACGCGCGGGCGCTTCTGACCGAGGTCCTACCCGCCGTGGCCGCGGCGGCGCCGGCGGCGGGCCGGCCGGTCGGGCTGGGCGCGAGCCTGGGCGCGCTCGCGATGCTCCACGCGCAACGCCGCGATCCCGGAGCGTTCGCCGGCCTGCTCCTCCAGTCGGGGTCGTTCTTCATCCCGCGCCACGACCACATGGAGAAGGGCTTCGCGCGCTACGGGCGCATCGTGCGCTTCGTCCGCGGGGTGCTCCGCGACCAGGAGTTCGACGCGGCGGTCCCGGCGGTGCTGACCTGCGGCCGCGATGAGGACAACGTCCACAACAACCGCCGGGTCGCCGCCGCGCTCGCGCTCCAGGGCTACGGCGCGGCGCTGCACGAGCGCCCCGGAGGCCACGAGTGGCCCGTCTGGGCGGACGGCGTCCGCGCGCACCTCCCGGGCCTGCTGACCGCCGCATGGGGCTGAGGCGAGCCTGTGCAGCGTCGCCACGTCGAGCTGTGGGCGCCGGCCCTCGAGGCCCAGGGGGTCGTGCTGGCGTACGGCCACTGGGGCCGGCCCGTGCTCGTGTTCCCGTCCGAGGGCGGCCACGCCTGGGAGTACGAGACCGGCGGGATGGTGCACGCGATCGCGCCGTTGATGGAGGCCGGCCGGGTCAAGGTCTACTGCGTGGACTCCTACGACGAAGCCTCGTGGTCGAACGCCCGCGCGCCGCTCGAGGAGCGGGCCCGCGCGCACGGGCGCTACGAGGCCTGGATCCTCGAGCAGGTCGTGCCGTGGATCCACGGCGACTGCGAGGGCAGGCCGGAGATCGTGACCACCGGCTGCAGCCTCGGCGCGTATCACGCCGCGAACTTCGCCCTCAAGCGCGCGGACCTCTTCCCGCTCGCCGTGTGCCTCTCGGGCTCGTACGACCCGGCCGGATGGCGCCACGGCTGGGGCGAGCGCGGCGACCAGACCTACTTCAACAGCCCTGTCGACTACGTCGCCAACCTGCACGGCGCCCACCTCGAGTGGCTGCGCGGGCGGGTCAGCCTGCTGCTGGTGTGCGGGCAGGGCCGCTGGGAGGACACGACCGGCGCGCTGCCCAGCACGCTGCTGCTCGCCGAGCGCCTGGCGGAGAAGGGCATCCGCCATGAGCTCGATCTCTGGGGCCACGACGTCGCGCACGACTGGCCGTCGTGGCGCGCGCAGATCGTCCACCACCTGCCCCGCTTCTGCTGACGAAGGGAGCCCGTGATGACCGGCACGAACCATCTGATCGGCCTGCTCCTCGGCACGGAGGAGGACTGGCCCACCGCGTTCGAGACGCTGGTGCGCCGCCTCGGGCCGGTCACCGACGGCGCCGGCATCGAGCACCGGATCCAGACCGAGCGCGTCACCATCGAGCCGTTCGACCTGCGCGACCGGCCGCGCCACGACCTCGTCATCGACCGCCTCGCGTACTGGTACTACCACCCGCGCGAGTGGCTCAAGAAGGTCGCGCTGATGGACGACGTGTACCTGCTCAACAGCCCGTTCACCTTCCAGTCGATGGAGAAGCATGCCGCCTACTGCGCCATGATCCGCCTCGGGCTGAAGGTGCCGCGGACCGTCCTCGTCCCGTTCAAGAACCCGCCCGAGAACCCGCGCTACGCCTCGACCGCGGCCAAGTACAACCGCCCGTTCGACCTCGGGGCGATCGCGCGCGACATCGGCTATCCGCTGTTCATGAAGCCCTACGACGGCGGCCAGTGGATCGGCGTCAGCCGGATCCGCGACGGCGCCGAGCTCGAGCGCGCATACGACGAGTCGGGCGAGCGGCTCATGCACCTGCAGGAGTCGGTGGAGGGCTACGACGTCTTCGCGCGCTCGCTGTCGATCGGGCCGGAGACGATGGTCATGCACTTCCGGCCCGACTTGCCGATGCACGACCGCTACACGGTCAGTCACGACTTCCTCAGCCCGGAGGTCGGCGCCGAGGTGGTCACGATCGGGCGGCTCGTCAACGCGTTCTTCCGCTGGGAGTTCAACTCCTGCGAGACGCTCGTCCGCGGCGGCGACGTGTACCCGATCGACTACGCCAATGCGAGTCCGGACGTCGCGCTGACGAGCCTGCACTACTACTTCCCGTGGGCGATGACGGCGCTCCTGCGGTGGACGGTGTTCTGCGTGGTGACCGGCCGCCGGCCGCGCCTGGACCTCGACACCCGCCGCTACTTCGAGATCGGCGACTGCGACGACCTCACCTACGAGGAGAAGCTGGCCGCGTACCGCGGACTCGCCGACGAGCACTTCGAGACCGAGCGCTACCGCGACTTCTGCGCCAGCCGCCTGCCGCACGTCGACGAGCTCGTCCTCGACTGGGTCGCGTCCGCGGACTTCGACCGCCTGCTCGTCGACACCGTCCGCTCGCAGTACCCGTCGCACGAGCACGAGGCGTTCGTCGCGCACTTCCGCGGCCTCGTGGGCCAGTGGGTGCGCGAGCACGGCCGCGCGCCCGAGCACGTCCCGGCCTGAGCGCGGGTCAGCGCTCGACCGGCCAGCCGTGGCGCGCCCACGTGCCCACGCCGCCGTCGACGACGTGCAGCACGCTGCGAGCGCCCTCGCGCTGGAGCAGGCTCGCCGCCACGGCGCTCCGCTGGCCGGAGGCGCAGATGACCGCCACGGGCCGGTCCGGATCGAGGCCGGCGGGCAGCTCGTGCAGGTCGTGGTAGGGGACGTGCAGCGCGCCGGGCACGTGCCCGTCCGCCCACTCCGTGCGCTCGCGCACGTCGAGCACCTGCAGGCCGTCGCGGTCGCGCGCCCAGCGCTCGTGCAGATCGGGCACGGTCAGGCGCTCGACGGCCTGCGTCGGCCGGCGCTCCTCGCGCCAGCTCGTCATCCCGCCGGCGAGGCAGCCGGCGACGTTCGTCACCGCCACCGCCGCGGCGAGCTCGGCCGCCGCCGCCGCGTCGGCGTCGTCCCGGCCGACGAACACGACCGGCTGCTGGTGGTCGGCGATCCAGGCCAGGCGCGAGCCGAAGCCGCCGCGCAGCGCCGTGATGCAGACCGCCCCGGGCACGTGGGCGTCGTCGAACTGCAGCTCGGTGCGGACGTCGACGATCAGCGCCCCCGCCTCCTGATGGCCGACGAGCTGGCGCGGCGTGAGCGGCGGGGCGTGGCTGTCGCCACCGCGCAGCGGTCCGCGGTTGACCTCGACGATGGCGCGGAAGTTCGGCGGCTGCGGCCCCAGGCGGGCGACGGCGGAGGCGACGAAGGCGTCCTCGTCGCGCTCGGCCAGCTCGGGGTTGTGCGCGCGCTCGAAGCCGATCGTCGAGGACACCTTGAGGTCCATCCCCGGGCCGCCGCACATCGACCCGCCGAGGTGGCCGGGCCAAACCTCGGTGTCGTCGGGGAGCGGCAGGAGCCGCTCGTGCAGCGAGCGGAAGATCCCGCGGGCGCCGGCGTCGGGGTCGATCGCGAGGTCGGGTCGAGCGAGGTCGCCGACGAACAGGCTGTCGCCGGTCAGGACCGCCCACGGCCGGTCGCCGGCGCGGCGCCCGTCGTACAGCGCGAAGGCGGTGTGCTCGGGGCGGTGGCCGGGCGTGTGCAGCGCGCGCACGCGGACATCGCCCAGCGCGAGCTCCCAGCCGTCCTCGAACGGCTCGTGGTCGTAGTGCGCGCCCGCCTCGCGGTGGACGTGGATCGTCGCGCCGGTCGCGGCCTGCAGGCGGCCGTGACCGGAGACGTGGTCGGCATGGGTGTGGGTCTCGAGGACGTGCTCGATCGCCACGCCGAGGAACCGCGCCAGGCGCAGGTACTCGCCGACGTCGATCTTGGGGTCGACGACCGCCGCCACTCCGGCATCGCTGTCGCCGATCAGGTAGGAGGCGCAACCGAGGTCGTCGTGGATGAGCTGGCGGAAGATCATGCGCTACCGCGGCGACTCTCGCAGGTCGGCGTCGCGCCGTCGAGGGCGCCGCGCCGCGCAGGCGCCGAGCCGCTCAGCGCGGCAACCAGCGGTCGCCGTGGCGGTCCAGGTGCAGGTACTCCGCGCCGTGCTCGGTGCTGACCCGGAACACGGCCTGGTCGTCTTCGGTGCCGGGCCGGTCGACGACCTGCACGAGGTGCAGCTCGCGGATGTCGGCCGCCGAGCGCTCGGCGAAGGCCTCGCGTGCCGCCTGCTCAAGCAGGTCGCGGTGCCAGCCCTTGTCCTCCGCGTGCGCGCGCGCCTGCGCCTCGTTGGCCTCCTCGAGGTCGGCACGCAGACGGCCCTCCTGCGCCGCCGCGCGGCGCCGGCTGATGACCAGGCCGCCGATGGCGAGGACCGCCACGAGGGCGACGATCACGACGACGACGATCCCGAGAACGCTCACGCAGGCGGATTACAGCAGCACGTTGCGCGACGAGAGATGCGCGCCGACCTTGCGCTTGACTCGCTGCAGGGCGTTGTCCACCGTCTTCGTGTCGCAGCCGAGGCGCAACCCGACGTCCTCGTAGCTGTAGCCGTCGAGGTACAGCGCCAGCACGCGCGACTCGAGATCCGACAGCGCCGTCGACAGGCACGCCACCAGCGATCGCAGCTCCTCGGACGAGATCACCTGGTTGACCGGGTCATGCACGGCCGGTCCGGCGATCACCTCGTCGAGGGTCGGCTCGCCGTCGAGCGCGCTGGCGGGCGTCGCGGAGAACGAGACGTACTGGTTCAGCGGCGTGTGCTTGTTGCGGGTGGCCGTCTTGACCGCCGTGATGATCTGGCGCGTGATGCAGAGCTCCGCGAAGTTGCGGAAGCTCGACTCGCGGTCGCTGCGGTAGTCGCGGATCGCCTTGTAGAGCCCGACGAGCCCCTCCTGGATGAGGTCCTCACCGTCGCCGCCGACCAGGAAGTACGAGGAGGCCTTCAGGCGGACGAAGCCGTAGTAGCGGCGGACGAGCCGCTCGTATGAGGTCGAGTCGCCCTGCTTGGCCAGGGCGATGAGGTAGCCGTCGTCGACCTGGACCTGAGATTGAGCGTTGGGAGAGAGACGGGCCACGAGCGGTCCTTTCTTCCTCGGCGGCAGGCGTCGCCGAGATCGACTGGGTGCTCAGTGGCGCACTCCTCCCCTGGCGCCATCTGCAAAATGGGAGATATTCGGACGACCGCTCAAGCTGAACTTGAGCGTCACCTACGCCGGTTTATCCCAGACTTATGGAGCGCTGTCAAGCGCCCTCGCGGCGGTGCAAGATCCCGTACAGCAGCGCGGCGGCGGCCGCGCTCGCGTTCAGGGACGCGACCTGACCCCGCATGGGCAGGGCGATCAGGGCGTCGCATGACGCCGCAACGCGCGGCCGGAGGCCGCGGCCCTCAGAGCCCAGGACCAGCACGACGCCATCCCTGAAGTCGGGGTCGAGGTAGGACATGGTGGCCTCGGCGGCGGCGCCGTAGCACCACACCCCCGCCGCCTTCGCCTCGGCGAGGAAGTCCGCCAGGTTGCGCACCCGTGCCACGGCCAGGTGCTCGACCGCGCCCGCCGAGGCCTTGCACACGGCCGCGGTGACCTGCGCCGCCCGGCGCTCGCAGATCACGACCCCGTCGGCCCCGGCGGTCTCGGCGGTCCGGCAGATCGCGCCCAGGTTCTGCGGGTCCTGGACCTCGTCGAGCGCGACGATCAGGGGTGCCGGCCGGCGAAGGAGCGTCGCCGCATCCGCGTACGGATACGGATCGGTCTCGGCGACGACGCCCTGGTGGCCATCGCTGCCGGCGCGCCGCGCGACCTCGTCGGCGCCGGCGACGGTCACGGGAACCCCGGCGTCGGCCAGCCAGGGCTCGCGCGCGACGGCCTCGATCGCCCACACGCGATGCACGCGGCGGCGGCCCGCGCGCAGCGCCTCGTGGACGGCGTTGCGGCCGTACAGGACGGTGGCGGGGTCGCGC
>DATAAR010000198.1:0-20671 GCA_036259975.1 Solirubrobacteraceae bacterium | reverse complement strand
AGCAGCCGGAACGGTCGTCCGTGGCGCTCCAGTGCATAGGCCATCCCGACCAGCGGCGTGATCCCGACGCCGCCGGCCACCAGGAGGTACTCGGGCCGGCCGTACTGCAGCTCGAAGTGGCTCTCGGGCTCGGACACCTCGACGTCGGCGCCCGGCTCGAGCGCGCGCACGACCCGCGACCCGCCGCGGCTGTCGGGGACGTCCTTGACCGCGATCCGGTTAGGCGGCGTCGAGCGCCCGGCTGCGCGCGAGGGCGAGCAGCAGCGTGTGGAAGCGCTCGTCGAGCTCGACGTAGCGCTCGAACGCCTCGATCGCCGGCCGGTCGGGGCGCACGATCGCGTCGATCTGCGCGACGCAGCCGTGGATCGCCTCGAGCTCGTTGGGGTCATCGAGCCGCTCGGCGGCCAGCCGCGCGGCCGTGCCCTCGAGTGCGCCACGCAGGTCGATGGCGTCGGCCGCCTCCGCGTGCGTGAACGAGCACACGGCGAACCCGCCGCCGGCCGCCTGCTCCAGCAGGCCCTCGTGCTCGAGCCGCGCGAGCGCGAGGCGCAGCGGCGTACGCGAGACGCCGAGCTCCGCGGCGAGCGGCACCTCAGACAGCCGCTCTCCCCCGCGCAGTGCGCCCTCGAGGATCAGCTCGCGCAGGCGCAGCGTCGCCCGCAGCGTCTGCGGCAGGCCCGCGGGCGGGTCGCTCACGACACGCCGAGCCGCCGCGCGTCGGCCTCGGTCGCCTCGACGCGGGTCGTGGTGCCGGTCTGCGACTCGGCGTCGGTCGCCGAGCGCCGGTAGCGCTCGTCACCGCCCTCCTCGGCGATCATCTTGTCGATGAGCCGGCGCGCCCACAGCGCGCCGCGGGAGCAGCTCGCGCTTGAGCTCCACGTCGTAGGCGGCCGCGTACCAGCAGTTGACCGGCCAGTCCGCGAGCGTGAACGTGTCGGGTACCTGGCGCAGATCGCCGTCGGAGCCGCCGTCGCGTGTCGGCATCGATCCTCCTCCGATTCGAGCTCTGCATGCAGGCCAACCCGGCTGCATGCAGACGGCTCGCGGGCTCGGGGGCGTGTCGGACCGCTGACACCGGCGCGTACGCGGGCGCCAGCCGCCGAACGCCTAGCGCTCGCCGTCCCAGTAGTCCACGCCCGCCTCGCGGCGGACCATGATGTCGTCGGTCCGCCCCTCGGTGAACACGCCGATCTTGTCGCTGTCGGGGTAGACCGCGACGGCGGGCATGTTGCGCGTCGAGACGATCAGCATGCGCACCGGCTCGGCGCCCCGGTTCGTGAGCTTGTGGGCGCCCTCGGGCCCGGCGCGGAAGCAGACGACGTCGCCGGGCTCGAGCTCGTCCTCGCCGCCGGGATGGCGAACAGTGAGGACGCCGGCGAGCACGATCAGCCACTCCTCGTCGCCGAGCTCGTAGTGGTAGGGGCAGTTCGACTGGCCCGGGGGCAGCTCGTAGAGGCGGCCCGCCATCATCGACGCGCCGATCTCGGGGTGGAGGCGGCGCTCGGTGGCGCGGTACCCGTCCGGGTCCGTCGGGTCGGCTTCGAGGTCGGCGGTGTGGAGGTTGAACCGTCGCATGAGCCGATTATCAGCCGTGGCTCAGAGCTCGCGGCGGCCCACGACCGACTGCTCGGAGCGCGCGACGTGGTACCCCGACGTCCAGCGCGGTCCTCCCGCCGCCGCCGGCGCAGACGAGCGTCCCGTCGTCGTCGGCGACGACCCAACCACCCCACTGGGGGAGCGCCGGGCCGATCTCGCCGCGCACGCGCTCTGAATCGTAGAGCTCGCCGATGATCGCCTCGATGTGCTCGCGCTCGAGCAGCTCCGGATACGTGTCCCTATAGGCCTCGGCGCAGAGGCGGCAGATCGCGTCGACGTCGTCCGGCGTCGCGAAGCGGGCGCGCACGGTGGCGAGGCTACCGCCGCCCTCGGCGCGCAGCCGCGTCGCGGGGCCGTCATGCGTGCGCGCGCGTGGCGCCGGCCCGATCGGGTCTCGACCCCATGGGCCGGACGGCGCCTGCCGCTATCCTGCACGGCACAAGGGAAGTAGCCCTGCAAGACGGTGCGTCGTCACACCGGCCCCCGGGCCCGGCGCACCGGCCAGGATGCGGGCGGGCCAAACCTTCGAGACCCCACCCATCACTCGAAGGAGCCCAACATGCTTCCCTGGATCGCGCTGGGCGCGTTCGTCGTCGTCGCCCTGGCCATCGACCTGCGCGCGGACTCGCACACCGTGCCGTCGATGCGCTCGTCCCTGCTCTGGTCGGTCGTCTGGACCGCGCTCGGCGTCGGCTTCGCCGGCGTCCTGCTGCTCGGCGGCGCCGGGCGCATCGCGGCCGAGGAGTACCTGGCCGGCTTCCTCATCGAGAAATCGCTCTCGCTGGACAACCTGTTCGTCTTCGCGGTGCTGTTCGGGTTCTTCGCCGTGCCGCCGGCCGAGCGCCACCGCGTGCTGCTCTTCGGCGTCGCCGGCGCCATCGTGCTGCGCACGGTGTTCATCCTGGCCGGCGCCGCGGCGCTCGACGCGTTCGCGTTCATGACGTACGTGCTCGGCGGGCTGCTCGCCGTCACCGCGGTGAAGATCGCCCGCCACAACAGCGACGAGGTGGACCCGGACCGCTCGCTCGCCATGCGCGCGCTGCGCCGGGTGATGCCGGTCTCGCGCGAGTACGACGGCGGCCGCCTGATGACCAAGGTGCGCGGGCAGTGGGCCGCGACGCCGCTCATGGCCGCGCTGGTGATGGTCGCCGCGTTCGACGTGATGTTCGCGATCGACTCGATCCCCGCGATCTTCGCGATCACGCGCGACACGTTCATCGTCTTCGCTGCGAACGCGTTCAGCCTGCTCGGCATGATCAGCCTGTACTTCCTGCTCGACGGCATGCTCGAGCGCTTCCGCCACCTGCACTACGGGCTCGCCGCGATCCTCGGCTGGGTGGCGGCGAAGCTGCTGCTCGCCGACGTCTGGCACCCGCCGATCACGCTGACGCTCGGCGTGGTCATCGGCGCCCTCACCGTGGCGGCGCTGACCTCGGTCGCGGCCGAGCGCCGCGAGCGGCGGCAGCCGGCGCCGGCGAGCACCAGCTGACCGGCGGACGCTCAGGCCAGCGCGCCCACCGTCGGGTGCGGCGCGCCGGCCTGCTCCTCGGGCGCCGGCACGCCTTCGCCACTCTCGACGCCCTCCGCGCCCGGCATGCACTCGGGCCACACCGGATCGCGGTCGAGCGCCTGGCGCAGCATCGCGCGCGCGATCACGAGCCGCTGGATCTCGTTCGAGCCCTCGTAGATCTGCAGCACCTTGGCGTCGCGCATCATCCGCTCGGCCGGGTAGTCGCGCAGGTAGCCGTTGCCGCCGAGAACCTGGACCGCCTCGGTCGTGACGCGCATCGCCGCGTCGGTCGCGATCAGCTTGGCCATCGCCGACAGCTTGGTCATCCGCTCGTTGCCCTCGTCGACGAACGTCGCCGCCTGGAACGTCAGCGCGCGGGCGGCCGCGACCTCCGCCTCCATCGAGGCGAGCTTGAACTGGATGCCCTGGTGGTCGAGCAGCGGCTTGCCGAACGCGTGGCGGCGCAGGGCGTAGTCGAGCGCCAGGTCGATCGCGCCCTGGGCGATGCCGACCCCCTGCGAGGCGACGCCCGGCCGCGAGCGGTCGAACGTCATCATCGCGATCTTGAAGCCCTCGCCCTCGCGGCCGAGGAGGTTCTCCGCCGGCACCTCGACGTCCTCGAAGCGCGGGGCGCCGAGCCGCCAGCCCGGCATCCCCATCGTCCGCAGCGGCTCGACCGAGATCCCCGGCGAGCGGCCGTCGACGATGAACGCGCTGATTCCCTTCGACCCCGGCGCGCCGGTGCGGGCGAACACGACGTAGACGTCGCTCAGCCCCGCGTTGCCGATGAAGCGCTTCTGCCCGTTGAGCACCCACCTGTCGCCGCGCCGCTCGGCGCGCGTCTCGAGCGCGGCCGGGTCCGACCCCACGCTCGGCTCGGTCAGCGCGTACGAGCCGTACTGGGAGCCGTCGATGAGGCCCGGCAGCCAGCGGCGCCGCTGCTCCTCGGTGCCCGCCAGCACGATCGGCAGCGCGACGAGCTTCACGTACGCCGCCATGAGCGACACGGTGCCCGACACCTTCGCGAGCTCCTCGACGAAGGCGCAGAAGGAGACCTCGGTCTCCATGCGCCCGCCCGCCTCGCGCGGGACCGCGAGCGCCAGCAGGCCCTCGCGCGCGAGGGTCCGGTGGACGTCGTGCGGGTAGTCGCAGCGCTCGTCGATCTCGCGCACGCGCGGACGGATCTCCTCGAGGACCACCTCGCGCAGGTGCTCGCGGAACGCTCGCTGCTCGTCGGTCAGCCGCCACATGCCAGGCTCTCCCCTCGGATCGATGGACCGTGGACGCTACCCCCGGAGGGAGCGCGCCGAACTGCGGGCGCGGCTCGCCCGCCTCCTGCGCTTCGAGCCGCCGGCCGCGGCGGGCGAGGTGAAGACCCTCGCCGAGCGCCGCTGCGACGGCTACGCCGAGCAGCTCATCCGCTATCCCGGCCACGCCGGAGAGCCGGTTCCCGCGTTCCTGCTGCTGCCCGACGGCGCCGCCCCGTTCCCGGCGGTCGTCGCCCACCACCAGCACCACAGCCAGTTCCACCTCGGCAAGAGCGAGGTCGCCGGCCGGGCGGGCGACGCGCTGCAGGCGTTCGGGCCGGCGCTCGCGCGCCGCGGCGTCGCGGTGCTCGCGCCGGACGCGATCGCGTTCGAGGACCGCCGCGCCGTGGCCCGCGGCACGGAGCCCGCCGCCGGGGACGGCGCCCGGCACCACAATGAGATGAGCTACCGCCTCGTGCGCGGCGAGCTCCTCATGACGACGGTCCTGGGCGACGCCGCCGCGGCGCTGTCCGTGCTCACGGCGCACCCCGCCGTCGACGCGACGCGGGTCGGCGTGATCGGCCACTCCTACGGGGGCAACACGACGCTCTTCCACGCCGCTCTGGACGAGCGCGTCCGCTTCGCGGCGGCCAGCGGCGCCGCGTGCACCTACCGCCGGCGCATGGCGGACCGCACGCAGATCGAGCTCGCGCAGATCGTGCCGGGCATCCTCGCGCTCGCCGACATCGACGACGTCGTGGGGCTGATCGCGCCGCGGCCGCTGCTGCTCGTGTCGGCGACCGAGGACCCGTACTCGGCGGACGCCGACGAGATCGAGCGCGCCGTGGGCTACGAGGGCCTGCGCCACGCGCGGTACGCGGGCGGGCACGACGTCACGCCGGAGCGCTTCGCGCTGATCGTGGAGTGGGTGGCGGCGCAGGCGGGCGCCTGAGCGGCGGCTACTTCTGGGACCGCTTGGCGGCGAGCGCGTCGCCGACGGCCTGGTCGAGCTCGGCCGTGGTGGTATAGCCGACGATCGGCTTGGCGGTCATGCGCGGCGCGATGACGAGCGCGGTCGGCGTCTGGAGCACCTGGGCGCCGCGGGTGATCGCCTGGTAGCGGCCGACCTGCGAGACCGGGACGGCCTTGACGACGACGCGGCCCTTGCGGCGGTCGACGGCGGCGACGGCGCGGCGCACCGCCCTGTCCTCGATCCCGCGGCGGCTGAAGAACAGCAGCACGACGGCGCGATCGCGGTCGAGCGCGCGCAGCAGCGGCGCCGAGCGGTCGCCGGCGGCCCTCGCCTTCGCGGGCTTCGCGCCCTTGGACGCCTGGGCGGCCCGGGCAGCCCTGGCGGCCGGCGCCTTCGCGGGCGCGGTGGCGGTCGCGCCGCCCGCGGCGGCCTGCTTCGCGGCGGCCGAGGCCTCGCTCGCGTCGACCGCGCCCTTCGCGGCGCTGACGCCGTTGGCGAGGCCCGTCGCGCCCGGCGCCGTCGTCGCCGGCTCGATCGCCGGATCCTTGGGCTTGAGCACGGTGAACCACAGCGCGCAGACGACGAGCAGCGCGAGGAGCGCGATCCGGTAGGGCAGGCTGAGCTGGTCCACGACCACCGGTTCGACCGCGGGCGCCGACAGCTTGACCCCTGTCCACGCCGCGCTGGACGATCGTTCGGCCGCTTGGGCGCAGGCTGGTCGCAGTTCCTGCGCGGAATCGGTGTACTCCGGTTGCCACGCGCGCGGAACTGCTCGGCATGCTCACGACCGATGCTGGAAGTCGTACGCATGCGGGGAGAAGCCGCATCAGTCCCCGCCGACGCGGCGGTCGCGCGGCTCGCCGCGCGACAGCACGGGGTGGTGTCGCGGGGGCAGCTGCGGGCGCTCGGCCTCGGCGACGGCGCGATCGACAGACGGGCGAGCCGCGGAAGCCTGCACCGGCTGCACCGCGGCGTGTACGCGGTCGGCCATCCGCTGCTGACGCCGCGCGGGCATTGGCTCGCCGCCGTGCTGGCGTGCGGGACGGGCGCCGTGCTGAGCCACGCCGCGGCCGCGGCGCTGTGGGAGCTGCGCGCGACCGCAGCGGTGAGCATCGACGTCACCGCGGCGGGCTCCGGCGCGCGGAAGCGACCGGGCGTGCGAGTCCATCGCGCGCGCTCGCTGTAGCCCGCGGAGGTCGCAACGCACGACGGCATCCCGGTGACCTCGCCGGCACGGACGATCCTCGATCTCGCCGCGCGCCTCGAGCGTCGCCCGCTCGAGCGTCTGCAGGATCAGGCGGAGAGCAGCCGCCTGACGGAGGTCCGGTCGCTCGACGCGCTGGCCCGCGCCCACGCGCACCATCGCGGCGCTGGGCCGCTCCGCGCGGCGCTCGCGGCCCACACCCCCGGCACGACGATCACGAGGAGCGAGCTCGAGGAGCGGTTTCTCGCGCTGTGCCGCGCCGGTGGCCTGCCCCGTCCGCGCTGCAACGCCCACGTCGCCGGCCTCGAGGTCGACTTCGTCTTCGATCATCACCGTGTCGTCGTCGAGACCGACGGCTACCGCTACCACGGCACCAGGCGGGCGTCGAGCGCGACCGCGACCGCGACGCCGTCGTGACGCGGGCGGGATACCGCGCGCTGCGGTTCAGCCACCGGCAGGTCACCGGCGACGCCGACGTCGTCGTGCGGACGCTCCGGGCGGCGCTCTCGACGCCCGCTACGCCGGCTTCGCCGGCGGCGCGGTGAGCCGCAGCCCGAGCTCGCGGAGCTGCTGCTCGTCCACCGGCGCGGGCGCTCCCGTGAGCGGGTCGCCCCCGCTCGCCGTCTTGGGAAACGCGATCACCTCGCGGATCGAGTCGCGCGCGCCCATGAGCGCCACGATGCGGTCCAGGCCCATCGCGATGCCGCCGTGGGGCGGCGCGCCGTACTTGAGCGCCTCGAGCAGGAACCCGAACCGCCGGTCGGCCTCCTCCTCGCTCAGCCCGATGACCTTGAACACCTGTTGCTGGACCTCGGGCGTGTTGATGCGGATCGAGCCGCCGCCGAGCTCCCAGCCGTCGACGATGAGGTCGTACGCGCGCGACTTCATCGCCCCGGGATCCTCGAACGAGCCGCTCGGCGCGGTGAACGGGTGGTGCACGGCGCCCCAGGCGCCGTCCTCGCCGGGCTCGAACATCGGGAAGTCGACCACCCACAGCACATCGTGGCGGTCGCGCGGGATGAGCCCGAAGCGCCGGCCCAGCTCCAGCCGCAGCGCGCCCAGCGCCTCCGCGGCGGTCCGCGGCTCGTCGGCCACGAACAGCAGCAGGTCGCCCTCGGCGCCGCCCAGCGCGCTCGTCGCCGAGGCCATCTGGTGCCCGGTGAAGAACTTCGCGATCGGCGAGCGCCACACGTCGGCGTCCACGGTGGCGTGGGCGACCGCCTTGCCGCCGTGGCGCTGCACGACCTCGCTCAGCCCGTCGAGCTCCGAGCGCGACATCTCGCGCGGCCCCGCGTTCAGCGCCCGAACCGCGCCGCCGTTGGAGAGCACGGTCTCGAAGACGCGGAACTCCGATCCGCGGAGGTGCTCGGAGATGTCGAACAGCTCCATCCCGAAGCGGGTGTCGGGGCGGTCGGAGCCGAAGCGCAGCATCGCCTCCTCGTAGCTCAGCCGCGGCCACGGCGGCGGCGCGGTCGCGAACCCGCCGGCCTGGAAGACGGCGTGCATCACGTGCTCGGTGACCGCGATGACGTCGTCCTCCTCGACGAACGCCATCTCCATGTCGAGCTGCGTGAACTCCGGCTGGCGGTCGGCGCGCAGGTCCTCGTCGCGGAAGCAGCGAGCGATCTGGTAGTAGCGCTCGTAGCCGGAGATCATCAGCAGCTGCTTGAAGAGCTGCGGCGACTGCGGCAGCGCGTACCACGACCCGGGCTGCAGGCGCGCGGGCACCAGGAAGTCGCGCGCGCCCTCGGGCGTGGAGCGGGTCATGATCGGCGTCTCGATCTCGGCGAAGTCGACCGCGCCGAGCGACTGGCGCATCGTCTGCACGACGGTGTCGCGCAGCAGGAGCGCCTCCTGCATCCGCCGGCGGCGCAGGTCGACGTAGCGGTACGTGAGGCGGATGTTCTCGTCGACGTCGACCTCCTCGTCGACCGGGAACGGCGGCGTCTCGCTCGCCGCCAGGCGCCGCAGCGAGCGCACGTGCAGCTCGATATCGCCGGTCGCGAGGTTCGGGTTGACCTGGTTCGGCGCGCGCTTGACGATCTCGCCCTCGGCCGACACGACGTGCTCTGGCCGCAGGTCCTCGGCCAGCGCGAACGCGTCGCCCGACGCCTGCGGGTGGATCACGAGCTGCACGATCCCGGAGCGGTCGCGCAGGTCGATGAAGATCAGCCCGCCGTGGTCGCGGCGGCGGTTGACCCAGCCCGCGACGCGCACGTTCGTGCCGCAGCGGTCGGTGGCGAGCTCGCCGCACCAGGCGTCGCGGTAGATGTTCGAGCGGGGCGGCTGCTTCATCCCGGATGGCGTCCCTTCAGCGCGCGGGCCACGGCGGCCGAGGAGGACTCGACGACCTCCTGCTCGCCGGACTCCATGTCCTTGAGCGATATCCCCTCGTCGCCGAGGATCGCAACGTACCGGGCGCCGAGCCGGTCGGCCTGCTTGAGCTGGCCCTTGAGCGAGCGCCCGGCCAGCTCCTGCTGCACGGCCAGGCCGGCGCGGCGCGCCTCGCTCGCGAGCGCGAACGCCCCCTCGCGGCCGTCGCCCTTGGCCGAGGCGACGAACAGGTCGACGACCGGCACCGCCGCGGGCAGGCCCTCGGCGGCGAGCAGCATGCGCTCGATCCCGGCCGCCCAGCCGTTGCCGGGCGTGGGTGGGCCGCCGAGCATCTCGATCAGCCCGTCGTAGCGCCCGCCGCCGCCGACGCCGGACTGGGCGCCGAGCGCGTCGCTGGTCACCTCGAACACGGTGCGCGTGTAGTAGTCCATGCCCCGCACGAGCGTCGGGTCGACCTCGTAGGGCACCCCCGCGGCGTCGAGCATCGCGCGCACCGCGGCGAAGTGGTCGGCGTCCTCGGGCGACAGGTGGTCGAGCAGGCGCGGCGCGGTCGCCATCACCCGCTGCGTGCCCGGGTGGTCGGAGTCGAACGCCCGCAGCGGGTTGAGATCGATCCTCGCGCGCACCTCGCCGGAGAGCTCGTCCTCGTGCCCGCGCAGGTGCTCCTGCAGCAGCGCCCGGTAGGCGCGCCGCCCCTCGGGCGAGCCCAGGCTGCCGAGGCGCAGGCGCACGTCGCGGACGCCGATCTCGGCCAGGATCGTCTGCAGCAGGAGCACGAGCTCGGCATCGACGGCCGGATCGTCGGAGCCGATCGCCTCGGCCCCGACCTGCCAGAACTGGCGGTAGCGGCCGGCCTGCGGCTTCTCCTGGCGGAAGAAGCTCGACAGGTACCAGAGCTTCACCGGCTGGGCGAGCGTGTGCATGCCGTGCTCGAGGTAGGCGCGCGCGACCGGCGCGGTGCCCTCCGGGCGCAGCGTGACCGACCGCCCGCCCATGTCCTCGAACGTGTACATCTCCTTCTGGACGATGTCGGTCGACTCGCCCACGCCGCGGGCGAACAGCTCGGTGGCCTCGAACGCGGGCGTCTCGATCTGCCGGTAGCCGGCCGACTCCAGGATCCGGCGCGCGGTGTCCTCGACCACGCGGCGGGCGGGCCAGTCCTCGGGCAGCACGTCGAACGTGCCGCGCGGCGCCTGCAGCCGCTCGCTCACCGCGAGAGCTCGGCGAGGAAGGGGTTCGTCGCCCGCTCGTGCCCCAGGGTCGTGGCGCCCATGTGCCCGGGCAGGACGGTCGTCTCGTCGGGGTAGCGCTCGAGCAGGGTCGCGATCGAGCGCAGGAGCGTCTGGTGGTCGCCGTTCGGCCGGTCGGTGCGCCCGATCGAGCTCTGGAAGAGCACGTCGCCGGAGGCGATGACCGGTCCCTCGGGGAACGCGTAGGTCACGTGGCCCTCGGTGTGGCCGGGCGTGAACACGACCTCGATGTCGAGCCCCGCGAGGTGCAGGCGCTCGCCGCCCTCGACCGTCTCGTCGGCCTGGTAGCCCTCGTACGGGCCGAGGCCGGGCATCGGAAGGTGGGCCATGATGTCGGCCAGGCGGTCGACCTCCAGCTTGGGGCAGTACACCGGCGCGCCGGTCGCCCTGGCCACGGGCGCGACCGCGCCGACGTGGTCGACGTCCGTGTGCGTGATGAGGATCGCGTCGAGTGCGACGCCCTCCTGCTCGATCGCCCCGAGCAGCAGGTCGGGCTCGTCGCCGGGATCGATCAGCACCGCCCGGTCGGAGCCGTCGCGGCTGATCAGGAACGCGTTCTCCTGGAACGGCCCGACGGTGAAGCCGCGGACGCGCATCGCCTACCGGCGCCCCCTCGGCTGGCCGCCCTGGCGGGCCTGGAAGCGCTTGTAGAAGAAGCTGTCGGTGAAGTAGCCGAGCGGGATGTAGAGCAGGAACAGGAAGCCCGCGAGCGCGAGCGTCTGCCCGAGCGGGTTGCGCAGGGCGAGCACGACGAACGCCACGAACAGCGCGGTGGTGACGAGCGAACGCACGGCGGCGCGCTGCCACGACGGCGGCTTGGCGTAGCGGTTCTGGCGCGTCTGCTTCGCCTCCGCGCGGCGCTGGGCCTTGCGCTCCTCCGGGCTGGGCGGGCGGCTCGTGCGCCCCCGCTGCTCGACGATGCCGGCGGCGTTGCCGCGGTGCTTGGTGCTGCGTCGCTTGCGCTTCGTGGCCATGTCGGTCTCTGAGGGTAGTTCGTATCAGGCGGCGAGCACGAAGCGGCCCTCGTCGAGCACGGGCGTGCCGTCGACGGCGAGCGAGGCCTCGGTCACGACGCAGTCGAGGTGGATCGGGACGGAGACCGTCCCGCCGATCGCGATGCTGGCGCCGAAGGCGACGTGGATCGTGCCGAGGATCTTCTCGTCCTCGAGCACGTTGCCGGTCAGCTTGGCGCGCTCGTTGGTCCCCACGCCGAGCTCGGCCAGGTTGGTGCCCTGGCCGCCGTGCTCGCGGAGCATGCCGAGGAGCTGCTCGCCCTCCGGGCCCTCGGCGCGGACGAGGTGGCCGTCCTCGACGGTGAGCCGTGCGGGGTGCCCGCGGGTGAGCCCGATCGCGGCCAGCGAGCGCGCGACCATCGTCCCCTCGCCCCCGCACGGCGCGATGAAGCCCTCGCCGCAGGGCAGGTTGCCGAACGAACCGGGGGCCGTGAGGTCGCCGTCGTCGGCGATGCCGTGGCGGCCGCTCAGGTCGAGCCGCAGGTCGCTGCCGCGCGGGCAGGTGATGTGCGCCTCCCGGCCGCGGTCGAGGAGGTCGGCCACCGCGTGCGAGCGTGCGCGGAGGCGGTCGAAGTCGATCGCCATCAGGCGGGCGAGCATGTCGGTCGTCACGTGCGGCATCGTCGCGCCGCGGGCGCCGCCCTCGCTCGCGCGCTTGCGGGCGAGCGTGTGGCTGAGCGACTTCGAGGCCGGCGCGATGAAGACGTCGCAGGCGGCGAGCGCCTCCGCGACCGGCGCGGGCGGCTCGGAGCCGTCGGTCGCGCGCGGGGCCATGACGGTGAGCACCGCCTCGCCGCCGGCCGCCTGGGCGGCGTCGCGCAGCTTCTCGCCGAGGTCCTGCAGCGGCTCGTCGACGACCACCACGACGTCCTCGTCGTTCTGGACGGCGAGGCAGCGGCGAACGACGGTCTGCACGGCCCGGTCGAGGTCGTTCATGCGCCGCGAAGTATCGCGGTTTCGGGTTGCCCGCACCGGGCCGGGCGCCGCGCCGGGATACCGTAGTGGCGCCGATGAGCCGTCCTGTCGTGTGGTCGCTGTACGCCCTGCTCGTCGTCATCTGGTCAAGCACGTGGGTGGCGATCAAGATCGGGCTCGAGGACACCCCGCCGCTGTTCGGCGCGGGGGTGCGCTTCGCGCTCGCCGGCGCCGGCCTGCTCGTCATCGCGCGCGTGCGCGGGCGCGCGCTGCGGACCGACTGGGTCCTCGCGACGGTGCTCGCCGCGCTGCCGTTCGCCGCGGCGTACGGGTTGATCTACTGGGGCGAGCAGTACGTGCCGTCCGGGCTCGCCGCCGTGCTGTTCGGCGTGCTGCCGATCTACGTGGCGCTGATCGCGTCGGTGGCGCTGCACGACGAGCCGCTGCGCGCGCGGCTGTTCGGCGGCGTGGCGCTCGCGCTCGCCGGGCTGATCGTGGCGTTCGGCGAGAGCGTCGCGCTGGGCGACGCCCGCTACGCCGTGGCCGGCGCGGTCGCGTGCGTGGTCGCGCCGCTCGGGGCGGCGATCGGCAATGTGACGACGAAGCGGCGTGCGGGCGGCGTCGACGCGCTCGTGGTCAACGGCTGGGGCGCGCTCGGGGGCGGGGCGCTGCTGCTGGCGGCGTCGGCGCTCGCGGAGGACTGGGGCGCCGCGGCGTGGACCGCGGAGGCGGTCGGGTCGATCTCCTACCTCGCGGTGATCGGGACGGCGTTCGCGTTCGTGACGCTGATGAACCTGCTGCGTGAGCTGCCCGCGGTGACGATCTCGTTCATCGCGCTGCTGCTGCCGTTCGGCGCGCTCGTGTTCGGCACCGTCGTCTACGGCGAGCCGCTGACGCTGGCCTCGCTGGCGGGCGCGGCACTGGTCGCGGCGGGCATCTTCGTGGCGCAGTGGCCGGGCCGCGCCGCCGTCCGCCGCATCGTCATGTCGCGAGCGCCGGGATGACCTCGCGCCCGATCAGCTCGAGCGCGTCGAAGTCCTCGAACAGGTGGTGCTGGAGCATGACGCGCTCGATGCCGGCGGCCTCGTACTCCCGCAGGCGGTCCACGAACTCCTCCGGCGCACCGACGATCCACGGGTCCAGCGCGCCGATGTAGGCGTCGACGTCGCCGCGCGCCTGGTCGGCGTCGCCGCGCCAGTCGGCGAGCCGCTGCGCGCGGGCGCGCAGGTCGTCGCGGTCGGCGCCGATGAGGAAGGCGTTCATCATCGACAGGTGCAGGGTCGCCGGGTCGCGGCCCGCGCCCTCGCACGCGCGGTCGAGCGTCGACCGCCGTTCGCGGGCCCGCTCGGGGGTGACGTAGAGCGTGTTGTACTCGTCGGCCCAGCGCGCGGCGAGCGCGGCGGAGCGCGGGCCGGCCGAGCCGCCGACGAGCAGCCGCGGGTGCGGGCGCTGGACCGGCTTGGGCCGCGCGTCGAGCCGCTCGACCCGGTAGTGCGCGCCGGTGAAGTCGAACGCGCCGGCGGCCCACGAGCGGCGCACGATCTCGAGCTGCTCGCCGAGGATCTCCATGCGCTCGCCCAGCGGCGGGAACGGGAAGCCGTACGCGGTGTGCTCATCCTCGAGCCAACCGGTGCCGAGGCCGAGCTCGACGCGCCCGCCGGAGATGTGGTCGGCGCTGACGACGTTCTTGGCGAGCACCGACGGGTGGCGGAACGTGGCCGGCGAGACCAGCGTGCCGAGGCGCACCTCCTGGGTGACCGCCCCCAGGCCGCAGACCGTTGCCCAGGCGTCGAGCGACCCGCGGTCGCCGTGGCCGTCGACGGACAGGTAGTGATCCGAGCGGAACAGCGCCTCAAACCCGAGCCGCTCGCACGCCTCCGCGAGCGCGACCCAGGTCCCCCACGAGACGCCCTCCTGGCCCTCGATCATCAGGCAGACGCGCACGGCGGGGACCGTATCGATCAGGGCTCGTCGACCGGCGGCGGCGACGCCTCGAGGCGGCGGCGCTCGAGCGCCCACCACAGCTCGATGACGTCGGAGGCGCGGCGCAGGTCGGCGGCGGTGGCCTCCTCGAAGCGGCGCAGGCGGTGGCGCAGCGTGTTCGGGTGCACGAAGAGCGCGCGGGCGGTGTCGTCGATCCGCATGCCGTTCTCGAACCAGGCGCGCAGCGTCGTCTCGACCTCGGTCCCGTGGCGCCCGAGCGCCTCCAGCGGCTCCAGGTAGCGCGAGACGAAGGCGTCGCCGAGCGCCTGGTCGACGAGCACGGCAGGGCGGATCGAGAGGTCCGACAGCGAGAACACGCCCTCGAGGCGGAACGCGAGCGCGGTCTGCAGCGCGCGGCTCGCATGGGCGAACGCGACGGGGAGCGCGTCCAGACCGGCGGGCGCGCCGACCCCTACGGTCACGCCCGCGACCGGTACCGGCCGGCGCGCCGCGAGGCCGATGACGTCGCCGTCGAGGCCGGTGAAGAGGCCGGCGTCGCCGGCGAGCTTCGTCGAGGCGCGGTGCGAGAGCTCGGCCCGGCCGTGCGCGCGGGCGCGGAACGGGAGGTACTCACGCTCGGGGTCGAGGCCGTGCGCGGCGCTGTCGCGGCGCAGCTCGGCCGGGTCGACGCTGCCGGTGAGCACGGCGAGCACGAACGCGTCGCGGCGCTGCTGCTCCTCCTTGGCCTTCTCGATCTCGACCGCGCGGTGCGCTGCGGCGACGACGTCCATCACCGCGTCGGCCCAGCGCCAGAGCGTCTCGGAGAAGGCGAGCACGCAGCCGACGCTCGCGCCGCGCTCGCGGGCGAGCTCGCCGAACCGCGTCCACACGACGCCGACGGCGACGCGGTGGGCGTGCAGGGCGGCGTCGAGCGTGAGGCCCTGCTCGGCGCGCTGGCGGCCGATCGCGGCCGAGCCCTCGAGCTCCAGCGGCGTCGGCGCGCGCACCTCGCGCAGCGCGGCGAGCTCGCGTTGGAGGGTGTCGGTGACCGCCGCGCGGAGGGTGGCGCGGGGCAGGGCGGTGAACGAGGGGATCGCGTCGCGGATGCGCTCGACGATCGTGTCGGCGAGCGTCTCGCGCTCGGCGTCGAGCGCGTCCACCAGCGTGCGGACGGCGGGCTCGATCGCCTCGGTCGGCGACGCTGTCGAAGGCACGACTGGGACCTCCCCGTTCCGGCGTCGCCGGGTCGGCGACGCCCGTGCCGCGACCCTACCCCGCTTGGGCGCCCTACGCGCGGGCGGGGGCCGGCGCGCCGTGGCCCGCCGGCGTGAGCAGCGCGGCGACGGCGATCAGGGCGAAGGCGAGGACCTGGACGGCGAGCAGCACGCCGCCGGCGAGCGCGTCGCCGAAGACCACGATGCCGCCGAGGATGCAGGTGACGTTCGCCGCGGTGCTCGTGCAGGCGATGACCGGGACGGCCTCGCCCTCCTGGAAGCCGCGCGCCGAGGCGAGGAACGCGAGCACCGAGGCGAGGATCGCGACGCCGACCCACGGGGAGGCGATGATCGCGAGCGGGCCGCCCGCCGCCACGCCGGTGAGCGCCTTGAGGGCGACGTCGGAGACGCCGAACAGCGTGCCGGCGGCGGCGCCGAGGACGGCGCCGTGGTGGTGCGCCGGCGCGCCGAGCCGGGGGACGGCGATCAGGAGGGCGCCGAGGCCCAGCATGCCGCCCTCGAAGGCGAGCAGGACGGGGACCGCGAAGGCGCCGTGGTCGCCGTGCGCGCCCGGCAGCGTGACGACGAGGAGGAGCAGGCCGCCGGCGGTCATGGCCACGCCGGCCCACTGGCGGCGCGGGATCCGGCAGCCGAACAGCCGGTTGCCGAGGACCGCGAGGATGATGACGCCGGTCGAGAGGACGGCCTGCACGAGCGACAGCGGCGCGAGCGCCAGCGCGGCGACATGGAGCAGCCAGGCCGCGGCGGCGACGGCCATGCCGATCGCGAACCACTTGGTGCGGAACAGGGCCTTCGCGCTCCGGAGCGGGTTCTGCCAGGTGACGAGCGGGATCTGGTTCGCGCCGCGGTGCTTGCAGAGGAAGCCGAGCTGGGTGAGCGCGGCGCACAGCAGCGCGAGCGGAAGGCCGAGGTTCAGCGTCATGCCAGGCAGGATCGCGGTCGGCGGCTGTTCGCTCATCGGTGAGGCCTCCAACCTTTCGGGCGTGTGATTGGGGGTACGGACAACCGCACCTCGCGTGCCCGGGCACGGCCTTCACGATCGCCGTGGCCGGGCGATCACCGTGCGGACATGAGCTCGCACGACCACGGATTCGGCGACCGGCGCCTGATGGCCCGTCTGCGGCTTCCTGTGGCTGACCGCCGCAGGGGCGGCGATCGTGTGCCAGCTCCTGCCGGCCGCCGAGGGCCACCAGCGCCGCATGGCACACGAGGACCCGCTGACGGGCCTGCCGAACCGCCGCGCGTTTCGACCGGGCGCTGGACCGCGCGTTCGAGTCGAGAAGCCGTTCTCGGTGCTGCTCATCGACGTCGACCACTTCAGGGCCATCAACGACAGGTTCGGTCATACCGTCGGTGACGAGGTCCTGTGCGCGCTCGCCGAGCGTGTCCGTGACGAGATCCGCGCGAGCGACACGATCGCGCGGATCGGCGGCGACGAGCTCGGGTGGTCGCGCCGGCGCCGAGCCTGTGTCGCTGACGATCGCGTGGGCCGCCTTGCCCGAGGACGGCGCCCAGCACGACGCGCTGCTGCGCGTGGCCGACCGGCGGCTGCACCGCGTCAAGGACGCGCGCCCGGCGCCGGCGGCGGGCTGAGCCACGGCGCGCGGACCGAAGCCTTGGCTCGGACGGGACGGGTCGCTTAGGGTGCCGGGCGCGGGCCATGATCGAGCTCTTCGTTCTCGGGATCACCCTGAGCCTGGACAACTTCCGGACCGCGGTCGTGCTCGGCGCGCTCCGGCTCTCGTGGCGCCACGCCGTGCAGGTCGCGCTCGTGTTCGGGTTCTGGGACATGGTCGCGCCGCTGGTCGGCATCCTGGGCGGCGACGTCTTCGCCCAGACGATCGGGTCGAGCACCGCCGCCGAGTACGTCGGGGCCGGCGTGCTGGGTGCGTTCGGTCTCTACCTGCTCATCCAGGCGTGGCGGACCCCGGCGCCGGAGGAGACGGACCAGCGGTGGGCGCTGTTCGGCCTTCCGCTGCCGCTGAGCGTGGACAACGTGGTCGCCGGCACGAGCCTCGGCCTGCTCGGCTACTCCCCCTGGGTCGCGCCGCCGCTCTTCGGCGCCTGCACGGCGGTGATGACGTTCACCGGCCTGGCGATCGGGCGGGCGGCGGCCGGATACATCCACATCCGCTCCGATCTGCTGACCGGCGTGGCGCTCATCGTCATGGCGATCCTGACGGCCCTCGGGTTCGACGCCGCCTGAGCCTCACAGCTCGACCTCGAGTCCGTCGTATGCGATCTCGACGCCGGCGCGGAGCACCGCGTCGCGCTCGGCCGAGCGCTCGAGCAGGATCGGGTTCGTGTTGTTGATGTGGACGAGGATCACGCGCGGTCGCTCGAGCCGCGCGAGCGCGTCGAGCGACCCTCCGGGGCCCGACAGCGGGACGTGGCCCATCTGCGCCGCGGTCCGGTCGGAGATGCCCAGCCGCGCGAGCTCGTCGTCGCGCCAGAACGTGCCGTCGACGAGCACCACGTCGCTGTCCGCGAAGCGGCCGAGCACGTCGTCGTCGAGGCGCGCGAGGCCCGGGACGTAGGTCAGCACGCCGCCGGTGGCGCGATCGCGGAAGACCAGCCCCGTGGCCTCGGCGTCGGCGCCGGTCCCCGCCAGGTAGCGCGGCGCGTCGCCGCCCGCGGCGAACGACTCCACCTCGAGCGACGACCCGTCGACTGCGAGCGAGCCGCCGGGCTCGAGCGTCCGCCAGTCGACGCCGCAGTAGGCGTCGAGCATCGGCAGCACGGGATAGCCGTCGGTCAGCGCCCGGCCGACCGCCTGGCTCCCGTACACCCGGATCGGCGTGGCGGACTCGCGCAGCAGCAGGAGGCCCGCCGTGTGGTCGATCTCCGCATCGGTCAGCAGGACGCCGCCCAGCGGCGCGGCCCGCACGCCGTGCGCGCGCTCGGGGGCGAGCGCCTCGAGCTGCTGGCGCAGGTCGGGCGACGCGTTGGCCAGGAACCAGGGGCCGTCCGCGCCGCGGATGGCGATCGACGACTGCGTCCGCGGCCGGGCGGCGGTTCCGGAGCGGGCGGCCTCGCAGGTCGGGCAGCGGCAATTCCACTGCGGGAACCCACCGCCGGCGGCCGAACCGAGCACGCGGACTCGCACCCGGCGATGATAGAAGTCAGGCCGTGGCCGGGTTCGCGCACACGCCGACCTCCAGCGGCGGCCGATGAACGTCGAGCTGACCGGCGCCGCGCCCGCCGAGGTCGAGGCCGATACCCTCGTCCTCCCCGCGGGCGGTGAGCACGTGCGGAAGCTGGACCCGCTGTTCGACGGGCGCCTGGCGCGCGCGGCGGCGGAGGCGGATCCGGTGTCCGTGCTGCCGGTGACCCGCGAGCTGCGCGCACGGCGGGTCGTCGTGGTCGCGCTCGACGCGTCCCACCCCGACGGCGTGGCGACCGCGGCGGCGCGCGCGGTGCGGGCGCACCGCGGCGGGGGCACGGTCGCGTGGGCGCTCGACGAGTGGGTGCCGATGGCGTTGGAGCGCCAGCTGCGGGCCGTCGTCGAGGGCGCCGTCCTCGGCGGCTACGACGCCGGCCGCTGGAAGAGCGACCCGCCGGGGCCGCGCGTCGAGCGCTTCGTCGTCTGCGGGGCGGCGGAGAAGGAGCTCCCCGAGGCGGCGGCGCGCACCGAGGTGGTCGCGCGGTGGACCAACGTGGCGCGTGAGCTCGTCGACGGACCGCCGAACGTCATCACGCCCGCGCGCCTCGCCGAGCGCGCGGCCGCGCTTCCCGGCGTGCGCGTCGAGGTGCTCGATCCGGTCGCGGCCGGCCTCCCCGCGCTGGCCGCCGTGGGCGGGTCGAGCGCGGCGCCGCCGCAGCTCGTCGTCGTGCGCCACCAGCCTCCGGAGGCACCGGAGCGGCCGCGCCTGGCGCTCGTCGGCAAGGCTGTCACCTTCGACGCGGGCGGCTACTTCCTCAAGTCGCAGTCGGACATCGTCCGCCAGAAGGGGGACATGGCGGGCGGCGCCGCGGTGCTCGCCGCACTGGGCGCGATCGCCGAGCTCGAGCTGTCGCTCGGCGTCGTCGGTGTCCTCGCCGCGTGCGAGAACATGATCGGCCCGGACGCGGTCCGGCCGTCGGACGTCATCCTGACCGCCGCGGGCCTCACCGTCGAGGTGACCAACCCGGACGCCGAGGGCCGGCTGATCCTCGCCGACGCGCTGTGGTACGCGCGCCGCGACGGCGCCACGCACGTCATCGACCTCGCGACTCTGACCGGTGCGATGCGGGCCGGGATGGGCGACGTCTTCGCCGGCGTCTTCGGCAACGACGACAACTGGCGCGATGCGATCGTCGACGCGGGCACCGCGGTCGGAGACCGCGCCTGGCCGTGGCCGCTGCACCCGCGCTACGACCGCCTGCTCGAGTCGAAGGTGGCCGACCTGAAGAACACGTCCGGTCGGCCCTACGGCTATCCGATCACGGCTGCGACCTTCCTCGAGCGCTTCGCCGGCGGGGGCCCGTGGGCGCACGTCGACATGCTCGGGCCCGCGCTGCTCGACGACGATCGCGGCGACGCGGTCGGCGCCGGGGCGAGCGGCTACGGCGTGCGCATGCTCGTCGAGGTCGCGTCGCGCCTGGCCGCCGCGCTCGCGAGGGGCGCACGGCCGGAACGCAGCCTCGACGCGTTCATACGCCAGCAGGTCGACGAGGACGACTAGGACGACGCATCGTCCGATAGGTGATCTCGTCCGACTGCGCCGGCTCGCGGGCCGCGACGACGGCGTCGTGGTGCGGCGAGAACCGGCAGACCGGGTCGGTGGCCGCGGCGTCGCCGGTCAGGCGCAGCGCCTGACACCGGCAGCCGCCCCAGTCCTCCTCCTGCCGTCCGAGCGGGCACGACCGGCACGGCTCCTGCATCCACTCCGTGCCGCGGAAGCGGTTGAACGCGTCCGACTCGGTCCAGATCCACTCGAGCGGGTGCTCGCGCACGTTGGCGAAGTCGAGGCCGGGAATGGTGGCCGCGGCCTGGCACGGAAGCGCCTCGCCGTTCGGCGCCACGACGATCGTGGTCCGGCCCCACCCCCCCATGCACGGCTTGGGCAGGTTCTCGTGGTAGTCGGGAAGCACCCACAGCACCGTGATCCGCGGGCCGACGCGCGCGCGGAACCGCTGCACCGCCTCCTCGCCGCGCTCGAGCTGCGCCCGCGTCGGCAGGAGCGCGTCCTGGTTGACGACGGCCCACCCGTAGTACTGCGTGTTCGCGAGCTCGAGTCGTTGCGCGTCGAGCTCCTCGGCGAGCGCGAGGATCTCCTCGATCCGGTCGAGGTTCTGGCGGTGCAGGACGCAGTTGATGGTGAGCGGGAAGCCGAGCTCGCGCGCCGCGCGCGCCGCCGTAATCTTCTTCTCGAACGAGCGGATGCCGGCGATGCGGTCGTTCTCCTCGGGATCCGGGCTCTGGATGGAGACCTGCACGTGGTCGAGCCCGGCCTCCTTGAGCTGGGCGGCGCGCTCCCGCGTGAAGCGCG
>DATAAR010000197.1:0-10484 GCA_036259975.1 Solirubrobacteraceae bacterium | reverse complement strand
CCCCGCCGGGGCGCGGGCGGGGTTCGCCGAGCACGCCCGCACGCACGGCGACTTCGCGCTCGCCGGCGCGGCGGTCGTGCGCGCCGGAACCGAGCACGCCGCGATCGCGCTGCTCGGCGCCGGGCCGACGCCGGTCCGCGTGCCCGACGCCGAGCGCGCGCTGTGCCGCGGCGCGAGCGCCGCCGAGGCGGCGCGCATCGCGGGCGCCGAGCTCGACGACGACTACCGCCGGGCGCTGACCGCCGAGCTCGTGCGCCGGGCGCTCGAGGAGGCGGCGTGAGGATCGAAGTGCAGATCAACGGGCGCCCGTACGCCGGCGACGTCGAGCCGCGCACGCTGCTGTCGGACTTCATCCGCCACCAGGCGGGCCTGACCGGGACGCACGTCGGCTGCGAGCACGGCGTATGCGGCGCGTGCACGATCCAGCTCGACGGCGAAACCGTCCGCTCGTGCCTGATGCTCGCCGCGCAGGCGAACGGCCGCTCGCTGCTGACGGTCGAGGGGCTCGCCGGCGACGGCGACCTCCACCCGCTGCAGGAGGCGTTCCAGGAGCACCACGCGCTGCAGTGCGGCTTCTGCACGCCCGGGTTCCTGCTCTCGGCCGAGGCGCTCCTGCGCGAGCGCCCGAACCCGAGCGAGCGCGAGGTGCGCGAGGCGCTGGCCGGCAACCTGTGCCGGTGCACCGGCTACGAGGGGATCGTCAAGGCCGTGCTCGACGTCGCCGCGGCGCGCCGCGACGAGGCCGCGTGACCGCCGCCGCGCCCCCCGCGGCCGCCGGGCCGTACCCGCGCTTCAGCGACGCCGAGATGCGCCGCCGCCGGGCGGCGCTCGAGGCGGTCATGGCCGCGCACGACGTCAGCCACCTCCTGATCTACGGCGCGAACCGCTTCGGCTCGGCGGTCGGCTGGCTGACCCGCTGGCCGGTGACTCGCGAGGCGCTCGTCGTCGTCTCGCCCGGCGAGCGCGACGTGCTGCTCGTCGACTTCTACAACCACGTCCCGAACGCGGAGCGGATCGCGACCGACGCCGACGTGCGCCCGGCGGCGCCGTCGGGGATCGGCGGGGCGGTCGCCGAGCTGCGCCGCCGTGGGGCGGCGGGCGGGCGGATCGGGCTGATCGGCCCGCTCGGCCACAGGGCGTTCGCGCGGCTGGCGGAGGTGGCCGAGGTCGTCGAGCTCGACGCCGCCTACACCGCGCTGCGCCAGGTGAAGTCGGCGGAGGAGGTCGAGTGGCTGCGCGTCGGCTGCGCGCTGACCGACGACGCGGTGCGCGCGCTGTGCGACGGCGCCCGGCCCGGGCTCGACGAGCGCGAGCTCGGCGCGCTCGTGGAGGCCGCGTACCTGGGCCGCGGCGGCACGACCCACATCCACTACTTCGCCGCGACGAGCATGCGGCGGCCCGCGATGGCGGTCCCGGCGCAATGGCCGTCGGCGCGGCGTCTCGAGGCCGGCGACGCGCTCACGTGCGAGATCAGCGCGTCCTGGTGGGACCATCCGGGCCAGCTCCTGCGCACGTTCGCCGTCGCGGCGGAGCCGACGCCGCTGTATCGCGAGCTGCACGCGGCGGCCGACGCTGCGCTCGACGCGATCCTCGCCGTGCTGCGGCCGGGCGCCACCGCCGCCGACGTCGTCGCCGCCGCGCACGTCATCGAGGACGCCGGCTTCACCACGCGCGACGATCTCCTGCACGGCTTCGTCGGCGGCTACCTGCCGCCGGCGCTGGGCTCGCCGAGCCGGCAGCTGGGTCCGGTCCCCGACTTCACGTTCGAGGCGGGGATGACGGTCGTCGTGCAGCCGAACGTCGTCACCCGCGACGAGACCGCCGGCGTGCAGACCGGCGAGCTCGTCCTGATCGGCCCGGACGGGGCCGAGCGGCTGCACGGCGTCGAGCGCGGGCTGCTGCGGATCGCTTCGGGCCGCTAGATGGCCGCCCGGCGTGGGATCTTCCTCGCGCCGTTCGGCGAGCTCGCCGACCCGCGTCGCGTCGCCGCGCTCGCCGCCCGCGCTGAGGAGCGCGGCTGGGATGGCTTCTTCGTGTGGGACCACCTCCACTACGAGGCGCCGGTCCGCGAGATCGCCGACCCGTGGATCACCCTCAGCGCGGTGGCCTCCGCCACCGAGCGCATGCGGCTTGGCCCGATGGTGACGCCGCCGGCGCGCCGGCGGGTGCAGAAGCTCACGCGCGAGGCGGTGACGCTCGACCACCTGAGCGGCGGCCGGCTCGTGCTCGGCCTCGGCCTGGGCAGCGACCGCTACGGCGAGCTCTCGCCCTACGGCGACGAGACCGACGCCAAGCGCCGCGCGGTGCTGCTCGACGACGCGCTCGAGCGGCTGAGCTCGTTCTGGGCCGGCGAGCTCACGCCGCCGCCGCTGCAGCGCCCGCGAATCCCGATCTGGCTGGCGGCGCGCTGGCCGAACCGCCGCCCGCTGCGCCGCGCCGCGCGCTGGGACGGCGTGTTCCCGGTCAACCTGCCCGGCCCCGACGCGCTGGCCGAGCTCGTCGCGGAGATCCGCGCCCAGCGCGACCCGGCCGCGGGTCGGTTCGACGTCGCCGTCAGCAACCCGCCGGGCACCGACCCGGCCCCGTGGGAGGCGGCCGGCGCGACGTGGTGTCTGACCGGCTTCGGTCCCGCGCCCACCGAGGAAGGCGTGCGCGCGGCGATCGATGCCGGCGGCGGGTAGCCGCCGGCGTCGCGCGCCGGGCTCAGTAGGTGACGAAGCCGCCGCAGGGGTCGCTGGGGACCCAGTCCTCCTCACCGGCGCCGCACTCCGTGAGCGCGGCCGAGTGCGAGGCGGCGGTGATGAGCCCCTCGCCGACGCCCGGCCGGGCCGAGAGGTCGTTGACGTAGCGCGCCGCCGGGCTGTCGACCGGCGCGCCGAGCGCGACGAGGCCGCTGCGCTGGAAGTGCGGGCTCGCCTGGTTGCACACCGACACGCTCGCGGCCGTGCTCGCCTGCGCCGGCGCGGCGGCCAGCGCCAGCACGGGCGCCGCGCCCGCGACGCCGCGCATGAGCTTGGTGATGGTCATTGCGTCTCCTTGCTGCGTGTGACCGCACCGGACGGCGCCCCCCGGCAGGTGATCGGCCTAAGCGCGCGGCCGCCCAACCGCGAGCGTGGGCTCTGGACGATGGCCGCCCCGGCCGTCAGACGAGCGCGTAGCCGCCGTCGGAGAAGATGAGCTGGCCGGTGACCCAGCCGGCCTCCGGCGAGCACAGGGACGCGACGAGCCTCGCCGCGTCGGCGGGCTCGCCCATCCGGCCCATGGGCGTGATCGACGCGAAGCGCTCGCGCAGCGCGGCGGCGTCGCCGGCGGCCATCGCGTCGAACGCCTCGGTCGCGGTCGGGCCGGGTGCGACCGCGTTGACCGCGGCCGGGTCGTCGCCGACGTCGCCCCGCACGAGGACGGCGCGGCGCCCGAGCGCGGCGATCTGCTCGGCCGCCGCCCGCGCCGTGTCCTCGCGGCGCACGTACCCGATCGCGACGTCGGCGCCGCGCTCGGCGAGCGCGAGCGCGACCGCCCGCCCGATCCCGCGGCCGGCGCCCGACACGTACGCGCGGGCGCCGCCCGCCCCACTCACGGCATCGGGACCGGATCGCCCGTGACCGCGCGGCGCCCGTTCGTGACCGGCGCCGCCTCGTGGCTGTCGGCGTCGAGCTCGGTGTTGCGGTCCGACGACACCTCGCGCTCGAGCGGCAGGGCGCCGCCGACGGTGTAGTACGGCTTGCCGGCGATCAGCAGGTCCTCCGCCGGGAAGCGGGTGATGACCTCGCAGCCGTCCCTGGTGACGACGAGCTGCTCCTCGATGCGCGCCGCCGACCAGCCGTCGCTCGCGGGCCAGAACGTCTCGAGCGCGAAGACCATGCCCTCGCGGATCTCCTCGGGGTGATCGAGCGAGACCAGGCGGCTGAACACCGGCTTCTCCCAGATCGACAGGCCGACGCCGTGGCCGAACTGCAGGGCGAAGGCGGCCTCCTCGTCCGGGAAGCCGAACTCCTGGGCCTCCGGCCACACCTGCACGACCTCGGCCGTCGTCGCCCCCGGGCGGATCAGCGCGATCGCGGCGTCGAGGTAATAGCGGCACCGCTTGTAGGCGTCGACGAGGGCACGCGAGGCGCTGGAGACCGCGAACGTGCGGTAATAGCACGTGCGGTAGCCCATGTAGCTCTGGAGGATGTCGAAGTACGCGGGGTCGCCCGGGCGCAGCGGGCGGTCGGTGAAAACGTGCGGATGCGGGCTGCAGCGCTCGCCGGAGATCGCGTTGACGCCCTCGACCTGCTCGGAGCCCGCGTCGAAGAGCACCTTGTTGACGAGCGACACGCACTCGTTCTCGCGCATCCCCGGGCGCATCGCCCGGTAGAGCTCCTCGTACGCGGCGTCGACCATGCCGCACGCGTGGTTGAGCAGCAGGATCTCGTCGCGCGTCTTGATCACGCGCGCCTCCTGCATGAGCTGCTGGCCGTCGACGACCTTGACGCCCTCGCGCTGCAGCGCGAACAGCACGGGCAGCTCGACCGCGTCGACGCCGACCGGGCTGTCGAGCAGGCCGCGCTCCTCGAGCTCGACGCGGATCTTCCGCGCCACGTCCTCGGCGCGGCCGGACTGCGGCGACATCGCACCGCGCAGCGTCGAGATCCCCGCGCGCGAGCGCCCGTCGCCGAGCCACGGGTTGTAGAGCTGGTGGTGGCGGGCGGCCGAGCCGAAGTCCCACATGATCGGCTCGTCGCCCCGGGGGAGGAGGCAGAAGCGGTTGAGCTTGTCCTGCGCCCACGTGCCGATGTGCGTGGCCGTGATGTAGCGGATGTTCGTCATGTCGAAGCACAGCAGCGCGCCGAGCTCCGAGCCGTCGAGCTGCTGCTTGATCCGCGCCAGGCGTTCCTCGCGGAGGCGGTCGAAGCGGATGCGCTCCTCCCAGTCGACCGCCATGGTTCCGTACACGTGAATCCCCATCGCCTCGGCCCTCCGCAATCGTTTGCGGCGATCCTAGCGCGGCGCCCTTGACGGCGCACGGCAACCGGGTTACGGTCCTGCAATCGTTTGCACGCCAGGGGAGGCCGAATGAGCATGGACAACGGGCTGCGGCTGGGATGGATCGGGGCCGGCCGCATGGGATTCGCGCTCGCCAGCCGCCTGCTGGCGGCGGGGCACGACGTCGCCGTCTACAACCGCACGCGCTCCAAGGCCGAGCCGCTGGCCGAGCAGGGCGCCACGATCGTCGACTCGCCCGCCGACCTCGCCGACCGCGACATCGTCTTCACGATGGTCGGCGGCGACCGCGACTTCCAGGAGGTCGTCCTCGGCGAGAACGGCGTGCTCTCGCGCCCCGACGTCGCGCCGCGCGTCCTGGCCGACTCGACCACGATCTCGCCCGGCGCCTCCCAGGTCGTGCGCGAGGCGGCGGAGGCGCGCGGCACCGCGGTCCTCGCCGCGCCCGTGAGCGGCAACCCGAAGGTCGTCGCCGCCGGCAAGCTGACGGTCGTCGCCTCCGGCCCGCGCGACGCCTTCGAGCTCACCGAGCCGTACCTCGCGCTGTTCGGCGCCGGCGTCACCTACGTCGGCGACGGCGACCGCGCCCGGCTCGTGAAGATCTGCCACAACCTGATGCTCGGCATCGTCGCGCAGACGCTGGCCGAGATCGCGGTCCTGGCCGAGAAGGGCGGGGTCGCGCGCGCCGACCTCATGGCCTTCCTCAACGACAGCGTCATGGGCTCGATGTTCACCCGCTACAAGACGCCCGCGTACGTCAACCTCGACTTCACGCCGACGTTCACGCCCGAGCTGCTGCTCAAGGACTTCCACCTCGGCTTCGAGGCCGCGCGCGAGCACGGCGTGCCGATGCCGGTCGCCGGCGCCGCCCAGGAGGCGGTGCAGGCGCTGGTCGGCCACGGCTACACCGACGTCGACTTCGCCGCGCTGCTCGAGCAGGAGGCCAAGGCCTCGGGGCTCGAGCTGCGGCCGGAGAACGCGGTCGTCTCCGACGGGCTGAACGGCCAGCCGGCGCTCGACGGCGCTGGGGCCCCGCGGGTCGGCTGAGCTGCGGCCGCTCGGGCGCGCGCCTCGGGGCGTGCCGTTCGGGCGTCGTCGTGCCGCGCGGCGCTCGCGGACGGCGCGGCGAGAGAGGGAGGGCGCCGGCGCCCGGGCGTGGGTGTGTCGCCCCGTGTGCGGCATACGCCCGCGGCCTGACACACACCGCGGAATGAGAGCCATTGCGGTGCTTGGTGTCCACGATCCCGACATCGGACACCTCGGTGGCGCAACGGATGCCCAAACACCCTCGATGCCCCGCCGCGGACGAGAGGGCGACCGCTCCGACCGAGCGGCGCTTCAGCGATGCTGCCCGAACCACTCCCTGCAAACGATTGCGGCGTTGCGCTAGAGTCGCTGGCCGACCCGCAACGCAGCGCAGGAGGAGAGCAGTGGCCGAGGCGCAGACCGCCGAGCGACAGGAGTCCGCGACCGCGTACCTGGAGGCGTACGGGCGGATGCTGCTCATCCGCATCTTCGAGCAGTCGATGCACCGGCTGTTCCTCGACGGCGAGGTCCACGGCACGACGCACCTGGCCGCCGGCCAGGAGGCGGTCCCGGTCGGGGTGTGCATGGCGCTCGACCGCGACGACTACCTCGCGGGCACGTATCGCGGCCACGGTCACGCGCTGGCCAAGGGCACCGATCCCGACGCGCTGATCGCCGAGATGCTCGGCCGCGCGACGGGCGTGTGCGGCGGGCGCTCGGGCTCGATGAACGTCATCGACCTCGAGCACGGGCTCGTCGGGTGCTACGGCATCGTCGGCGGGAGCATCGCCGCCGCCACCGGCGCGGCGCTGTCGGCGAAGCGCCAGGGGCGGGTCGCGGCGGCGTTCTTCGGCGACGGCGCAACGAACCAGGGCTACTTCCACGAGTGCCTGAACTTCGCCGCGGTCGGCGCGCTGCCGGCCGTGTTCGTGTGCGAGAACAACCTCTACGGCGAGTTCACGCCGATGGCCTCGGTGACGGCCGGCGTCGACATCGCCGGGCGCGCGAAGGCGTACGGCATGCCGTCCGCGGTCGTCGACGGCAACGACCTGTGGGCCGTCCGCGAGATCGCGCAGGAGGCGGTCGACCGGGCGCGCGCCGGCGGCGGCCCGACGCTGCTCGAGTGCCGCACGTACCGCCACTACGGCCACTCGAAGGCCGACCCGGGCAAGTACCGCCCCAAGGAGGAGGTCGAGCACTGGCTCGGCCGTGACCCGCTGCCGCGGGCGCGCGAGCGGCTGCTCGCCGAGGGGGTGCGGGAGGAGGAGATCGCCGCGCTGGAGGAGGACGTCAGGGCGCGCATGGAGCGGGCGGTCGCCAGCGCCAAGGCGGCGCCATATCCCGACCCTGCCGAGGAGCACGCGACGGAGTTCGCGGCATGAGCCGGCTCGAGTTCCGCCATGCCATCCGCGACGCGCTCGCCGAGGAGCTCGAGCGCGACGAGCGGGTCGTGTTCTTCGGCGAGGACGTCGCCAAGCCCGGCGGCGTGTTCGCCGTGACCCCGGGGCTGTACGACCGCTTCGGTCCCGAGCGCGTGTTCGACACGCCGATCTCGGAGCTCGCGCTCGCCGGCGCCGCCTACGGCGCCGCCGTCACCGGGCTGCGGCCGGTGTTCGAGATCATGTTCGGCGACTTCATGGCCCTGCCGATGGACTCGCTCGTCAACCAGGCGGCGAAGTTCTGGTACATCAGCAACGAGCAGGGCACCGTGCCCCTGGTGGTCCGCTCGGCGGTCGGCGCGGGCGGCCGCTTCGGCGCCATCCACTCGCAGATCCACGCCACCTGGTTCCAGGGCATCCCCGGCCTGAAGATCGCGTTCCCGTCGTCGCCGGCCGAGGCCAAGGGCCTGCTGAAGGCGTCGATCCGCGACGACAACCCGGTGATCTTCCTCGAGCACAAGCGCCTGTACTCCGTGAAGGGCGACGCGCCCGACGCCGACGTCGTGATCCCGCTCGGCGAGGCCAACGTCGCGCGCTCCGGCGACGACCTGACGATCGTGTCCGTCGGCAAGGGCGTGCCCGACGCGCTCGCGGCCGCCGAGCGCCTGGCCGACGACGGCATCGACGCCGGGGTGATCGACCTGCGCACGCTGCGCCCGCTCGACGTCGACACCGTGCTCGAGTCCGTCGGGCGCACCAACCGCCTCGTCGCCGTCGAGGAGGGCCCGCGCACCGGCGGCTGGGCCACGGGCCTGCTCGGCGCGGTGGCCGAGCACGGACTGCACGACCTCGACGACGCCTGGATCGTGGCCACCGACGAGACGCCGGTGCCCTACAGCCCGACCCTCGAGGACGACTTCCTGCCGGACGCCGACACGATCGTCACGGCGGTGCGCGAGCGGCTCGGCGCCGGGGTGCGGTAGCGGTCGCTCCGGCGTGAGCCGCATCCGCCCCTGCCGCGACGACGAGCGGGCCGCGATCCTCGCGATCGTGAACGCCGCCGCCGAGGCGTATCGCGGGGTGATCCCGGCCGATCGCTGGCACGAGCCGTACATGGCAGCGGCAGAGCTCGACGCCGAGATCGCCGCCGGCGTCGTGTTCTGGGGCTACGAGGACGGCGGCGCGCTGCTCGGCGTCATGGGCCTGCAACTGGTCCGCGACGTCGAGCTGATCCGCCACGCGTATGTGGCTCCGCACAGCCAGCGGCGCGGGGTCGGCGGCGCGCTGCTGGAGCACCTGATGCGGGCGACCACGCGGCCGATGCTCGTGGGCACGTGGGCGGCGGCCGAGTGGGCGATCCGCTTCTATGCCGAGCACGGCTTCGCGCGGGTGCCGGCCGAGCGCAAGGCCGAGCTGCTCAGGAGCTACTGGACGATCCCGGAGCGTCAGATCGAGACGTCGGTCGTCCTGGCGAGGCCGGAGCCAGGAAGCGCCGCAGCGACTCGGTGAGCTGCGCGGGCGCCTCCTCCGGGATGAAGTGCCCGGACGGCAGCGGTCCGCCCGCCACGTCGCCGGCCCACGACCGCCACACCGGCAGCGGGCCGTCCGCCATCGACCCCTCCGCCGCGCCCCAGTGCACCAGCACCGGGCAGCCGATCCGCGCCCCGCGGGAGCGATCCTCGGCGTCCATGACGCGGTCGATGTGGAACGCCGCGCGGAAGTCGGCGGAGATGCCGGCGATCGCCTCCGGGGTGAACGCGCGCACGTAGCGCTCGGTGGCCTCCGCCGAGATCGCGCCGGGCGTCGCGGTCCACGTGTCGAGGATGTGGCGCACGACGTACTCGGCGCTCGGGCGGAGCAGGCGCTCCACGAACGGCGGTGGCTGGGACATGAGGTACCACGGCCAGTACTCGAGCGCGGTCTCGGCGGCCATGCGCTCGAACTGGTCGACGGTCGGGACGATGTTGAGCACGGCGAGCCGCTCGACGGCGTCGGGGCGGTCGAGCGCCATGCGGTAGGCGACGCGCCCGCCGCGGTCGTGGCCGACGACCGCGAAGCGCTCGAAGCCGAGCCTCGCCATGACGCCGACGAGCTCGGCCGCCCGCTCGCGGTTGCTGTAGCCCTCGCCGCGTGGCCCGCCGGGCGTGGAACGGCTCTCGCCGTAGCCCTTCAGGTCGCACATGACGACCGTGTTGCTCGTCGTCAGCGCCGGCGCCACGCGATGCCAGCAGTAGTGCGTCTGCGGGAAGCCGTGCAGGAGCAGCACGGCCGGCCCGCGGCCCGCGACGCCGGGCCGGTAGGTGGTCGGCCCGGCCACGACGGTCGTGTACCGGAAGCCGTCGATGCCGAGCTCCGCCACGGCCGGATCGTAGGCCCGGCGGAAGATCGGAGATTTTCTTCGAGCAGCGATGAGTCCGGATGAGTAACGCCGTCTTAGCTGGCGAGACCACCACTCACCACCCGCCGGAGGAACACACCATGCTCACCCCGACCGTCACCGAGATCAGCCGCGGTTCCGCCCATCGTCATCATGTGGGCGCCCAGCCCCGGTCCGCCGGCCTGCGCGGCTTCCACGAGACCCGCCGCTCTCCACGGAGCACCCCGGCCGGAGGGCTGCAGCGGATGCGCTGACTGGAGCCACTACGCTGACCCGGCGATGCCCGCGCCGCCCGTGACGATCCAGCGGCACGACTCGCCGGCCGGTCGGTGGGAGTTCGTGCGCAGGACCGCGCCGCCCGTCCTGCGCCCGCACGTCCTCGGCTACCTCGGCTACGACGAGTGGACCGGCACGCCATTTCGGCGCCTCGAGGTGCCGTCGGGCGAGGTGCACGTGATCGTCAGCTTCGGGCCCGAGGTGCGCGTGCCCGCGCCGCTGCGCTCGTTCGTCGCCGCGCCGCACACCCGGCACGCGATCGTCGAGTCCGACGGCGAGCAGCACGGCGTCGAGCTGCGCCTCACGCCGATCGGCGCGCACATGCTGCTCGGCGTGCCGATGCACGAGCTCGCCGACCGCGTCACGCCGATCGACGCGGTGCTCGGCCGCCACGGCGCGGAGCTCCCCGAGCGGCTCGCGACCGTGCCGGACTGGGCGGCGGG
>DATAAR010000196.1:0-3212 GCA_036259975.1 Solirubrobacteraceae bacterium | reverse complement strand
GTCGCCTCGTCGACCGGCTCGCGTCTGAGCGCGGGCAAGCGTGCGCCGAGGAGCGTCTGAGCGCCGGCCGCGCCGGCGTGGCGGCGCGGGAGCAGTGGCTGCACTGGATCGACGAGGCCGAGTCGCGCGAGCCCTGGGCTGATGGCGAATGGGCTCCCAGAGCCGGGCTTCTGGCCGAACGCGGAAGCGCAGGGCCGCTTGCTGTCGAGCAGCACCCCGGCGCGCTCGTGGAGCGGATTCACGTCCCGCCGGGCCCGGGATCGAGCGCGCGGGCCGCGTCCTGGGTCGCGCCGGCGCTACCGGTCTGCGTCGGACCGCTCTGTGCACGGTTGGTCAGCTTCGCTGAGGCGCACCTCGAAGGCGAGTCGCTCATCGCCGATCTGAAGCTCTCGGCATCGGAGGCGATCACCAACGTCGTCTTGCACGCCTACCGCGACCACGACCGGCCGGGGACGGTGGCCGCCGGGATCAGCACCGACCGCACCGCCGGGCGGGCCGAGGTGGTCGTTACCGACACCGGCGTCGGCATGTCTCGGCGCCCCGACTCGCCGGGCGCGGGCCTCGGCCTGTCGATCATGACCGCGATTTGCGACCAGGTGACGATCCGTCCCGGGTCCACCGACGTCGGGACGGAGGTACGCCTGATCTTCGCCGTGCGGCGCGGCCCCACGCATGACGGTCACGGGCACGCTCGTGCGGCGAGCGAACGTTCTCCCGCGGAGCCGCGCGCTACGACTACGACTTGATCGCCGTCAGATGCCTTGGCCTGGTACATCGCCTCGTCGGCGAGCGCGACAAGCTCTGTTCGGACTCCGTGTCGGATGGAACGAGAGAGATGCACGCCAACGCCGGCTCACCGACCAGTTCCGGGGGATCCCAACGTCATCAAGGCGCTGGAGGGGGAGCCGGTCGTCATACGGCAGCGTCCGACGTGCCACAGAGGGCGTTGACCAACGCGCCGTTCGCGGCGTCGGAGCCGGGCTGGATGCGGTCGAATCCCGTCGTGATCGCGCTTGACGCGCCGACGTGTGCAGGAGAAGCTGCCGACTACAGAAGGCGACGTTGAATGTTGAACATCGACGAATTCGGCGAGGCGATCACTGCCCTCGCGATGGGCATCGGGGCGGGCGCGATCAGCGTCCTCGAGAACGCGCTGGATGAGGCGCCGTGAAACGCCTGCTCGCCACGCTGCGCAAGCTGCTGCAGGGACGCACCCTCCCCTTCGCAATCCAGCAGCAGCAGCAGACGAACTGGTGCTGGTCGGCATGCGCTACCAGTGCTTCGGTGTTCTATGACCCGGACAGCACCTGGGCGCAGTGCAAGCTCGTCACCGCCGAGCTGGGCGTCGGCACGTGCTGCGCCGACGGATCGAGCGCCGCTTGCAACCAGCCCTACTATCTCGACCGTGCGCTCACCCGCACGGGCAACCTCGGAGAGTTCAAACGCGGGCGCGTTGGGTTGGACACGGTGCGCAGCGAGATCAACGCGGGCCGGCCGGTCGCCGCACGCGTCGGCTGGCGTGGGGGTGGAGGCCACTTCGTGGTGCTGACGGGCTACCGGTGGGTGGGCGGTCGCGTCGAAGTCGACGTGCGGGATCCCTGGTCCGGTTCGTCGTCGATCCCCCTCGACGAGTTCGCCAACAACTACAAGGGGTCGGGTACGTGGACGCACACGTACCTGACATCAGCGTGACGCAATGCCGATCAGGTTCCCCGAGCCGCCAGCGGAAGTCGCCCAGGCCGCGCAGCCCGCGCGCCCGCCACGGTGGAAGCGCCTGCTGCGCGCCGACTACGCCGATCCTGAGATGGGCGGCGGGATGGCGGTGCCTCCGCAGCCCGTGTTCACCGCGGGGCTCGAGCAGCTGCTGAGCGCGCAAGAGGCCGAGGAGACCGTGGAGGGAGGCCCCACCTGGCGGTTCAGCCGCTTCGATGCGAACGGCGAGCTCGGCGCGTTCGAGGTCAACCCGGAGTCGCGCGGTGGCTCTTCCGTGGCCGGCGGCGACGATCGGTTCAGCGCGGCGATCCGCGATGCCCTCGCCGTCGCCGCCGACGACGAGCGCGTCCGCGGCGGCGACTACGAGGCGAGGCTGTTCCGGGTACCGGCGCTCTACCTGCTCGCGCTGTGGCTGCACGCGGCGCAGCAGCCCGACCTCTTCGTGCCGCTCCACGCGGTCGCCGGCGTCGAGACTCGCACGGTGTACGACCAGGACTCGTTCCTGGCGGCGCTGCGCGACGCTGCGGAGGGGGCGTTGTCGGCCTACCGCGACGCCGAGCGGCCCGACGAGCTGGGGTCGTAGGCCGCGGCGACGGGCACACGGCCGGCGCGGCCGCAGCCTCATGTCAACGCCTACAGCGCGATCATGATCGCGTCCGATGCGGCCGCGCGCCAGCCGCGCTGGCGCACCGGACGCGGCGCTAGGGCACGATCGGCGTCGCCAACGATCGATCAACTCGCTAGATGCCCGGGCCAGAGTCCGGCGACGGGCGGTATGTCGCAGTAGACCTCGATGGCCGCCTGGGCGGTGGGCGCGACTCAGCGAGTGCAAGTAGTGGCCGCCTCGCCGCGCAACTGTGCAGCTGCGAGCGGCGCGACGCGCTTGTGAAGCCGGTGGAGCCACACCTTGACCGTGCCGACGGGCACCTGCAGCGCGTCGGCGACCTCGCCGTATGACATGTCGCCGTGGTACCTGAGCATCAAGAGCCGTCGCTCGTGGGGCGCGAGCATGCGCAGGAGGCCCTGTACGTCGAGGCGGTCAGCGACGGCTTCCGCCGCGTCTGCGTGCGGCAGCTCGACGGCGCACTCCGTCCGCCGCTCGCGGTCGCTGCGCTGCCTGACGGCGAATCGCACAGCTTCGCGCCGCGCGATCTGGCGGACCCAGGCGTCGGGGGCCAGCGGCGTCCGACACGCGGCGCGGTGCGTCCACGCGCGCGCGAGGGCCTCCTGCACTGCGTCGTCGCGGTCGGCTCGGTTGTAGACGATGCGCGCAGCCTCCCGCTCGCAGATCGAGCGAAGGCGCGTCCAGTTCCAATCGGTATGTGTAGGCATCGCCCACGGGGAGCAACGACGCGAGGGGCCGTGACGAGCTCGCGCGCGGGCGCGGCGTCTACGGGAGGAGCGGGGGCCGCCGGTCGGGCCCGGGGGCCTCCGCGACGAGCGGGAAGCGCCGCTCGCGCCCGGCGACCGCCGCGACGAGCGTCACGTTGTGGAAGGCG
>DATAAR010000195.1:0-6291 GCA_036259975.1 Solirubrobacteraceae bacterium | reverse complement strand
TTCTCTGGCGCCGGATCCGGCGCGTCTTGGCCGTGCGCCCGGAACGTCGTGGGCGCGGCCGGAACGGGCAGAACGGCGGTGCGGCGACCGGGGATGGAGCGGAGCATCCCCGTGCCGGCCGCACCACCTGCTGCGGTGCTCCGCGGCGTGCCACGGGCAGCGCGGTCGTGCGGTCGCTGCCCAGATCGACCCGTCGGCCGCGGAGCGGCGGGAGCCGGTGATGAGGAGCCCGGCTCTCCGGACCGCGATCAGTTCTGGGTCAGTCGGACCGGCCCGGCGTCCGTTTCGCACACCGTGCGCTGGCCGCCGCGAGCATCGATTTGCGTGGCGAGCACCACGACCGGGCCGACCTGCACGCCGCAGACCGTTGCCGCAATACTCGCCGCGACGCCGACGTTGACGTCCTCGATCGTGATGTCGCCGATGGCGACGTTCACGAGACCATCCTGCTGCTGCTGCGCCATTGCGGCCGGCGTGGCGATGCCGAGCATGAGCAGCGCGGATACGCCGAGCGACGCGAAGAACCGCTTGAAGCGGACCATAGGGCCCTCCTTGTGTGGAGAGAGACATTGCCTCAGCCAGCGGTGGTCGCTGTCTGAGCATAGGAACGCGGTGAAGCTAGATGAGACACTACTGTCTCGTCAAGAGTCAGCGTAATCTCACGGCGACGTGCGCGTCGAACAGAGCGCGGTGGGCCGTGCGAGGCGCGCTGCCGCGCTCCGTGCCGGAGCCGGTGTGCCAAAGCGCGGTCAGGCGATTCGGCGGCGCCTTGCGTCCTGATTGGCTCCCCGAACCCAGGCAGACGTACGTGGCGAGGGCCCCGGGGTTCACGGGGCCCTCGCCGTCTCGGGGGCGCCGGCTGTGGGTCTTGCGCGGCTGCGCTCGACGCCCGCCGCGGCCGCGCGCGCGGCCCTGGGCAGGACGGTGGTGCGGCGCCCGGGGTGACCAGCCCGGCGTAGGCCGCACCACCTCCTGCCGTGCCCGTGGATCCGCGGGAGCACGCCGGCTCCCGCTCGCGGGGGGGCATCCGCCCACGGGAGTGCTGAGCCGGGGATGCGAACCCGGCCCTCACGCGGTGTCGGTCAGTCCTGAGGGAGCTCCTTGATGGAAGAGGGATTCGTCATCTCGACTGGCGGCCTGCACCGTCCGAGACCCGGACTGCGATGAATCTAGGTGAGACATGGATGTCTCGTCAAGAGAAGCGTAAGATCGCGCGCTGATATGCAGGCGTCGCAGCCAGGGTCCGGCAGGCAGGCGCTGCAGCAGCGCGTGGCCACCGCGATCCTCGAGGCGGCCGCGACCGTCCTCGCCGCGCAGGGCGAGCGCGGCAGCATGACGGACGTGGCGGAGGCGGCCGGGGTGGCGCGCGCCACCGTGTACCGGTACTTCCCCAACCGGCAGTCGCTGCTCGACGAGCTCGCCGAGCACGCCATCCGGAGCGCCGGCGAGCGGCTCGCCTCGGCCCGGATCGAGCACGTGCCGGTCGCGGACGGCGTGACGCGCGCGGTGCGTGCGCTCGTCGACGTGGGCGACCTGATCGTCGTGCTCGCCCGCGAACGGCTGCGTCCAGCTCCGGGCGAGCTCGAGCGCCACGTCAGCGGGCCGCTGCGGCGCCTGCTCGAGCGCGGCCAGGAGATCGGCGAGATCCGGGGGGACATCCCCAGCACCTGGCTGGCCGACGCACTCGTCGCGACGGTCGCGAGCGTGCTGTCATCGTCGCCGACCCTGGGCCGCGAGGACACCGTTGCGGCGATCGCCGGGCTGTTCGCGGACGGAGCGCGCGCGGACGACCGCAGCGCGGCCTGACCGGGGCGGCCCGGCGCAGATCACCCTCATGGAGGAAGCGATGCCACCACAGACGGAAGGCGCGGACGACCAGCGGCCCGGCGGCACGGAGCTCGACGCGCCACTGCTCCGCCAACTCGTTGCGCATCTTCGCGAGCAGCGCGGCGATCTGCGCGAGGAGTGGGCGCGGCGGATCACCGACGCACAGCTGCTGCGCGCGATGACGCCGCAGGAGATCTTCTCGGAGGTGACCGCGGTCTACGACAACTACGTCTCGGCACTCGAGACCGGCAGCGTCGAGACGCTGCAGGCATATGCGCGCGATCTGTCGGAGCGCATCATCCCGCGCGGCGTCGAGACCGAAGAGGTCCTCGGCATCGTGCTGCTGCTCCGCGACGTCCTCGCGCGGTCGCTGTTCCAGCACTACCAGTCCGAGCCGCAGGTCCTGGATCGCATCCTCGACGCCTACGAGCCGGCGGCCAATCGCATCGCGGTCACGGTCGGCGTGAGCTTCGTCGAGGAGCGCGAGCGCGTCATCCGCCAGCAGCAGGAGGCGATCCGCGAGCTCTCGACTCCCGTGCTGCAGGTCCGCGATCGCCTGCTCATCCTGCCGATCATCGGCGTGCTCGACTCGCAGCGCGCGCGCCAGCTCACCGAGCAGCTGCTCGGTGCGATCCAGCAGAACCGCGCCAAGGTCGTCGTCATCGACATCACCGGCGTGGCGACGATCGACGTGACGGTCGCCAACCACCTCGTGCAGACGGTCGAGGCCGCCCGGCTCATGGGCGCCAGCGCGATCATCACGGGCCTGTCGTCCAAGATTGCGCAGACGCTCGTGGACCTCGGCGTCAACCTCGGCATGATGCGGACCGTCGGCGACCTGCAGGGCGGGCTCGAGGAGGCCGAACGGCTCCTGGGACTACGGCGGTCGGCCGACGGATCGGGGTCCCGGCCGCACTGAGGCACCATGTCGGTCGCGATCCTCCGGCAGGGCGACTACCTCATCGCCTCGATCCGGTCGGACCTGACCGACGGACAGCTGCTCGGGCTGCGCGACGACCTCGCCGAGCGCGTCGGCGTCCAACGGATCCGGGGAATCGTGGTCGACGTCGGAGCGCTCGACGTCATCGACTCCTTCATGGCGCGCGCCCTCCGGTCCATCGTTCAGACGGCGAGGCTGCGTGGAGCCGAGACGGTGATCGTCGGCATCCAGCCCGACGTGGCGATCGCGATGGTCCAGTTCGATCTCAACCTCGAGCTCCTTCGCGCCGTGCTCGACCTCGACGAGGCGGTCGCGCTGCTGGATCGGCTGACCGGCCGTGAGGGTCGCGATGAACGATGAGGTCCGCGTCCCGATCAACGACGACTCCGACCTCGTCCCCGCCCGCGCCGAGGGGCGGGCGCTCGCCACGCGGCAGGGCTTCTCCCGGACGGATGCGACGCTCATCGCGACCGCGATCTCCGAGGTGGCCCGCAACATCGTCGTCCACGTCGGCCGCGGGGAGATCGTGCTCCGTCCCCTGGACGAGCTCCGCCGGTGCGGGCTGCAGGTGATCGCCCGCGACGAGGGCCCGGGGATCCGCGACGTCGAGGCGGCACTCGGCGAGGGGTCGACCACGAGCCGGGGCCTCGGCCTCGGGCTGCCCGGCGCGCGCCGCCTCATGGACGACTTCCAGGTCGCGTCGGCGCCCGGCCGGGGTACGACCGTGACGATGGTCAAGTGGCGAGTCCGCGACGAGCTCGAGCTCATGCGCGAGCGGCGGAGGCGCGCGTGACGCACCGCCCGCCGTTTCGTTCGGCCTACACCGCGGCGTTCCTGGCGTACCTGGCCGAACGCGACGAGCGCACGCTGCGGGCGGCGTACGAGCTCGGTCGCGAGGCGGTGCTGAGCGGCCTCGGCGTGATGGACATCGCCGAGGCCCACCACGAGGCGTTGCGGGCGGGGCTGCGCGCCGCCGTCGACATCGACGCGACGACGCACGCGGGACGCGACTTCCTGCTCGAGGGCCTGTCGGCGTTCGAGATGGTGCAGCGCGGCGCGAGCGAGGCGCGCGCCGCCGCGGAGGCCGAGCGCCGGCGCGCCGCGATGGTGCGGCGGCTGTCGAGCTTCTTCGCCGACGCGTCGCTGGCGCTCGACGGCGGCGGCTCCACCCACGAGATCCTCCATCTGCTCGCCGAGCAGGCCCGCGAGCTCGTCGGCGGTGCATGCTGCGTCGCGACGTTGTCGGCGGACGGCGCGGCGCCGCACGCGCGGGCCGCCTCGTACGCGGAGACCGACGCGGCCTGGGGCGCCCGCCTGGCGCTCAGCGACCTCTCGGCCCTCGATCGGCGCGTGCCGTCGTCCACTCCGGTGATCCGCATGGAGGCGCCCGGCGGCGCCGTCGGCGTCGCCGGCGCGGGCGCGCCGGTTCGGTCGTGGCTCGCGGCGAAGCTCACCGCGCTGGACGGGCGGGCGATCGGGTTCGTCCACGTCTTCCACCATCGGCCCCGCGCGTTCGGCCGGACCGACGAGGCCGTGCTCGTGCACCTGGCCCAGCTGGCGTCCGCGGCGGTGGAGCGCACGGCGCTGTACGCCTGATCGCCGCCGGGCTACGCCGAGCCCGCGCTCCGCGCCTGCGCCACCGCCGCCTCGATCCCGCCGGTCCACGGCTCGCCGTGGCCGGTCAGGACCGTCGTCGCGCCGGTCTGCACGAGGGCGTCGAGCGCGGCGAGGTTGCGCTCGACGTCGGCCACCGCCGCGCGCGCCACCAGGCGCGGCCCGCGCCGCGCGGTGTACGGGTCGAGCATCACGATCGCGTCGCCGGCGATCAGCGTGTCGCGCTCGGCGAAGTGCAGCGCGCAGTGGCCGAGCGTGTGGCCGGGGCAGTACACGACGCGCGGCGACCCCGGCACCGGCAGCGTGCCGTCGTCGCCGGTGTAGCGCACGACCTGCTTGACCGGCGGGGGCCAGAACGCGCGCGTCTTGAGGAACTCGGCCACGATCGGCAGCGCCTGGACCTGCGTGGCGAAGTACAGCGAGCGCGGGCGCGTGAAGTCGTAGCGCCACGGGTGACGCGTGAGCGGAACGTCGTTCTCGTGCACGTAGACGGGCACGTTGAGCTCCGAGCGCGCCTTCTCCGCGAACCCGACGTGGTCGAAGTGCGCGTGGGTCAGGACGACCGCCTCGACGGCCTCGGGCCCGCGCCCGAGCCGCTCCAGCGCCTCGTGGAGGCTGTCCCACGATCTCGGCACGCCGGCGTCGACGACGAGCAGGCGCCCGTCCTCCTCGACGACGAACCAGTTGGTGTAGGCGTCCTCGATGCGGTGGATGCCTTCGGCGACGTTCAGGTGCAGGGCCATGCGGACGGCTCTCCCCGCCGACCGCCGTCGCCCAACGCGAGATCAGGCGGGCACGAGCGCCGCGGCGATCCGGTCGAGGTCGTCGCTGCGCGCCTCGACCAGCCGGGCGCCCTCGCGGCGCAGCGCCTCGAGGTTGCGGTCGCTCACGTCGTCGAGGTCGTCGCTCGCCTCGTCGAGAGGCGTCTGCAGGCGCACGTAGCGGCCGCCCGGCAGCAGCTGCTCGAGCTCGAAGTCGACCGAGTCGGCGACCCCGTCGAACACGACGTCGATCAGCGGCCGCGCCCACTCGAGCTGCCCCCAGTCGCGGACCGCCTCGTACGGCAGGCGCCGCGTGTGCGAGCCGGTCCCGAGCGACACGATGAGGTCGATCTCCTCGCGGCGCCCGGCGGCGGTGAGCTCGGCGTACGCGACCATCGCCGGGTTCGTGGCGAAGACGCCGCCGTCGACGAGCGTCCAGCTCTGCGCCCCGGCGACGTCGCTCACCCGCACGGGCTCGAAGTACGTCGGCGCCGCGGCGGTCGCGCGCGCGGCGTCGACCAGCGTGAAGTCGTGCGCCGGTTCGTGTCGGGCGCGCGACGAGCGGAAGAAGAACGACGTGCGCCGCTCGATCTCGTACGCGGTGATGAACACGTCCGTCAGCGCGTCCGACAGGCGCGCGGCGCCGAGGTAGCGGCGCAGCGCGGCGTTGAGCCCGGCGTCGTCGTAGCGCTCGTCGACCAGGCCGCCCACCGAGATCACCTGCTTGATCAGCGAGCGGTGGAAGATCTCGGGGCCCTCGCTCTCGTACAGCCCGATGAGGTCCGCGGCGCTGAATGCCGGCCCGCCGGCGCCGTCCGGCGCCGGGCGGGTCAGCCCGCACGCCAGGATGCCGCCGGTCGACGTGCCCGCGATGAGGTCGAACAGCTCGGCCGTGCGGCGCCCGGTGCGCCGCTCGATCTCGGCGAGGACGACGGCCGGGATCAGCCCGCGGATGCCGCCTCCGTCGATCGCCAGGATCCTCACCTCGGGCGGACCCTAGCGCCGCTCGGGGCGGCGCTCGAAGTTGGCGTCCTAGGACCATCGTCCGATGGACGCCGAGACGCAAGCGCGGGCATGCTCACGATCCCGGTCCGGCGGAGCGTGTGAACCCTCTGGACGCGGCCTAGCCACCCACCCCCGCCGCGGGCC
>DATAAR010000194.1:0-4201 GCA_036259975.1 Solirubrobacteraceae bacterium | reverse complement strand
TCCTCGTGCACGATCTCCTTGGCCCGCTTGACGTCGATGCGCTTCAGCGGGCCCGCGCCGGCGGTCGGCTCCGATCCGAGGAAGAAGTTGCGCCAGATCGACATCAGCGGCACGGTGGCGAGGTCCTGGAACACGGTCGCGATCCCGCGCTCGCGCGCGGCCCGCGGCGAGCCGAACCGCACCGGCTCGCCCTCCACCAGGAACTCGCCCTCGTCGTGCTGGTGCACGCCCGAGAGGATCTTGATGAACGTCGACTTGCCGGCGCCGTTGTCGCCGAGCACGCAGGTGACGCCGTGCGCGTTCACGGTGCACGAGACGTCCTTGAGCGCGATCACGCTGCCGAAGAACTTCGAGACGTTGCGGACCTCGAGCAGCGGCGTGCCGTTCGCGGACTGTCCGTTCGTGGTCATCGCCGAGCTCCTTCCGCGCTCTTGCGCACGAGGTTGTTGACGAGGACCGCGGCGAGCAGGATCACGCCGAGGAACAGGAAGCGCCAGTCGGTGTTCCAGCCGGAGAACTGGATGCCGATGAACGCCATGCCGACGATGAGCGCCCCGATGGAGGCCCCGATCGCCGAGCCGTAGCCGCCCGTCAGCAGGCAGCCCCCGACCACCGCGGCGATGATGTACGTGAACTCCTCGCCGATGCCCTGGCCGGCCTGGATCGAGCCGAGGCGCAGCGCGATCATCATCCCGACGAGCCCCGCACAGACCGACACGGTCATGAACAGCGCGATCTTCACGCGGGCGACCGGGACGCCGACGTTGCGCGCCGCGTTCGCGTCGCCGCCGACCGCGAAGATCCAGTTGCCCCAGTGCGTGCGCGCGAGCACCCACGTCGCGACGACGGTGATGCCGATCCACCACACGACGCTGATGCGGAAGTTGTAGGGCTCCCAGAACGTGCTCGCCAGCAGCGTCGCCGCGCCGTGGTAGCCGGGCACGTCGAGCAGCCCGGCCACGCGCACGGTGTCGGTGATCGCCTTCGTCACGCCGAGGTTCACGCCCTGCAGGACGAAGAACGTGGCCAGCGTGACGATGAAGCTGGGCAGCTTCGTCTTGACCACCATGATGCCGTTGACGAACCCGACCGTGGCCGCGAAGAGCAGCGTCAGGACGATCGCCGGCCACATGCTGAACCCGGCCTCCGTTGTGAGGATGCCCATGAACAGGCCGGTGGTGCCGGTCATGACGCCCGCCGACAGGTCGAACTCGCCGCCGATCATCAGCAGCGCGACGACGACGGCCATGATGCCCAGGGTCGAGGCGACGTCGGTCCAGTTCGCCATGCCGCCCAGCGTGCGGAAGCTCGGCGCCGTGGCGGCGAAGAAGATGCCCACCGCGAGGGCGCCGATCAGCGCTCCGAGCTCCGGCCGGCGCAGCAGCTTCGTGAAGGTGCTGACCTCTGCGAGGCGGTCGTCGACCACGCTGACGGTCGGCGTGGTCTCCGGCCCTCCGATCGCTTGCTCAGTCATTGCGTCTGTCTCCTCCTTTGCGATGAGCCGCCCGGGCCGCGGCCGCCGCGCCGGGCGGCGGCCGCCGCCGCGGGGGTCAGCGCGTGCCGGCCTCCGCCAGCCTCTCGATGGTCGCGGCGTTCTCCTTGGTGACGAAGCCAGGTCCGGTCAGCACCGGCCGGCCGCCGCCGACGGTGTTGGCGTTCGTCTTGTTCAGGGTCAGGAACACGACCGGCAGGTAGCCCTGCAGGTACTGCTGCTGGTCGACGGCGAACAGGATCGAGCCGTCCGCGATGCTCTTGACCACGTCGCCCGAGAGGTCGAACGTGGCGACCTTCGCGTCCGAGCGCGCCGCCTTGGCGGCGTCGCGCGCGGCGACCGCGATGTCGGGATTCAGCGCGAGCACGCCGTCGAACGACCTGTCCGACGAGAGCTTCGACTGGATCTCCGTCAGCGTCGTCTGGATGTCGTCGGTCCCCTTGACCTGCAGCGTGGTGACGCTCCCGCCGAAGCCCGTCTTCGCGCCGTCGCAGCGCTGGTTGAGGCCGATGTTGGCCTGCTCGTGGATGACGCAGAGCACCTTCTTTACGCCCGCCTGCTTGAACTGCCGGCCGGCGCCCTGCCCGGCGATCGTCTCGGTCTGACCCACGTGCGTGAACGCCCCGAGCTCCGACGACTGCTCGGCGCCCGAATTCAGCGTGACGACCGGGATGCCGGCGGACCGCGCGCGCTGCACCGCGCCCTTGATGGCGTCCGGGTTCGGCGCGGAGACGGCGAGCCCGTCGACCTTCTCGGTGACGGCCGCCTCGATCATCTGCGCCTGCTTCTCCGGGTCGTTGTTCGACTCGGTGTAGCGCAGCCTCACGCCCATGTCCTTGGCTCCGTCCTGCGCGCCCTTCTTGGCGACCGACCAGAACGAGCCGCCGTCGCCGTGGGTGACCATCGCGATGGTCAGGCCGCGGCGCTGCGTGAGCTGGACGTTGTCGCTCTGCGTCGCGGTGGTGTTGGCGTCGGCGCCGGTCGTCGTCTCGGTCGTCGAGGCGTTCTCGTCCGCGGTGCTGCACGCGGCGACGATGACGACGGCGACGAGCGCCGCGAGGATGCCCAGCAGTCGTCTCATGACAGACGTTCCCTCTCTCTCCCGGGAGCCACGGTTTGCAGGAACTCGATGCTGGCCTTCACATCGAGGATCGGGCCGCGCCCCACCGGCGGCTCCGCCCCGGTGATCGCGGTGTCCTGCTCGAGCACCAGCCAGCCGCGGTAGCCCGAGCGGTCGAGCAGGTCGAGGGCCCGCGCGATGCCCGCGTCGCCCCGGCCGAGCGGGCGGAACAGGCCCGCTTGGGTCGCCTCCACCAGCGAGAGCTCCCCGGTGTTGAGCCGCGCGGCGAGGCCCGCGTCGACGTCCTTGAGGTGGACGTGCACGATCCGGTCGCCGTGGCGGCGCGCGAACTCGGTCGGGTCGACGCCGCCGACCAGCAGGTGGCCGGTGTCGAAGCACCAGCCCGTGTCGCTGCGGGCGAGCACGGCCTCGACGTCGGCGGCCGTCTCGACGAGCGTGCCGACGTGCGGGTGCAGCGCGAGTGTGAGTCCGTGGCGCGCGACCAGGGCCTCGAGCGCCGCGAGGTGCGCCGCGACCCGGTCCCAGGCCGCGGCGCCGAGCTCGACGCGCGGCGACCACGCGAAGTCGGCGACGGCCGCCGCGACGAACACCTCGGCACCGGCGCCCGCGAGCAGCCGCGCGGCGTCCTCGGCGGCCGCGCGGGTGACCTCGAAGGAGCGCTCGTGCAGCACCACGGGAACGAAGCCCGCCACGAGGCGCAGGCCGTGGGCGGCGAGTGCCGCCCGGACGGCGGCCGGCTCCTGCGGCAGGAAGCCGATCGCGCCGAGCTCGGTGGCGCGCAGCCCGAGGGACGCCATCTCCGACAGCACGCGCTCCGGCGGCAGCATGAGCCCCCACCCGGGGACCTCGCACACGCCCCACGAGATCGGCGCTCCGGCCAGGCGCGCGGGATCCGCGAGCGACGAAGCCGAGGGCGCCGCGCCGTTGCTGGCCTGTGGCTGCATGGTGTGCTCTCTCCTCCGGCGGTAGAGCGCGCCAAAAAATTAGAGCGCTCTAACGCCGGAGGGAGTATCTTTGGCCTCGCGATGGCTGTCAAGGGCGAATTGGCCGGCCTCCCCACGATGGAGGACGTCGCCCGGGAGGCCGGCGTATCGCGCGCGCTCGTGTCGCTCGTGATGCGCGAGAGCCCGAAGGTCAGCCCCCACCGCCGCAAGCGGGTGCTCGCCGCCGCCTCGCGCCTCGGCTACCGCCCCAACGCGATGGCGCGCAGCCTGGCCAGTCGCCGCACGCGCACCGTCGGCGTGCTGCTGAACGATCTGCACAACCCGTTCTTCGCCGAGATCGCGGGTGGCATCGAGCAGCTCGCGTCGCGCCTCGGCTACCGCGTGCTGATCTGCACCGGCGAGCGCCGCCCGAGCCGGGAGCGCGCGATGGTCGACGCGCTGCTCGAGTACCGCACCGACGGGCTGATCCTCGTCAGCCCGCGGATGGGCGCGAAGGACATCGTCGCCGCCACCGCTTCGGCGCCGGTCGTGCTCGTCGGGCGCGACCTCCGCGGCGGGGCGGTCGACGTGGTCTCGAGCGACGACTCCGTCGGCGCGCGCGTCGCGGTCCGCCACCTGGCCGAGCTCGGGCACGAGCGCATCGTGCACATCGACGGCGGCCGCGGCCCCGGCGCCCCGCCGCCG
>DATAAR010000193.1:0-6365 GCA_036259975.1 Solirubrobacteraceae bacterium | reverse complement strand
CGTGCGCGCCCTCGCAGAACTCCTCGATGGCCTTGGCGCTGAAGGCGGGGATGTCGTCCGGCTTGCGGCTCGTCACGAGGCCCTGGTCGACGTGCACCTCCTCGTCGACCCACGTGCCGCCGGCGTTGCGGACGTCGGTCTGCAGCGACGGGAACGACGTGATGGTGCGGCCCTTGACGATGCCCGCCTCGACCAGCACCCACGGGGCGTGGCAGATCGCAGCGATCGGCTTGCGCGCCTCGGCGAACGCGGCGGTGAAGCGCACCGCGTCCTCGTCGGCGCGCAGGAAGTCGCCGTTCGCGACGCCGCCGGGGATGACGAGGCCGTCGTAGTCGGCGACGTCGGCATCCTTGACCGCCTTGTCGACCTTGAAGGTGTCGGCGTGGTCGAGATGGTCGAAGCCCTGGATGTCGCCGTCCTCGAGGCCGATGAGCTCGGTCTTCGCGCCGGCCTCCTCGATCGCCTTGCGCGGCTCCACGAGCTCCACCTGCTCGACGCCGTCGGTGGCGAGGAACGCGATCGTCCTGCCCTCGAGCTTCCCAGCCATGGTCGAAATCTCCTCGGGTCGGGGTCTGGCTCTCCCCTGGTCCTTACCGACCGTCTGCCGGGGTCAAACGGCGCGTGACGCGGCGCCGGCGCCTCGGCCCACGCCCGCCGCGGATTGGCGCCGGCGGGTCACGGGGTAGCGTGCCCTGAGACCTCGGAACCGATCCAAGGAGACGCCGATGGCGACGCTTCGCTCCGCGGCCCAGGGCATCCTGGCCGACGAGAACACCGACACCCGCGAGCAGATCATCGCGATGCTCAAGAAGGCCTACTGGATGGAGATCGAGACGGTGATGAGCTACATCGCCAACTCGATCAACCCCGACGGCGTGCGCGCCCAGGAGATCGTCGAGTCGCTGCAGGCCGACATCACCGAGGAGCTCGGCCATGCCCAGCAGTTCGCCCAGCGCATCAAGGAGCTGTACGGCGTGGTGCCGGGCTCGCTCGAGTTCAACGCCGAGCAGAGCTACCTCCAGCCGCCCGAGGAGCAGACCGACATCGTCCATGTGATCAAGGGCGTCATCGAGGCCGAGACCGGCGCGATCGAGCACTACAACGCGATCATCGACGCGACCGACGAGACCGACCCGGTGACGAACGACATGGTCATCGCGATCCTCCGCGACGAGGAGGGCCACCGGCGCCTGTTCGAGGGCTACCTGCGCGAGTACGAGGCGGAGGGCAAGGCCTAGGCCGATCGGGCCTGCCCGCCCGCCGGGCTCAGCCCTCCGTCCCCGTCGCAGCGTGCGGGGCTCCCACCGGCTTGGACTCCGGGGAGCCTCGCTGGCGCAGGTAGATCGACAGCACGACCATCGAGCCGACGGCGAGGAACTCCGACTGCCAGTTCTGCAGCGTCGACTCCCAGAAGTGCGCCGTGCCCAGGTAGCCGAGCCAGCTCACCGGCGACTCCTCGTGGGTGAGCTGGTCGGAGTTGTACTCGCTCCAGCCGGTCACCGACTGGCCGAACCAGGACAGCAGCCAGATGCTCGTCATGGCGATGACGAGCGAGTTCGAGTAGAGCGCCACGCGCCAGCCGTTGCCGCGCGCCCAGCGCGGCGAGTCGGGCCGCGCGTGCTCTCCGAGCAGCTGCTCCTCGTCTGACTCGCCGCCCTCCCTGCCCGGCTCCTTGGACTCCGGCGACCCGCGCTGGATGAACCAGACCGTGAGCAGGATGAAGAGCGTGAACTGCAGGTACTCCGACTGCCAGTTCTCGAGCATGGCGTTGCCGAAGCTCGACGAGGTCAGGTACCGCCCGAGCGAGATCGTCTCCTCCTGGTGCGCGAGCGCCTGCTCGTTGAACTCGCGCCACCCCGCGACGGCCTGGCCCCCCACGGCCAGGACGAAGAACAGCAGGAAGACGAGCGAGAGGCTGTTCTCCCTCCAGAGGTGGCGCATCAGTGGTGCGTGAGGCCGACGACGATGTAGAGCGCGAGGCCGGCCGCGATTACGGCGAGGTAGAGCGAGAAGACGAACCGCATGCGAGGAGGTCTAGGGACTGCGCCGGACGGCTTCCGGGGCGCCACACCCGCGCAGACCGGATGCGCACCGCCGGACGGTCCGGCGGCCAGCGCCCGCCGGTAGCGAATGCGCGGCGCAACGCCGGTGCGCGGGGCTATTCGGTCTGGGGCGCGGGCGGCGGCTCGATCGGGTCCTCGCGCGGCGTGTCGGGCTCCGGCGGGGGCGGCTCGACCGGCTCCGGCGCGTCGGGCGGCGCGGGGTCGGGCACGACCGGGCCGGGATCCGGGTTGCCGGGCGGCCCGCCCGGCGGCGCGGGCTCGGGATCGGGCACCACCGCGGGCTCCGGCACGGCGGGGGTCGGAGCCTCGGCGGGCTGCGGGACCTCCATCACGAGGTCTTGCGCTCCAGGTTGGCGACCTCCTCGGCCTTCGCGTCGGCCTTCCGATGGGCCTCGGCGAGCTCCTCCTTCGCCTGGCCCTTGCGCTCCTCCTGCGCGCCCTTGCGCCGCAGCGACGCGTCGTCGGCCAGGTCGCCCGCGGCCTTCCTCGCACGGCCGGTGATCTTGTCCTTGAGGCTCATATCACCTCGCTACCCCAGCGGGGTCCACGACAACCGCTCGCGCAGGGCCTGGATCGAGGGAAACACGGTGACCGCGCCGGCCTTGATCAGCTCGCTGTCGGAGAAGCCGCCGGTGAGCACGGCCACCGTGTCCACGCCCGCGTTCTCTGCCGCCCTGCAGTCCCACACCGAGTCGCCGACCATCACGCCGCGGCCACCGCCGGCGCGCCGCAGCGCCGCGTTCACGAGGTCCGGATACGGCTTCGTGCGCTCGACGTCGCCCGAGGTGGTCCACGCGTCCGCGAGCGCGCGCGCGCCCAGCAGGTCGAGGTAGTGCTCGACCTCCTCCGGCTTGGCGGAGCTGGCCAGCACGACCGTCCGGCCGCGTTCCTTGAGGTCCTCGATCAGCTCGCGCGCGCCGTCCAGCGGGCGGACCTCGTCGATCAGCTCGAAATAGCGCTCGGTCTCGGCCGCCCGGATGTCGTCCCCGTCGCGCTCCTCGACCTCGTCGCCGAGCAGCGCGCCGATGATCTGGTCGCTGCCCATGCCGATCGCGCGATGGATGCGCCATATCGGGAGCTGATAACCGTGGGCGACCATGGCGCGGTACCACGCGAGCGCGTGGAAGTAGTTCGAGTCGACGAGCGTGCCATCGATGTCGAGGATCGCCGCCGGCGCGGTCACTTCTGCGCCCTCCGCACGAGCGGGAAGCCGAACCACAGCGTCAGGTACAGGCTCGCGAGCGCGACGACCGTGACCGTCACCGTGTCGGCCTCGAACAGCACGTCGGTGACAAGAAGCACGGCGCCGTTCATCGCGACCGCGAGCGCGCACAGGCCCGCGACCATCTGGCCGCTGCCGATGTGGATGATGTTCGGCTTGTCGTGGCGCTCGAGCATCAGCCGGTGGTAGGCCGACGGCGCGATGAGGAACGCCGTGGCGACGGCGGCGGCGATGAGCGTCACGAAGTAGATGGTCTCCTGGAACTCGGTGACGCGCTGGAAGCGCTGCTGGAACGGGACGGTGAGCAGGAAGCCGAACAGCACCTGCACGCCCGGCATGGCGACCCGGAGCTCGTTGAGAAGCTCCATCATCTGGCGGTTCAGCCGCTCCTGCTCGTCCTCGCTGCGGTCCTGCGGGTGCTCGGGTGCGTGGGTCGACATGCCGCTGGGGTCCCCAGCGGGACGACGCTTCAAGCCGTGCCTCAGGCGGCGCGCGTGACCGGCGCGATCGTCTCGCGCATCGAGTCGACCGAGCGGCGGATGAGGCGCGACACATGCATCTGCGAGACCCCGATCGCGCGCGCGATCTCGCGCTGGGTCATCCCCTCGTAATAGCGCAGGCGCACGACCTCGCGCTCGCGGGGCGCAAGCGTCTCGAGCCCGATGTCCAGCATCGCGCGCTCCTCGGCGCGCGCGAAGCCGTCGTCCTCGCCGCCGATCGCGTCCAGCACGCCGCCGCTCTCGGCGCCCGCCAGCGGCTCGTCGAGGGACATCGTTCGGTAGGCGTCGGCCGCGCGGAGCGCGTCGAGGATCCGCTCGTCGCTCTCGCCGAGCGCGCTCGCGACCTCGCCGACCGTCGGCGAGCGGCCGTGCTCGCGCGTGAGGGTCTCGCGGCAGCGGGTGACGCGCGCGCTGAGCTCCTGGATGTCGCGCGGGACGCGGAGCATCCAACCGCGGTCGCGGAAGTGGCGCTTCAGCTCGCCGGCGATGGTGGGCACCGCGAAGGTCGCGAACCGCACGTCGCGGGACATGTCGAACCGGTCGATGGCGTTGAGCAGGCCGACCGAGGCAACCTGCTCGAGGTCCTCGAGCGGCTCGCCCTTGCCCGCGTAGTGGCGCGCCAGGCTCCGCGCGAGTGGCAGCAGCGACTCGGCGACCTCCTGCCGCGCGGCACGGTCTCCGTCCTCGTGCCAGCGACGCAGGAGCTCGCGGGTCCTCTCCGCGTGTTCCACGTCGTCACCCCCTGTCGTGAACGCGGGCATCCTGCCGAGCGGCGGCGCGCCGTCAAAGGTGGGCAATCCCGGTCAGCCCGATTTCGACATCATTGCGCCAGATGAATCGGGTGGGCAGCGATGGGCAGACGCTCACGGTCACGGAGTTCGCCGAGCTCACCGGCGTGTCGCGCGAGCGCCTGCGGACATGGGAGCGCCGGTACGGGTTCCCGACGCCGCATCGCGTCGGCGCGGGCGCGCGGCGCTACGCCCTCGGCGACGTCGCGCGCGTCGTCGCGGTGCGCCAGGCGGCGGCGCACGACGTGCCGCTGCCGGAGGCGATCGCCCGCGCACGGGCGGCCCCGGCGCCGGAGCCGCCGGGGCCGCGGACGCTCGCCGGCGTGGTCGAGCAGCTCCCGGTGCCGGTGGTCGTGCTTTCCGGGCCCGCGCCGATGCGGATCGAGTACGCCAACGCGGCGCTGCGCCGGCTGCCGGGCGCGCCCGCGGTCGGCGCGGAGCTCGTCCGCGCCGCGCCGGCGTTCGCCGGCTCGCCCTGCGAGAACGCGCTCCAGCGCCTGTTCGCCACCGACGCGGCGCCGGTCGAGGCGCACCATCCCGCGTGGGGCGGTCACACCCGGCACATGGCGCGCTCGGCGCTCTTCCGCCTGGCCGGCGAGCCCGGCGACCCGCCGCTGGTCGCCATGCTGGGCCTGGAGGGCGACGGCGAGCGCGCCGCGCGGGCGGCACTGGCCGCCCAGCGCCGCGAGCTGGACGCGCTGCGCCACAGCCAGTCGCGGTGGGCGCAGTGGCTGGACGCGGTGGCGCAGATGGCCGACGCGCTGCAGCGCGAGCCGGACTCCGAGGCGGCGATCGAGACGAGCCTCGAAGTGCTCGTGCGCCAGGCCGATGCGGTCGACGCCGCGCTCGCCCGTCACGAGTGCGGGCGGCTCATCATCGACGGCTCGCACCGCGGCCGCCTGGCGCGCGCGGCAGCCACCGTGGCCGCGCATCCTGAGCTCGCCCGCGCGCTGCGCGACGGGGAGCCGTCGTGGCTGGAGCCTGCCGCGGCGGCGGCGCTCGGCGTGCCGGAGCGCCTGCACGCCTGCGCGGTCCCCGTCGCGGTCGCCGGCGACCCGCTCGGGGTGCTCCTCATCCTCGCGGGCGACGTGCAGCCGCTCGACGCCGACCGGCGGCGTGCGCTGCGCGCGTTCGCGGGCACGCTGGGCTTCGCGCTGCTGCGCGACAGGCTCGTGGGGGAGCTGCGGGCGGCCTCGGCCGGCGCGTAGGCCGCGCGGGACCGCTACTAACCGCCGCCGTGCGCGACCGTCCGCAGGCGGTTGATCGACTGGCGGATGATCCGCGACACCTGCATCTGCGACACGCCGATCCGCTCGCCGATCTCGGCCTGCGTCAGGTCCTCCTCGAAGCGCAGCCGCAGCACCTCGCGCTCGCGCGGCGAGACGGTCTGCAGCAGGCGGTCGAGGGTGGCGCGGTGCTCGGCGAGCGCGAAGCCCTCCTCGGACATGCCGACCGTGTCGCCGAGCGTCTCCCCCGCCTCGTCGTCGCTGCCGCGCGGCGTCGACAGCGAGGTGGCGCGGTAGGCGGCGGACGCCTCCAGCGCCTCGAGCACCTGCTCGGCGTCCATCCCGACCGCCTCGGCGATCTCGTCCACCGTCGGCTGGCGACGCAGGTCCGTCGACAGCTCGGTGAGCTTGCGATCCACCCGCAGCGCCAGCTCCTGCAGATCGCGCGGCACCCGCACCGACCACGTCCGATCCCGGAAGTACCGCTTGATCTCACCCAGGATCGTCGGCACCGCATAGCTCGAGAACGCCACATCCCGGCTCAGATCGAAACGATCGATCGCCTT